>JAJOIN010000105.1 GCA_021209335.1 Aeromonadaceae bacterium
GGCCGATGATCTGCTGGCGATCTGCCTGCAACATGAGATGGATCACCTGCAAGGCAAATTGTTCATCGATTACCTCTCCCCGCTCAAACGACAACGCCTGCGCCAGAAGCTGGCCAAGCTCAGCCGTTTCGATAGTCACGACGCCTAAGGTTTCCTCTTGCACGCACCCAAGCTCATCTTTGCCGGTACACCGGACTTTGCGGCCAGCCATCTGGCCGCCTTGCTGGAAGCCGGTCACAACATCATCGCCGTCTATACCCAGCCGGATCGACCGGCAGGTCGAGGCAACAAGCTCACGCCCAGCCCGGTCAAGGTCCTGGCGCAAGCCCATCAGATCCCGGTGTATCAGCCCGTCAACTTCAAAGATGCCGCCGACCGTCAGGTGGTGGCCGAGCTGCAGGCTGACCTCATGATAGTGGTGGCCTACGGCCTGCTGCTGCCCCAGGCCGTGCTGGATGCCCCCCGCCTGGGCTGCATCAACGTCCATGGCTCCCTGTTGCCCCGCTGGCGCGGTGCCGCGCCCATCCAGCGCGCCATCTGGGCCGGGGATCTCCAGACTGGTGTCACCATCATGCAGATGGATATCGGGCTGGATACCGGTCCCATGCTGTTGACCCGCACCTGCCCCATCGCCAGCGATGAGACCTCCGCCAGCCTGTATGACAAGCTCGCCGGGCTGGGCCCGACCGCGTTGCTGGAAGCGGTGGACGGCTTACTGGCTGGACGACTGACGGCTGTAGCCCAAGATGACACGCAGGCCAATTACGCGCAAAAGCTCAGCAAGGAAGAGGCCCGACTGGATTGGCAACAGCCTGCGGCTGCCCTGGAGCGCGCCATCCGCGCCTTCAACCCTTGGCCCATCAGCCACTTCCCCTGCGGCGAGCACACCATCAAGGTGTGGGACTCGGAAGTACTGCCCCACGAGGACGCCCAACCCGGCACCATAGTCCGGGTTGGCAAGGCTGGCATTGAGGTCGCCACGGGCGACGGCGTACTGCGCCTGACCCGGTTGCAACCCCCGGGCAAGAAGCCGATGCAAGCCCACGAACTGCTCAACTCCCGCCGGGAATGGTTCCTCCCGCAGACTCAATTGGCATGAATCGGCCGGGGCATTCCCGGCCTAGACAGGATCCATCATGAAAACTCGTGCACAAGCCGCCAAGGTGTTATTTGAGGTGGTGGAGCAGGGCGCCTCCCTCTCCACCGTGCTGCCAGTCGCTCAACAACAATTGGCGGCCAAAGATAGGGCACTGTTGCAGGAGCTCTGCTTTGGCAACCTGCGCTGGCTCTCCCGCCTGGAGGCCATCGCCGCCGAGCTGATGAGCAAGCCGCTCAAGGGCAAATACCGCCAACTGCACTATCTGTTGCTGGTGGGCATCTATCAGCTGCTCTACACCCGCATTCCGCCCCATGCCGCATTGTCGGAAACCGTCTCCGCCTGCCGTCTGCTCAAAGGCGAGACCTTCCGCGGCATGCTCAATGGTGTGTTGCGCAATGTGCAGCGTCAGGCCGATACCCTGCAGCAGAAGGTGGATCAAAAACCCACCAGTCGCTTTGCCCATCCCAAGTGGCTGATTGAGCGGCTCAAGGCCGCCTACCCCGGACAGCACGAGGCGATACTCGACGCCAACAACCAGCGCCCACCGCTGTGGCTACGGGTCAACCGTCGTCATCATGACAGAGTCAGCTATCGTGCCCTGCTGGCGGCACAGGACATAGCGGTTGCCGGGGAAGATCCGGGCAGCGAGGGACTGTGCCTCGCGCAGCCCTGTGACGTCAGCCAGTTGCCCGGGTTTGCCGACGGCTGGGTATCGGTACAAGATGGCGCAGCGCAACAAGCCGCCCGCCTGCTGGATCCCCAAGCCGGCGACTGGGTGCTGGATGCCTGTGCCGCGCCGGGAGGCAAGACGGCGCACCTGCTGGAGCGGCAGCCCGCACTGGCCGGCCTGGTCGCCCTGGATAGTGACGCCAAACGACTGGAGCGGGTGCAGGATAACCTGCAACGCCTGCAGCTCACCGCCCAGGTGATTTGCGGCGATGCCTCCCGCCCACAGACCTGGTGGTCCGGTCCGGCCTTCGATCGCATCCTGTTGGATGCCCCCTGCTCCGCCACCGGAGTCATTCGACGCCATCCGGATATCAAATGGCTGCGCCGCAACGAGGATATTGCCGAACTGGTGATCCTGCAGGGCAAAATTCTCGATGCGCTCTGGTGCAAACTCAAGCCGGGCGGTACCCTCCTGTATGCGACCTGTTCCGTCCTGCCGGATGAAAATAGTGAGCAGATCAAGGCCTTTATGGCACGCACCCCAGATGCCGAGCTGGTGGCCCTGCCCCAGGATGGCGGCCCGGATCGCCCTGGTTGGCAGTTGCTGCCTGGGGAAGGGAACATGGATGGCTTCTACTACGCCAAGCTGATCAAACGGTAATCAACATGAAGATCATCATCGTCGGCGCTGGCCAAGTGGGCGGCACACTGGCCGAAAACCTGGTGGGTGAAAACAACGACATCACCCTCATCGACACAGATACGGAACGGCTGCGCGAACTGCAGGACAAATACGATCTGCGGGTGGTGCAAGGTGCCGGTTCCCACCCCCGGGTGTTGCGGGAAGCGGGAGCCGAAGACGCCGACATGCTGGTGGCGGTGACCAACAGCGATGAGACCAACATGATCGCCTGCCAGGTGGCCTACTCCCTGTTCAACATTCCCAACAAGGTGGCCCGCATCCGCTCCCAGGCCTATCTGGCGGAGCAGGAGACACTGTTCAACAACGACGCCATCCCGGTGGATCACCTCATCTCACCGGAAAAACTGGTCACCGACTACCTGCGCCGGCTGATCGAATACCCCGGCGCCCTACAGGTGGTGGATTTTGCCGGCGGCAAGGTGGGGCTGGTGGCCGTCAAGGCCTACTACGGCGGCCCCCTGGTAGGGAACGCCCTCGCCACCCTCAAGGAACACATGCCCAACATCGAGACCCGGGTGGCGGCCATCTTCCGCCAGGGCCGGCCCATCCGTCCCCAGGGCACCACCATCATAGAAGCCGATGATGAAGTCTTCTTCGTCGCCGCCGCCGGCCATATCCGGCTGGTGATGTCCGAGCTGCAGCGACTGGAAAACCCCTATCGCCGCATCATGATCGTCGGCGGCGGCAACGTGGGTGCCGGCCTGGCGCGCCAGCTGGAGACCCGCTACAACGTCAAACTCATCGAACGCAACCCGGAGCGGGCCGAACAGCTCTCCGAGATGCTGGAGGAAACCATCGTCTTCTGTGGCGACTCCGCCAACCAGGAGCTGCTGCAAGAAGAGCACATCGATCAGACTGACGTCTTCATCGCCGTGACCAACGAGGATGAGGCCAACATCATGTCGGCCATGCTGGCCAAGAAGCTGGGAGCCCGCAAGGCCATCGTCCTCATCCAGCGGGCCGCCTACGTGGATCTGGTGCAGGGCGGCAGCATCGACATCGCCCTGTCGCCCCAGCAGGCCACCATCTCCGCCCTGCTCACCCACGTGCGCCGGGCCGACATCGCCAATGTCTACTCGTTGCGGCGCGGCGCTGCCGAGGCCATCGAGGCCATCGCCCACGGTGACGAAAACACCTCCAAGGTGGTGGGGCGCACCGTCGGCGAGCTCAAGCTGCCGCCGGGTACCACCATAGGTGCCGTGGTGCGGGGCGACGAGGTGATCATTGCCCACGACTCCACCGTGATTCAACAGGATGACCACGTGGTGATGTTCTTGGTGGACAAGAAACACATCCCGGAAGTCGAACGCCTCTTCCAACCCAGCCCCTTCTTTTTGTGACATGATCAATTTCAAACCCATCATCTTCACCATAGGGCTGACCCTCTCCAAGCTGGCCCTGTTCATGTGGCTGCCCACCCTGCTGGCCTTCTTCAGCGGCACCCCGGGGCTTGCCGAGTTTCTCGCCTCAGTGATCATCACCCACTTGGCCGCCTTCATCTGCCTGCACTACGGTCACAAGGCCGAATTTCGCCTCAAGGTGCGGGACATGTTTGTGCTGACCAGCATGGTCTGGGCGGTGGCTTGTGTGTTCGGCGCCCTGCCCTTCGTGTTCATCAACCAGATCAGCTTCACCGACGCCTACTTCGAGACCATGTCCGGGGTCACCACCACAGGCTCCACTGTACTTTCCGGGCTGGACACCATGGCTCCGAGCATCTTGCTGTGGCGCTCCTTGTTACAGTGGCTGGGCGGTGTGGGCTTTATCGTGCTGGCGGTGGCGGTACTGCCTTACCTCAACGTGGGGGGGATGAAGCTGTTTCAGACTGAATCGTCAGATAAGTCAGATAAGGACTCGCCTCGGGCGGCCAACGTGGCCAAGAACATAGTCGTAGTCTACCTGAGTCTGTCGTTTCTGTGTTTCGTCGCCTACTGGCTGTGTGGCATGACGCCCTTTGAGGCCTTGAACCATGCCATGACCACCCTCTCCACCGGCGGCTACTCCACCTCAGACGCCTCCATGTCTCACTTTTCCCACAGCGCCCAATGGACCGCCAGCCTGTTCATGTTCCTCGGTGGTCTGCCGTTCCTGCTGTATGTGCAGAGCCTGCGCCGTCGCCAGAACATACTGTTTCAGGACGCCCAGGTGCGGGGCTTCTTCTGGCTGGTGCTGGTGGTCAGCGGCATGATGACCCTATGGCTGTGGCATAAGGAGACCTTCAGCTTCCAGGATGCCCTGCGCATCAGCACCTTCAATATCATCTCTGTGCTCACCACCACAGGCTATGGCCTCACCGATTTTGGCGCCTGGACCCACTTCACCACTGTGCTGTTTGTGTTTCTAATGCTGATTGGTGCCTGCTCCGGCTCCACGGCCGGCGGCATCAAGATCTTCCGCATCCAGGTGGCCGCCGCCCTGTTCCAAAAGCAGGCTCGCCAACTGATGCATCCCTCCGGGGTCTTTCCGCAAAAATACAACGGTCGCCCGGTCAACGATGCCATCGTCCGTTCCATCGTCGCCTTTGTCCTGAGTTATCTGACGGTGATTATCGTCAGCGCCGCCATCTTGGGGCTGCTGGATCTGCCCCCCCTGGTGGCCATCAGTGGCGCCGTGACGGCTGTCAGCAACGTGGGACCCGGGCTGGGGGATCTGATTGGCCCGGTAGGTAATTTCGCCAGCCTGCCGGCGGCGGCCAAGTGGGTACTGAGCTTTGATATGCTGCTGGGCCGCCTGGAGATACTGACGGTGGCAGTGCTGTTTTTCCCGTCATTCTGGAAGAATTGACGGGCGCCCGGTCAGCGGCCCTTATCAAGGTGCCGCGCCAGCTCAGAGCAATGGTCACACAGGCACGGCCCCAAGGAGGCCATAGCGGCGCAGGCGCCAGAGAGGGTAATCACACTGGGAGCATTTGCCCTGACGCACATTCTGACTCGCGCCCCGGACCTCCGGCGGCGCCACTGTCTGCATCCTCATGCGCTTACTCCTGCTGTGCGACTGGACCTTCGGTCAGCCCAGGCGCGCCCGGCTCCTCCTCAGGCACAGCACTCAGGTCGGCCTGCTCACGCAGCCGCTCAGGCAAGGGCTTGCTGACCTCCACCCCCAGGGCCCGCAGCTGTTCCGCCTGGCTGATGAGGTTGCCGCGTCCTCCCGCCAAACGCTGCATGGCCTTGTCATAGCTATCCTGCGCCCGGCCCAAGGCCCCCCCCAAGGCCAACATCTCTTCGCAATAGAGGCGGAACTTCTCGTACAGGCGCCCGGCGCGCTCGGCGATGACACGGGCATTTTGATGTTGCCGCTCCTGTCGCCACAGGTTGTCTATGGTGCGCAGCGCCACCATCAGATTCGTCGGACTCACCAGTAGAATGTTGTTATCTAAAGCAAATTTCACCAAGCTCGGATCGGCATCCAGGGCCACGAGAAAGGCGGGCTCTACCGCGATGAACAGCAAGACATAATCCAGGCTCCGCAGCCCGGGCAGTTGATGATAATCCTTGCGTCCCAGCTCACGGATGTGCCCGCGTACCGAGGCCAGATGCTCCTTGAGCGCCAGGGCCCGGCTCGCCTCATCTTCGGCATTGAAATAGCGCTCGTAGGCCGTCAAAGAGACTTTGGCATCGATGATGATGTCCTTGCCATCTGGCAGATGCACCACCACATCCGGCTGGTAGCGCTGACCGTCCCGGCTGGTGGCGGCCACCTGCAACTCGTATTCATGGCCCGCCCGCAAGCCGGACTCCTCCAGGATCCGCGCCAGCACCACCTCGCCCCAGTTGCCCTGCTGCTTGCTGTCGCCCTTGAGTGCCCGGGTGAGTGCCGCCGCCTCCGCACTCATCTGTTGATTGAGCTGAGCCAGCCGCTCCAGCTCGAACTTGAGACCATGGCGTTGGCGAGACTCTTCGGCATGGGTCTCGCTCAGCTGGCGGCGAAAGCCCTCCAGCTGGGCCTGGAGGGGCCCGAGCAGCAAATCCAGCTGCCCCTGGTTGAGTTGCCGGAAGTTCACGGAGGTTTGTTCGAACAGACGGTTGGCCAGGTTTTCAAACTGCTCGCCGAGCCGCGCCTCGGCATCCTGCTGCTGCTGCAATCGCTCGGCATGGTGCTGACGCTCGGCGTGCAGCAGGGTCTCGTACTCCTTGAGCCGACTATTGAGTCGCATCAGCTGCAACTGTTGCTGCTCATGACGCTCCTGCCACTGCTGACGTTCGGCCTGTAGCTCTTGCAGCCGCTGCGCCTGCTGCGCCAGCTCGGCTTGCGCCAGCACGGCCGCCAGTTGCTGACGACGCAGCTGCCATAGCAGCAGCAAACAAAAAAGCAGCAGCAGCCCCAGCAAGGGCCACCAGAGGGAAAAGTCAGACATCAGGGACATGGGCAACTCCGGCGCCCGGTGAGCTGGCTCGAACCGGGCAGATCCAACGGACAGACTCAGTCCAGTTGACGGGTGGGGATCGGCAGATTCAGCAAACCACACAGCCGCTGCTCGTCCTTGACCAGATCGGCCAGGGTAAATTCATCCAGCACATCCAGGAAGGCTCGCAACGCCTTGCGCAAAATGCCCTGAAAACGACAGCCACTGGTCAGCAGACACGCCTCGCGCTTGCAATCCATCAGACAGGTGAGGTTTTCCATGTCGCTCACCACATCCTTGAGGCTGATGGCCTCTGCCTGCCGCGCCAGACGAATGCCGCCATGCTTGCCCCGCACCGTCTCCACATACCCCTTGACCCCCAGCTGATGGACAATCTTCACCACATGGTTACGGGAGATCTGGAAGGTCTCCGCCACCTCTGTGATAGTGGCCAACCGGCCTGGCTCCTGCAAAGCCAAATAGACGAGGGTGCGCAAGGCATAATCGGTGAACAGGGTCAGTTGCATGGTCTATCAATCCGGCGTGAAGAGTTTGCAAAGCCGGACAGGCCCGGCTGGGACAACAGGAGGCCTCTTTATATCACAAAGTTAGTCGATATAATGTGGCCGGCAGAGCAAAGCCAATTACCAACCATCCCGAAGAGACTATGTGGTTTTTCCTTTCCAGCACACTGCTTTTGGTCATCGGTTTGCCACTGGGTCTGTTTTTGGCAGGCTACGGCGACATCTACCTCGACTACGGCCCCCTGATCTCCGCTGTGGTGCTGATGGTGATGCTGATGCTGGATCTCAAAAGTGGACCGGGTAACCGCTAGGGTCGAGCTGGGCCACTTGGTTGTGCTCGGCCGATCGGATGAGCCAAAAAACAATGTAAAAAGGGGTTAGCCTAAGCTAACCCCTTTTTTGATTTGGTCGGCGTGAGAGGATTCGAACCTCCGACCCCTTCGTCCCGAAGGCAGTCCCCGATAATCCTGGCGTGTTCTGACGCTTTCGTAGCTTTTCACGATTTCCCATAACTTCAATGACTTATCATGTGTTTCCGTGGGGCACCTGTTTTCGCGTGTTCGGGAATGCTCTGGAGTTACCAGAAAAAATGCCCCACAATTGCCCCACAGGAAATAGGGCTCATTGGGGGCAGCTATGGGATTGCTCAAAGATTCAACCATCAAGGCAACCAAGCCGACCGGCAAACAGCAGACCCTGAACGATGGCCAGGGACTGCAGTTGCGGATCAGCCATAGCGGCAATTCCTATACTTGGTTCTACCAATACCGCCACCCAGTCACCAAAGAGAAACGCCGGATCGAATACGGCAGCTATCCCCAGTTATCCCTTGCTGCAGCAAGAACACAGCACCTCGCCACCAAGGGCCTGATCAAGCAAGGCACCGATCCGCTTGAACTGCGAGAACAGCAACGCACAGAGGCGGAATACCAACGCCTGGCGATGGAGCGGGAAAAGACCAAGCAGGAAAACACCATTGAGGCCCTGGCCTGGCGATGGTTCAACAACTACATCACCCGCGCCCGCCGCGATCCCGACTACACAAAGCGGATGATCGAGGTGGACATTGTCCCTGCGCTGGGGAGGCTGGTAGCCGCCGAGGCCAGCCGGGCCCAACTGGTGGGGGCCATCGAGGACATTATTGCCAGAGGCTCACCAGGGCAGGCCCGTGAGGTGCTGGCCTCCATGAAGCAGATGTTCAGCTATGGGGAGCAGGTGGGCATCATCGAGGCATCACCCATTGCCAACATCAAGGCATCCATGCTGGTGGGCAAGCGCAAGCCCCGCGACCGCTTTCTGACCCTGGACGAGATCCGCGCCGTCTGGCTGGGGCTGCCAAACACCGGCCTCACCCAGCACATCATCCTGGCCCTCAAGCTGCTGCTGGTCACTGGCCAGCGCCGAGGCGAACTGATAGCCGCCCGGTGGGAGCATATCGACTGGCAGGCCATGACCTGGCACATGCCGCAAACCAAGAACGACAAGCCGCATACCGTTCCCCTGTCACCACTGGCAGAGAGCCTGTTTCGTGAGTTGGAGACTCTGGCGCAAGGCTCGCCATGGTGCTTCCCCGGCAAGGATGGGGAACACATCATCGAAAAGAGCATCACCCGGGCCGTCTCGCGCAAGCTGGAATGCTTCAAGGTGAACGACAAGCCAGTCCCCCACTGGACGCCTCATGATCTGCGCCGCACCGCCATGACCCAAATGTTATCCCTTGGCGTACCGCCACACGTCGCAGAACGGGCAACCAATCACACCATCAGTACCGGTGTTTCCGACGTGTTCGGGGTCTATGCCCGCTATGACTACCAGGCCGAGATCCGCCAGGCCATGGATCAATGGGCGGAACGAATCGAAACCTTACTTGCAGGCGAAAAGGTGATCCCGTTGCCCATTGCCAAGCAAGGCTAACCAATACGCCGGGCCTAGATCGGCCAATCGAAAAGCGGGAACACCTTGCCCGCCTGACCCGGCAACTCTTTCAAGGTATGCGTGAAAAGGTGACGCATGGATTTGTCTGACTGGAAGGCGGCTTTTATCAAGCTCGCCAGAGGTGTAACAATTGACGAAGTGGCCCTAGTTGGTGCCTCAATCCATCCCATTAGCGTTGACGGATCTATCAATCAGGCTAGAGATGGTGGGTTCGATAATTGGCAAACCGCCGAGCTTATCGCCAGATTACTTAGAGATGCCGTGCGAAACGGTGAGCTTTATGTAGAAGAAGCCTACATACCAGACCCTGAATGGTACGGTTCGAGAACAGTGGTTCCCGGTAATAAACTCCAAACCTACCTCCGCAATAACAGGTTTCCAGCTGTTCAAGGGGCAAAATTTCAAGGAGGTGAAGTGTGGGAGTGGATGGCCTACCACGGGTTTATTGATCGCAAGTACACGCCACATGAGCCCCCTAGCCGAGCACTTCAGATACTGAGGGAAGGCACAAAACAAAGTGACCAGATCGTCGAACTGAAGAGACAACTAGCTTCCGTTCAGGATGAGCTTGCCTCCACCCAAGATGAAATCGCTAAGCTCACGATGGAAAAAGCACAACCGGTCGAGCCACATCCAACCGCAGAAAGACACGCCGTCAACAGGGAAAAAGTGCTCACAGCTGCAATCTATGCAAAGCATAAATGGCCCGATGAGTGCGGAGATACGGCAACCGACTGGGCAGAAACCGTCTATAACCACGAGGCAACTCTATTCGAGGATGGAAAATCCTCGCTATCACTTCAAATAATGACCGGCATCTTGTCGGAAGCGATGGAAACTGGCAGGCCAAGAAAGAAGAAATGACCACTCACCGGTAACTGTTACCGGCAGTCCGGTAGCCTCTACCGGGCATAGAGATCTGTCTCTATTCTGATTTGATAGTCCCCGAACGGCAGCAAACACCTAAGGGGGCTCCATGCCAAATCCGACACCCGTCACCGCAACCAACGACCGCGCCGCCATCCTGGCGTCTTATGGCGAATCAGAGCGCCTGTGCCGAGAGGCCGAGCGTAAGCGTATCACCAGCCTGTCCCGTTCCCGAGCCTGGGAATTGGAGCAGCAGGGCAAATTTCCAACCCGCCGCAGACTTGGCAGCAATAGCTGCGCCTGGCTGCTGTCCGATCTGCTGCTGTGGCTCCACCAGCAGCCGCAAGCTAAACGCAGCCATGCGGCATAAGGGGGCCAGACCATGAAAAAACAAAAGGCCGTACCCGAAGGCACGACCCTAAACACGCAAGCCGAGCATAGCACCGCCCCCAGCCGTTGCGCTACCAAGCTGGAGCTGGTGGCCCTCCACCTGCTGGAGAATGGCCCCACCGGCACCAGTTCCCTTTCCGGGCTGTCGGGATTACACGACCTGAACTTCCGCAACTCGGTGAGTGTACTTCGCCGCCAGGGGGTGACCATCCACGACGAGTATTTCCCCCACCAGCACCAGGGCGGGGACATGGTTCACCTGAAACGCTATTGGCTGGCAGACCGTAACCAGGCCCGCAAGCTGGCGGAACTGGTGAACCTGAAGCGCAAGGCCCGTGGTGCCGCGCCATTGAGCCGTGAGCAGATCGCCCGTTACCTGGCCGCAATCCCCACCAGCGAACAGCCGAAACCAGCCGCCTAAGAGGGGACCACGAATGATGATTTTCAACGATGGGCGTACCGCCCAGGGCGAAGATTTGCCCAAAATCAGCCAGCGGATTGCCGGGGCGCTGGCAGAATTGGTGTCACTGCATGAACAGCAGATCGGCGGGAAACCGGTTCAGACTGTCAACGGACGGGAACTGCACCAATTCCTTGAGATAGGCCGGGACTACAGCAACTGGATGAAGGATCGGATAGCCGAGTACGACTTTATCGAGGGGTTGGATTTCATCCGTGTAAGGAAGTTTGATTCGCCAATTTTGGCGAACCAAAGAC
>JAJOIN010000003.1 GCA_021209335.1 Aeromonadaceae bacterium
TGACAGCGGTCGCGAGTTCCTGGCTCAGCAGCTGACGGCCCGCGGCGCCCGGGTGCGCTACTGCGAATGCTATCGCCGGGAGCCGCTGCCGCTGGATGGGCCCAGTCTCTGGCACAAATGGCGCTCATCCGGGGTGGACAGTGTTATCATCACCAGCGGCGATCTGTTTAACCGCTTGCGCCAGCTGCTGCCCGTCGAGGCCCGCCCCTGGCTTGAGCAATTGACCTTTTATGTGCCCAGCACCCGGATCGGCAACTGGCTGGCCCAGGCCGGCCTGCCGCACATCCAGCTGACCCGGGGAGCCGCTACCGCGGCCATCCTGGCAGCGCTGCCAACGAGGACCCCATGATGACGGAACAAGCGACTGAGCCCCAGACTGCGCCCCAGGCCCAGATCGAGGCGCCCAAGGTAGCCACCCCGGCGCCCTCACCCGCCAAGCCACCACGCACTGGCCGAGCCCTGGCCGCCCTGGCCCTGCTGCTGGCCCTGGGCACCGCCGCCGGCGTCTACGGTTACGCTCGTTGGTTCAGCGACCAGCAGACGGCAGAACTGCATCAGTTGCAATTGCAACTCACCGAACTCAAGGCACAGCAGAGCCCCCTGCTCAACCAGCTGTCCCAGGCCGATGAGCGGCTGCGGGATCTGCAACAGCAACTGCTTAAGGAGACCGACCGACAAACCCAGCTGGAACATCAGCTGCTGACCCTGAGCAGCCGGCGGCCCAATGACTGGCTGCTGGCGGAGGCCGACTACCTGGTGCGCATGGCCGGCCGCAAGCTGTGGCTGGAGCATGATGTCAACGGCGCCCTGCTGCTGCTGCACGAGGCGGATGGTCGCATCCGGGACCTCAACGACCCGGCCCTGCTGCCGGTGCGCCAGGCCTTTGCCGCCGATCAAGCCAGCCTGCAGGCCCTGCCCCAACTGGATCGGGAGGGCCTGGTGTTACGGCTTTCTGCCCTCATCGACAACCTGGATCAGCTTGCCATCAAGGGCCTGCGCCCCAGCCCCGCCTCGACGGCCGAGCAGGGGGTGAGTGAGTCCCTTGGCGACTGGCGGGATAACCTGGCCAAGAGCTGGCGCAGCTTTGCCGACAACTTCATCCGCATCCGCCGGCTGGACAGTGACAGCGAGGCCCTGCTGGCACCCGATCAGCGCTGGTACCTGACTGCCAACCTGCGCACCCAACTGCTCAACGCCCAGCAGGCCGTCTACCGGGAGCAGAGCGCCGTCTACGAGGAGAGCCTGCAGCGGGTCAGTCAATGGCTGGAGCAGTATTTCGATCCCGATGACAGCAGCACCCAGTTCATGCAGTCCGAACTGCAGAAGCTGCTGGCCGAGCCCCTGAGCCAGAAGTACCCCGATACCCTGGCCAGCCAGGCGCAACTTGATGACTTGGTGCAGCAGCGACTGCACACCCTGATGAACCGATCCTGACAGGAGGCGCCATGTTTCGGATCCTGCTACTGCTGTTGCTCTTGGCGCTCGCCCTGTTCGCCGGCCCCCATCTGGCGGGCCACCAGGGCTATGTGCAGATCATCCTCGGCCACTACAGCGTCGAGATGACGGTGGTCAGTGCCGCCCTGTTGGCGGTGCTGGGCTACTTCGCCCTGCTGCTGCTGGAATATCTGGTCACCCGGCTGCTCTCATTGGGCAGCCGCACCCGCAACTGGTTCGGCGTGCGCCGCAGCCACAAGGCGTTGCAGCGCACCCGCCAGGGCCAGCTGGCCCTGGCCACCGGCGACTACCGCCAGGCCGAACGCCTGCTGGTCGCCAGCGCCACCGACAGCCAGCTGCCGCTGCTCAACTACCTGGGTGCCGCCCGGGCCGCCGATGCCCAAGGGCGGGAGGAGGCGCGGGATCGCTACCTGCAGGAGGCTCAGGCCCATCCCCAAGGCGCCCTGGCCGCTGGCCTGCTGGCGGCCCGTCTGGCCCTGCGCCATGGGCAAGCCGAGCTGGCACTGACCCAGCTGACCCCGTTGCTGGCCGAGCAGCCCAAACACCCGCGCCTGCTGCTGCTGTATCAGCGCGCCCTGCTGGCCGCCGGCCGCTGGCAGGCCCTGATCGAGCTGCTGCCCCGCTTGCAGCAGCAGAAGCTGTTGACCCCGGCGGCGCTGCACCGACTGCAACAGCAGGCCTACCCGGCCCGCTTTGCCGAGCTGGCCGCAGAGGGCAGCGAGGCCCTGCTGAATTACTGGCGCGCCCTGGCCAAGCCCCTGCGCCAGCAGGTGGCGTTGCGGGCCGCCAGCTGCCAACAGCTGATCCGGCTGCAAGCCTACGGGGAGGCGGAAACCCTGCTGCGCGAAGGGCTCAAACAGAGTCGTGACCCGGCCCTGTTGGCCCTGTGTGGTCAGTTGCAGCTGCCGGACTATCAGCCGCTGCTGAACCTGCTGCAAGAATACGGCCCGGAGCAGGACAACGAGGCGGCCCTGCTCTCCGCCCAAGGTCAGCTCTGCTTCTTACAGCAGCGCTATCCCCAGGCACAACAGCTGCTGGAAAAGGCGGTGGCCCTGACGCCCAGCGCCCGGGACTACCGGCTGCTGGGTGAACTGATGGAGCGCCAGCGGCTGTTCGAGAAGGCCAACCACTACTACCTCGCCGGTCTGCGCTTGACCGCCTGAGCCCCCGGCCACGCCGTGTGCGTGGCCGCCCCTCCCCCAAAGCACCAGTTAAGTGCAAAGCACCATTTAAGTGCTTTACCTCTGCACGAAGACACGCCTGTTCTTGCCATCAAGAGCCAAGTTGGCGCATCAATATTCAATTCTAAATCATTAAGTTACACCGATAAGCGCCAATTTGGCTCGGTATTCTCGCCATTTTGGCACGGGATTTGTTTTACTGGCTGCCAACTGCACAGGGGCTGCGCCCCAAGGGTGCACAAAGACACATTTGTGGTGCAAATGACACCACAGTCTCGACGCTGGATCGACTTGACACCTACGGAGGTTATTTGTGGTAGAGACCAACAGCGCGGTGGCCAGCCTGGTCACTGGCGCCAACACCTTGTTCGTCCTGCTGGGCGCCATCATGGTGCTGGCGATGCACGCCGGCTTCGCCTTTCTCGAGCTGGGCACGGTGCGGGCCAAGAACCAGGTCAACGCCCTGGTGAAAATACTCACCGACTTCGGGGTCTCCACCCTGGCCTACTTCTTCATCGGCTATCAGCTGGCCTATGGCGACAACTTCCTGGGTAGCGCCCAGAGCCTGACCGCCGACAACGGCTATGCCCTGGTGAAGTTCTTCTTCCTGCTGACCTTCGCCGCCGCCATCCCGGCCATCGTCAGCGGTGGCATCGCCGAGCGGGCCCGTTTCTACCCCATGCTGATCTGCTCCGCCCTGATGGTGGGGCTGGTCTATCCACTGTTTGAAGGCATCACCTGGAACGGCAACCTGGGCCTGCAAGCCTGGCTGGAGGCCCGGTACGGCGCCGCCTTCCATGACTTCGCCGGTTCCGTGGTGGTGCATGCGGTGGGCGGCTGGATCGGCCTGGTCGCCCTGCTGCTGCTGGGCACCCGCCGGGGCCGGGTACGCAACGGCCAGGTGATGGGCTTTGCGCCCTCCAACATTCCCATGCTGGCACTGGGCGCCTGGATCCTGATCGTCGGCTGGTTCGGCTTCAACGTCATGTCCGCCCAGAAGCTGGAGGGCATCAGCGGCCTGGTGGCGGTGAACTCCCTGATGGCCATGGTAGGCGGCACCCTGGTGGCCCTGGTGATGGGCAAGAATGACCCCGGCTTCATCCACAACGGCCCCCTGGCCGGTCTGGTGGCCGTGTGTGCCGGTTCCGACCTGATGCACCCGGCCGGCGCCCTGGTGGTGGGCGGCGTGGCCGGTGCCCTCTTCATCCTGGTGTTCACCTGGTTGCAGCGTAAACCCAAGCTCGACGACGTGCTGGGTGTCTGGCCGCTGCACGGCCTGTGTGGCGCCTGGGGGGGCATCGCCGCCGGCATCTTCGGCAGCCAGGCCCTGGGTGGTCTGGGCGGCGTCAGCATCATGAGCCAGCTGATCGGCACCCTGTTAGGGGTGAGCATCGCCGTGGTGGGCGCCCTGCTGATCTACGGCCTGATGGCCAAGCTGGTGGGCCTGCGCCTCTCCCAGGAGGACGAGCACCAGGGGGCGGATCTGGCCATCCACAAGATCAGCGCCACCGCCAGCGACGTGCAGATCTGACACCACCACAGGCACGCTGGCGACGACCAGAAACCGGATCCCTCTGGGGCTCCGGTTTTTTATTGCCAAGCCTAAACCACCGTCCATCTGTGCCGTGATCCCCAGGAGGCGCGTAGGCCAGCCGCCATTGATATGAGTAAAAGAGCTAAGCAAAGCGTTTTTTCTTGGTTCTAGTCATAAAAAAGTCAGGGCATGCTGCCACTCAACCCAACGAGATGGAGCACCCTCATGAAACGGCAACTGACTGCACTCACACTGTTCACCCTGCTGACCCTGGGCCAGACACAGGCCAGCGAGATCCGCCTGCTTAATGTGTCCTACGATCCCACCCGCGAACTCTTTCAGGAGTACAACCGGGCCTTTGCCAAGGAGTGGAAGGCCCGGACGGGGGACGACGTGGTAATCAGTCAATCCCACGGTGGTTCTGGCAAGCAGGCGAGGGCCGTGGTGGATGGGCTGGAGGCGGATCTGGTCTCACTGGCGCTCGCCTATGACGTCAACGCCATCGCCAAGGCGGGACTGACCGCCGCTGACTGGCAAAGCCGCCTAGGCAACAATGCCGCGCCTTACACCTCCACCATCGTCTTCCTGGTGCGCAAGGGCAATCCCAAGCAAATCAAGGATTGGGACGATCTGGTGCGTCAGGACGTCTCCATCGTCACCCCCAACCCCAAAACCTCCGGCGGGGCGCGCTGGAACTATCTGGCTGCCTGGGGCTACGCCCTGAAAAAAAGCGGCAGTGAAGAGGACGCCAAGCAGTTTGTCGGCGATCTCTACAAGAATGTGAAGGTGCTCGACTCCGGTGCCCGCGGTGCTACCACCAGCTTTATCGAGCGCGGTCTCGGTGATGTGCTGCTGGCATGGGAGAACGAAGCCTTGCTGGTACTGGGTCAGGCCGGAGCCAGCGACCAGTTCGAGCTGGTGGCGCCCTCGGTCTCCATTCTGGCCGAGCCGCCGGTTGCCGTGGTGGACAAGGTCGCCAAGAAGCACGGTACCGAAGCGGTGGCCAAGGCTTACCTCGACTATCTCTACTCCGATGAGGGACAGCATATCGTCGCCAAGTACCATTATCGCCCGAGCAACCCGGCGATCCTGCAGGAGACCTCCGCCCAGTTTCCGCACCTGGCTCTGTTCACCGTCCAGGAGGTGGCGGGGGACTGGGAACAGGCCCAGAAGAAACACTTCGCCCAAGGCGGCCTGTTTGATCAAATCTACCAGCCCAATCGCTGACGCAGACCGGCGGCCTGCCGCCAGGAGACCATGATGAACAAGATCCTATTGATCCCTGGGCTACACAACAGTGGTCCGGATCACTGGCAGAGCCGCTGGCATCAGCAATTTCCCCACTGGCAACGCATGACAGGACTGCCTTGGGACACCCCCGACCTTAGGGTCTGGGGTGCCAAACTCGCCGGTAAGCTGAGGCGCAGTCGCAACCGCCTGCACCTGGTGGCTCACTCCTTCGGCGCCCTGGCGGCCATAGTGGCGACCAGGCAGCAACCCGACAAGGTGGCCTCCCTCTTCCTGGCTGCCCCAGCCGACCCGGCTTACTTCGGTGTTGCCGATGACAACCTGGCCGGCCCGCTCATGGTGGCGGCGCAACTGGTGGCCAGCCGCAATGACCCCTGGATGAGCCTGGAGCGAGCTCAATACTGGCGTCAGCAGTGGCAAATCCCGCTGTTTGATGCCGGCGCAGTCGGCCATATCAATGTCCAATCCGGCCACGGCAACTGGCAACAGGGCCTCCAGTTGCTGGCGGCTCTCCACCAACGGGGGGAGCTGGTGGTAGCCCCCACCAAACCAACCCTGTGGGTTAGTCAAAAAAGTGATTAGCTAAGTCGGAAATGGTGTTTGTGGCCGCCCCAGTGATTGCACAAAATCAGTCAATAAATATTTCTATAACAAATGGATATGTTATGCGTTTTGGTTCTTATTCTGTCCTGCCCGGCTTTGGCCCCACACTGGGGTTCAGTCTGCTCTATCTGAGCCTGCTGGTGCTGCTGCCGCTCTCCGCACTGGTGCTGTTTGCAGTTAACAACCTCACTGCCGCTGAGTTCTGGCAGGTGATCGGTTCGCCCCGGGTGCTCGCCTCCTTTCGCCTAAGCTTCCTGGCGGCCTTGATCGCGGCACTGCTCAACAGCCTGTTCGGCCTGATCCTGGCGTGGGTGCTAGTACGTTACACCTTCCCGGGCCGTCGGTTGGTGGATGCCCTGATCGACCTGCCTTTTGCCATGCCCACTGCCGTCTCCGGCATCGCCCTGTGCGCTATCTTCGCTCCCAACGGCTGGATCGGTCAGTGGCTCGCCCCGCTGGGGATCGAGCTCGCCTACAACCCCATCGGGGTGGTGATTGCGCTGACCTTTATCGGCTTGCCCTTTGTGGTGCGCACTCTGCAGCCAGTGCTACGGGAGGCGGAAGCCGAACAGGAAGAGGCGGCCGCCAGCCTGGGTGCCAACCGCTGGCAGACCTTTCTGCGGGTGCTGTGGCCGACCCTGGTGCCGGCCCTGCTCACCGGTTTTGCCCTGGCGTTTGCCCGTGGGGTGGGGGAATACGGCTCCGTCATCTTTATCGCCGGCAACCTGCCGATGGTTTCCGAAATCGCGCCGCTGATGATCATGAGCCATCTGGAGGAGTACAACTATGCCGGTGCTTCGGCCATCGCCGTGGTGATGCTGCTGCTCTCTTTTGTCTTGTTACTACTCATCAACAAGTTACAGGCCTGGAGCTGGGCTCGTATCGGAGGGAGCCAGATATGAGTTCATCTGCCATCGCCATTGACGCGGCCCCCGGCCGCAAGGCACCGGTCGTGATCCGTGAACCCCTGTGGGTGCAGTGGTTACTGATCACCGTCGGCCTCGGCTGGTTTGCCGCCTTGCTGCTGCTGCCGCTGGCCACCGTCTTTATTCAGGCATTGAGCCCGGGTCTGGCCTTCTTCTGGCACGCCATCAGCGAGCCGGACGCTCTCAGTGCTCTCGGCCTCACCGCCCTGGTGACCCTCTGCGCAGTGCCACTCAACCTGCTGTTCGGAATTGCGGCAGCCTGGTCCATCGCCCGCTTTCGCTTCCCCGGTCGTCAGCTGCTGATCACCCTCATCGATCTGCCGTTCTCGGTATCGCCGGTGATCGCAGGTCTGATGCTGGTGCTGCTGTTTGGCAGCCGTGGCTGGTTTGGCGACTGGCTGAGCGAGCATGACATCAAGATCATCTTCGCCACACCGGGGATCATTCTGGCCACCACCTTCATCACAGTGCCGTTTGTGGTACGCGAGCTGCTGCCCCAGATGGAGGCACGCGGCCCGGAAGAGGAGGAGGCCGCCATCATGCTGGGGGCAAGCGGCCTGCAGATGTTCTGGCGCGTCACCCTGCCCGGCATCCGCTGGAGCCTGATGTATGGCCTCTTGCTCTGTACCGCCCGGGCGGTGGGGGAGTTTGGCGCCGTGTCGGTGGTCTCCGGCCATATTCGCGGCCAAACCAATACTCTGCCGCTGCATATCGAGATCCTCTACAACGAGTACCAGACCGGCGCCGCCTTCGCGGTGGCCAGCCTCTTGGCTCTGTTCGGGATCTTCACCCTGCTGGGGGAAACCCTGTTGGCCCGGTTGCGTGGTCAGCCCACCCAATCTCACTGAATCACCGTTTTTAACGAGGCCGCCATGAGCATTCAGGTTCAACAACTTAATAAGCATTTCAATCAGTACGCCGCACTGGCCGACATCAACCTCGACTTTCACGATGGCGAGCTGGTAGCCCTGCTCGGCCCCTCCGGCTGCGGCAAGACCACGCTGCTGCGGATCATCGCCGGGCTGGAGCAAGCCGACGCTGGCCGCGTCATCATCCGTGGTGAAGATGCCTCGGATCTGCATGTGCGCGAACGCAACGTCGGCTTCGTGTTCCAGCACTACGCCCTGTTTCGCCACATGACGGTATTCGAGAACGTGGCGTTCGGCCTTAGGGTCAAGCCGCGCAACCAGCGCCCGGCCGAGGCGGCCATCCGCGCCCGGGTCAAGGAGCTGCTGGATCTGGTGCAGCTCAGCCACGTGGCCGCACGCTACCCGACCCAGCTCTCCGGCGGCCAGCGCCAGCGGGTCGCCCTGGCCCGCGCACTGGCGGTACAGCCCAAGGTGTTACTGCTGGACGAACCTTTTGGCGCCCTGGATGCCCAGGTGCGTAAGGAGCTACGCCGCTGGCTGCGCGAGCTGCACGACGAGCTGCACGTCACCAGCCTGTTCGTGACCCATGATCAGGAGGAGGCACTGGAAGTGGCGGATCGGGTGGTACTGATGAATGCGGGGCGGGTCGAGCAGATCGGCACCCCGACCGAGGTCTACGAGCAGCCCGCCAGCGCCTTCGTGCACCGCTTTCTTGGCAGCGTGAACCAGTTTCGCGGTCGGGTGGCGGAGCAGGGATTCGGCATCGGCGCGCAACTGCTTGGCGGGCCGGCAGCCTCTCATCTGGCCCACGGCAGTGCCGCCATCGCCTATGTCCGTCCCCACGAGCTGGAGATCTTGCCCGCCGATGCACCCGGCGGCATCGGCGCCACCATCACCCGCCTGCTGCCCATGGGACCGCGCATCCGGGTGGAACTACGCGGCGACAGCGAGACCCAAGGGGCCCACTACGAGGCGGAGCTGAGCAAGGAGGCGGCCAGGCTATTGGTACCGGGTCAGGGGGTCAAGCTGATGGCCAGACAGGCGCAGTTCTATCCCGACTACCAGATCTGAGGAAGCGGGCAATGACTGTATCCTGCCCATCGGTCGACGGACCCCATCAGGCAAAACAACCGGCTGCCGCGCTCGGCCGCCACTCAACGCAGGGGGCGATGAGGTGAATTTTCAACAACTACGCATCATACGGGAGGCAGCCCGGCGGGATTACAACCTGACCGAGGTGGCCAATGCCCTGTTTACCTCGCAGTCCGGGGTCAGCCGGCACATTCGAGAGCTGGAGGACGAGCTGGGGATCGCACTGTTTATCCGCTTCGGCAAGCGACTGCTGGGCATGACAGAGCCCGGCAAGGAGCTGCTGGTGATTGCCGAGCGCATCCTCAATGACGCCAATAACATCCGCAAACTGGCCAGCACCTTCGCCAACCGGGATACCGGCAGACTGCTGGTGGCCACCACCCACACCCAGGCCCGCTACGCCTTGCCGCGGGTGGTGAAGGCGTTTCGCCAGCAGTTTCCACTGGTGCAATTGGAACTGCGTCAGGGCAGCCCGGAGGAGATAGTCCGGTTGGTACAGGGCGGTGAGGTCGATATCGGCATCAGCAGCGAACAGCTCGACCGGAGTGACGGCATAGTCGCCTTTCCCTACTACCGCTGGCACCACAACATAGTGGTACCGGCGCAGCACCCCTTGACCCGCGAGTCCCCCCTGACGCTGGAGGCCTTGGCCAACTGGCCGATTGTCACCTATCAGGCGGGGTTGACCGGCCGGGCGCGGGTGGATGAGGCCTTTGCCAAGGCAGGCATAGCCCCGCAGATCCTGCTGACTGCCCAGGACTCCGATGTCATCAAGACCTATGTCGAGCTAGAGATGGGGATCGGCATCCTGGCCGACATGGCCTTCAACCCCCAGCGCGACCAGGGATTGGTGCAGCTTGACGGCAGCCACCTGTTTGCCCCCCACACCGCCTGGATCGGCCTCAAACAGGGGCAGTTTCAGCATAACTTTGCCTGGCAGTTCATTCAGCTCTGTAATCCGGCTCTGGATCTGGCAGACATATTGGCCAACGCCATGGGCAACGAACCCGCCATCGATTTTCAGATCTGAGCGGAAGGCCATGCTGCCGTTAACGCACCGCGCTCACGCCGGGCCATAGGCCGCCTGGATCAGGGCGTCCAGCGGCCAGGCCTTGGCGGGGTTGAACAGGCCGGCGCCCAGGGCCTGGGGTAAGGGCGCCGGGCGAGCCAACTGATCTAGGATGGCCAGCAGGCTGCGTCGGTTGGCCCGCAGCCAGCAATCCTCGGCGCACCACTCGCCAGCGTTCTGCGGCCGCCCGTCCAGGGTCAGCGGCTCATAGCGCCAGGTCTCACCGGGCCGGTAGTGGCCGGCGACGCCGCAGCAGGCCGCCCTGGGTGTGCAGCGCCAACTGCTGATAGACTACCCGGCGCCGCCGCCGGGCCGCAATACAACTCGGCGGGCACGCCGCCTAAGGTGGCGGACAGGGCATAGGGGGAATGCACGGCGGCAAGCCGCGGCTCCCCCAGCCGGTGGGCCAGGAAGGAGAGCGGGTGGCTCGCCACCTCCAGCCACCACTGGGCCGGGGTGAAGGTGAGCGGCAGCCGGTAGTGGCAAGCCAGGCTGACCCGTTGGACCGGGCCCAGGGTCGGCAGGATTTGCGCCAGCAGGCGGGCCGAGTCGAGAAAGGCGAAGGCGTAGTTGACCCAAACGGGCTGCGTCCGCTCGGCCAGATCCGCCGGCGAGCCGGTGAGCCCCAGCAGGGGCTTCTCGCAGATCACCGGATAGTCGCTCAGCCGATTGAGCCAGTCACCATGACTGACGGCCGGGGTGGCCAGGCTCACCAGATCCGGCGCCAGCTCGGCAATCTCCTCGACACGGGTCAGGGCATGGGGGATGCCCTGCTGCCGGGCGATGCGCGCCACCGGCTCCTCATGGCGGCCCAGCAGCCCCACCACGTCGATGCCGGCCTGGCGATAGGCGCCCAGATGCACCAGCCCCCAGTTGCAACCGATGAGCAGGGCCCGGCGCATCATGCCGGCACCCGCGCCAGCACGGCGATGAAGCGCGCGCCCTCGTCACCGGCCAGGGCGGCATGCGCCATGCCCGGCGACAACAGGTGCCTGTCCCCCGGCTGCAAGCCGAACGACGCCAGCTGGCCATCGGCCTCTTGCACCGACACCGTCAGGCTGCCCTCCAGCAGGTAGTAGATCTCCTCGCTGTCGGTGTGCCGGTGCCAG
>JAJOIN010000010.1 GCA_021209335.1 Aeromonadaceae bacterium
CGCAGCGCCGCCGGGTGACGGCCACCGGCCGGATCCCAGCCCCAGCCATTAGAATCCCCCACGCAAGTGATCATTGGCTTTGCCTCTGGGGGGGCAGGGTGTGCCGGCGCAAGGCCGCCAGGCAGGCGGCCGCCTCACCACGAAACCAGACGGGCTGCTGCCGCTGCTGCAGGTGGCGGTGATAGATGGGATCGTAATACTCGGTGAGCAGACGGCCTATCCATACGGCATGGCCGCTGGCATCGCCGGCCTGCTGCTGGGCCTGTAGCGCAGCCTGCAGAGTCTGCTGCAACTGGCGACACAAGAGATTGCCCAACCGCTTTTCCAGCCGCTGCAAGGCGCCAGTCAAAAAGTCTGCCAGCTGTAGCCAGGCGGTGGCAGCGTCCGTCTGCTGGGCATAGCGCGCCCACAAGCTATCCACATAGTCGTGCTGAATGCGTGCGATGCGCTCGGCCAGCGGCGCCTCCAGGATCACGAGGGGGGCCTGCTGCATGGCCAGATAGAGGGAGGCGGGTAGGGTACAGCGACCTATCATACGGCTCTCATCTTCCAGCACCACCAGGGGCGCCTGCGCCTGACGTTGCCGCAACAGCGCCAGGCTCAGGCGGTTCTCAAAATCGATGTTGCCGGGCTGACCCTGAGGCAGGGCGCCAAAGCTGGAGCCTCTGTGCTGGGCCAGTCCCTCCAGGTCCACCCCGTTGGCCAGTTGTCGCAGCAGCGCCGTCTTGCCGGAGCCGGTCATGCCACAGAGCACCAGTAGCGGCAGCTGGTTGCTGAGCCGGTCCAGGCTGTCGATCAGACAGCGGCGCAGTGCCTTGTAGCCTCCTTCGACCCGGGGAACCACGCAGCCTTGCTCCGCCAGCCAGCGCTGTACCGTCTCGGAGCGCAGGCCGCCCCGGGCGCAATACAGCAGGGTATCCGGGTGTTGCTGGATCTGGCTGAGCCAGGCGTCCATCCGGGCGGCGCGAATGTCGCCACTGACCAGCCGATGGCCCAAGGCGATGGCGGCCGCCTGGCCCTGCTGCTTGTAGCAGGTGCCCACGGCGGCCCGCTCGGCATCGCTCATCAAGGGCAGGGAGATGGCCTGGGGCAAGGCCCCTTCGGCAAATTCGGCCGGGGCGCGCAGATCGATGAGGGGCCTGCCGCTGAGCAGCAGGTCGGCATCGGCCGCCAGGGTGGGCAGACTCATACAGCGTCACGCCACACGATGCGGGCGCCACCGGCATAGGTGGCCAGTTCACCAATGGCCTGCAACGACAACCCTTGCTCGGCCGCGCAGGCCAAGAAGGCGGCGCAGCTGTCCGGCGCCACTGCCACCAGCAGACCCCCGCTGGTTTGGGGATCGCACACCAGGTTGCGTTCCGACTCGCCCAAGGGCGCCAGCTTGTGGCCATAGGCATCGAAGTTGCGCAGGGTGCCACCGGGGACGCAGCCCTGGGCGAGATAGAGCTCCAAGGCTGGTAGACGGGGCAGGGCGCCCAGATCCACCCGCGCCTGGAGATTAGCGCCCTCGCACATCTCCAGCAGGTGCCCGGCCAGGCCAAAACCGGTGACATCCGTCATGGCATGGACGCCGCTTAGGCGGGCAAAGGCGCGGCCCGGGGTGTTGAGCCGGCACATCTGCTCGGGGGCCAGCTGCGCATCTTCCTCCCGCAGCAGGCCTTTCTTCTGGGCGGTGGTGAGGATACCCACGCCCAAGGGCTTGGTCAGAAACAGGCGATCACCGGCCTGGGCGGTATCGTTGCGCTTGAGCTCAGCCAGGCTGACCAGGCCGTTGACCGCCAGGCCGAAGATGGGCTCGGGGGAGTCAATGCTGTGGCCACCGGCCAGGCTGATCCCCGCCTCATGGCAGGCGGCGCGCCCGCCGTCGATCACCTGGGCCGCCACCTCCGGCGGCAGTTTGGCGATGGGCCAGCCCAGGATGGCGATGGCCACCAGGGGCGTACCGCCCATGGCGTAGACATCGCTGATGGCATTGGTGGCGGCGATGCGGCCGAAGGTGAAGGGATCGTCCACTATGGGCATGAAGAAGTCGGTGGTGGAGATGAGAGCCCGGCCATCCCCCAGGTCCACCACGGCGGCGTCATCCCGGCTGGCATTGCCCACCAGCAGGCGGGGATCGGTAAAGCCCGGCAAATTGCTGTGGAGTATGCTGTCGAGCACCTTGGGGGAGATCTTGCAGCCACAGCCGGCGCCGTGGCTATATTGGGTGAGACGAATGTCTGTCATGGCGGCTCCTTGCAAATTGAGCCGCCATTTTACGCCCGCAGGCAGGGCGAGACCAGACGGGGCCGTCCTTAACGGACGCGCACCACCAGGCCCTTGAGGTAGAAGCCTTCCGGGTAGGGGGTGGCGATGGGATGATCTGCTGCCTGGCCCATCCGCTCGAGGATCTGGGCCTCGCGCCCGGCATCCAGGGCGGCATCCGCCACTATTTTCTGGAACAGATCCGCATCCATCAGGCCGGAGCAGGAGAAGGTCAGCAGGATGCCGCCGGGATTGAGCAGCTGACAGGCCAGCAGGTTGATGTCCTTGTAGCCACGGCAGGCGCCCGGCAGCTGGGCCTTGCTTTCGGCAAACTTGGGCGGATCCAGCACTATCATGTCGAAGCGCTGGCCCTCTTCCCGGTAGCGGCGCAGCAGCTTGAACACATCCTCATTGACGAACTGGGCACGACTCAGATCCAGCTGATTGTGCTCGGCGTTGCGGCGGGCGATGGCCAGGGCGGGATCGGAGACATCCACGTTGATCACCTCGCTGGCACCGCCCTTTAGGGCATAGACGCCAAAGCCGCCGGTGTAGCAGAAGCAGTTGAGCACCCGCCGGCCTTGGGCGTAGCGGCCGGCGATGGCACGGTTGTCCCGCTGATCCAGGTAGAAACCGGTCTTGTGGCCGCCTTGGATGTCCACCTGGATCTGCACGCCGTTGTTCTCCTGGATCAGCAGATCCACCGGCGGCAGCTGGCCATACACCAGCCCCTGACGCTCCTCGAGCCCCTCTTTCTTGCGCACCGCCACATCGGAGCGCTCATACAGGCTGCAATCGGGATAGAGCTGCTTGAGGGCGGCGAACAGCTGCTCCTTATGGTACTCGGCACCGGCGCTGAGCAGTTGGCAGACCAGGAAATCGTTATAGCGGTCTATGGTGATGCCGGGCAGGCCGTCGGACTCGGCTGCCACCAGGCGGTAGGCACTCAGGCCCTGGCGCTGGATCAGCGCATCCCGCCCGGCCTGGGCCCAGCGTAGCCGATTGATGAAGAAGTCGGTGTCGATGGTTTCCTGCCGATCGAAGGTCCAGATCCGGGCGCGGATCTGGGAGGCCGGGGACCAGGCGGCGCGGGCCAGCCAGCGGCCATCGTGCGTGAAGAGATCCACGGGCTCACCGGCGGTGGGCTTGCCCTTCACCTTGTCGATGGCCTTGGAGAAGATCCAGGGGTGGCGGCGCAGTACGGAACGCTCGCGCCCGGCTTGCAGGAAAATGGCGGCACTCATCAAATTGATCCTGATGCTCAAATGGGGGGCATATTGTAGGGGGGCCGGCGGACAAAAGAAACCGCCGGCCTGGCCACTGTGTTAGCTAGAGGGCGCTGGAGTGGGTCAGCCGCACGCCGGCGTTGCTCATGGCCTGCAGGGCGTTGATGCCATCGCCGGGGTTGAGCTCTACCGCGGCAACCGCATCCAGCACCACAGTGACATCGAAGCCAGCCTTGATGGCATCCAGGGCGGTGGCCTTGACGCAGTAATCGGTGGCCAGTCCCACGAGATACAGATGATCCACCTGGGCCTGGTGCAGGGTCTGGGCCAGATCCAGGTTGGTGGCTTCAAAGGCGGAGTAACCATCATCGGCCTGGTCGGTGCCCTTATATAACCGCAGCTGGATGGCATCGGCCTGCAAGTCGGGGTGCAGGGCCGCCCCCTGGCTCTCTTGCACACAGTGCACGGGCCAGCGCTCAAAGTGTCGGCTCTGGGCGGGATGCCAGTCCTGAGAGCTCAGCACCAGCGGAAAACGGTCCAGCAGGCGATTGATCACGGGAACCACCCGATCGCCATGGGGTACCGCCAAGGCACCACCAGGACAGAAGTCGTTTTGTACATCCACGATAAGCAGGGCGCGTTGCATAGGCTCTCCTTGGCTGAAGCTTGGCGGGGGAACGGTAGAGCGCTGTTACCTATCAAACTAGCAAGCGCTGGCGGCCAGGCATAGCCACGGCATGCAGAAAAACGCCTGCAACACGGGTCAGGAGACCGAGGCCCTGTAACCGGCGCGGCAGGGCAGGCAAGGGGAGCCGTCACCGGCTCCCGCTGTGCTTAGCGCTCCTCGTCGGCCAGATCCCGGGCCAGGGTCAAGGGGTCGACTTCAATGCCATCGAGATCTGCATTCCAGTTGATGCCCAAGAGCACCTGATCCTCGGCCAGCTCATTGATCCACTCTTCCATGAACTCCTCCAGCGAGAGGGGGGCGGCCTGGTAGTCAGCCCACTCGTCCACACAGTGACGTTGAGCGTCTGCCTGGGCAGACCAGATGGGCATGACATCCTGGCCTGACTGCTCGGCCGAGTCACACACGACCCATTCGTCGTCATATTGCAGGGCCCAGATCTGCTGTGTCTCCTGGGCTTGCTGAATAAAGAGGGCATAGTTTTGCTGAATGTCGGCAGTGAGCTGGCTCATGGTGATCTCGTGACAGTAAAAGTAAGGGGATCCTCGCCGATCCAGCGGCCAGGTACAAGTGCGGCGCCAAACTGGCGCCGCAAAATATCAAGGATGGGCAAGCTGTACCGTCTCGGCGCTTTGCCGCGGGGCCTTGTGATCCAGCGGGTGCCAACCCAAGGCGAGCAGCAGCACCATGAAGCCAATCACATAGGCGATGGGAATATGCCAGCCATGCTTGAGCCACAGCACCACGGAGCGGGCTTGAGGGAACATGCCGGACAAGGCCACGCCAGCAGAGGAGCCGAACCAGAGCATGGAACCGCCAAATCCAACGGAATAGGCCAGCACACCCCAGTCATAGCCGCCTTGTTCCAGACAGAGCTTGGTGAGGGGAATGTTGTCAAACACGGCGGAGATGAAGCCAAGCCCCAGCGCCGTCTGCCAGGAGGCCGCCGGCAACTGCTCCACCGGCATCAAGGAGGCGCAGGTGACCAACGCCACCAAGAAGATGGTGCCGGGCAGAGCATGCTTGAGCTCGTCCCAGGGGGTTTTGGTCAGCAAGGCGCCGACCAAGATCGCCACCCAGACGCCCAGGGCCGGGAAGTCAAACAGGTAGTTGGTGACGATGGCCATCACCAGGATCAGGGCCACCACCAGCAGGCGCACCTTGTCGATCTGGCAGCCATTCTCGGCGGTGGGCAGCATGGGCTGATACTTGTCCTGCTGTTTGGCGGCGATCACACCAAACACCAACAGGGCGATGGCGGCAGCCACGTAGGCATGTAACACCTCAATGGGCGCCACCCCATCGATCCACATCAGGGTGGTGGTGGTATCACCCACCACTGAGCCAGAGCCTCCGGCATTGCTGGCGGCCACCAGGGCGGCGAGGTAGCCGATATGCACCTTGCCGTTATACATGACGTAGGCCATGGCGCCGCCTATCATGGCGGCGGCTATGTTGTCGAGGAAGGAGCTGAAGACAAACACCAGCACCAGCAGCAAAAAGCCCCCTCGCCAATCGGTGGGCAGCACACGGGGAAACCACTGAGGCAGGTTGGAAGCGTCAAAGTGTTTGGCAAGGATGGCAAAGCCGAACAAGAGGCCGATGAGATTGAGCAGGATGCGCCACTCACCATGCTCCTCACCGTGGCCAAACAGATGAGCCAAAAACGAGAAGCTGTCGTCAAACAGATATTTGACAAACAGTATGGCCATGAGGCCCAACAGGGCGACCCACATGGTGTGGTTATGATAGAGAGCCACCCCCAGGAGGGTGGCGGCGAACAGAATAAACTCCAGCCGTATGCCCCCAAGTGAGGGCACAGTACCGTGGTGCATCAGCCAGGTGACCGAAGGCAGAACGAAAAACAGCAGTACCGCCATCACTAGCTTCGGAAGATACCAACTCAGACGATTGCTTTTCATCAGTCACCTCCCTGGTGACAAGTCAGGTTATTGTTGTGAAATGATCCAGTGCTGGAACGCCTTACGGGTGGCTGGATCGGCTTGCAGATACCATTGCTTGAGGGCTTTGAGCGTCTGCTCACTGCCGTTCACCGGGGTCGATGCCGCTTGCGTCGCGTCGACGGCCTCGGCGGTTTGGCTGCTGGCGGCGGTTTGTGGCAGTGGCAGCCCATCAAAAGACCAGCCCAGGGCCAGCAGCTCTTCCTTATAGTCACGACCGATCTGGAGTCCTTCTTTCTTCGGCATGACCTTTATTTGACTGGGGAAGGCCTTGCCATTGCCATCCACCATGGTGACGGACTGGCTTTGCAAGAAGGCCTCGGCAGCCCGCAGGGTCCGCGGGTAATTAAACGCCAGCGTCAGGCTTTCGCCCCCCTTGACGGCAAAATCCAGCACCAGCGGCTCGCCGGCAATCAGGTTGGTATCGCCGGCACTCTTGTAGCTGTTTTCAAACCGCACCACCAACTGATGACGACCGGGGGCCAGTGGCAATTGACGTGCCTCGCTGAGCAGCTGTTTTTTGAGCGGAGCCCCATCTAGCAGATAGATGACATAGGGGCGGGGCAGGGTGAAATGAGCCTCGGCTGCCACCACACAGAAACTGGCGAACCAGCCCAGAAACGGCAGGAGCAGCTTGGTAGATAGACGCATGAAAGATCCTCGTGTCATGGATGAATTGCCCCGACGGGCCGGGGGTTATTCTTACAGCTTTAGGACGGCTCGGCAACGAGCGGGCGGGCTCATTTCAAGGCTCGATGCGTTGCCGAAAGGGGGGCAGGGCGGCCAGCAGACTGGCGCCGTAGCCTTTGGTCAGCAGGCGTCTGTCGAGCACCACCACCCGTCCGGCATCTTGCTCCTTGCGCATCAAACGACCGCACGCCTGGATCAGCTTGCGCGAGGCCTCGGGAACCGTGATCTGCAAGAAGGGATTGCCACCCTTGGCACTGATCCACTCGGCCAGCGCCGCCTCCACCGGGGAGGTGGGCACAGCGAAGGGCAGCTTGGTGATGATAAGGTTAGTGAGATAGTGACCGGGCAGATCCAGCCCTTCGGAGAAGCTGCCGGTGCCAAAGAGGATGCTCGGCGCTTGATGGTCGCAGCGCTGCTGGTGCAGATGCAGTAAGGCCTCGCGGGAGGCCTCCCCCTGTACCAGCAGGCTCAGGCCGTGGCGCTCCCTGAGTCCCTGCGCCACCGCCTGCATCTGCTGGTATGAGGAAAACAGCACCAAGCTGGCCTGCTGATCGCTCAGCAAGCCCGGCAACTTATCAATCAAGGCGGCCGTAAACGCCGGACTGCTGGGTTCACAGGGCATGCTGGGCAGGTACAGTTCAGCCCGCTGGTAATCAAAGGGAGATTGCAGGCGCAAGGTGCGCAGTCCCGTTTGTTCAAACAGTCCGGCCTGGTGGCGGAAGTAATCAAACTTGCCCAGGGCGGTCAGGGTGGCGGAGACCAGGATGGCACCGGCACAGCGGGACCACAGCAGGCGCTCCAACCAGCCGCCCATCTCCAGCGGCGAGGCTTGCAGTCGGTGATCCTCCTTGCTGGCCAGTTCTACCCAACGCGCCAGGGGAGGGTCGGCATCGCCGTGCTTGAACAGGCTCCACAGCTGGATGGCCTGCTCGATCCGCTGGCCGGCATGGCTGATCTCGATGAGCAATGGCTCTGCACTCTTTTGGCGCAACTGCCCATCCTTGAGGCCCTCTGCCGTGTAGTTCTTCATTTTTTCCAGGCTGCGACGGAGTTTTTGACTGCTGGTCAGCAGTTCGTCTGCCAAATGTACCAAGTGCCCTGGCAGCGGACCCAATTCAAAGCGGTGCAGCCCATCGGCGGTAAACCAATCCCCCTGTTGCTGCAACCAGGCCGCCAGCTGCAACAAGCCCTGCTGCTGGGCTTGCACCTCCTCATTGAGTTGCTGGCAGGCGCCCACCAGCGTATCGCGTTTGAGCTGTTGCACCACCTTCTCCCCCAGGGCCGGCAAGCGGCTAAGCCAACTACGGGTTTGCCGTACCAGGAGTTGAGCCGCGCCCTGATCCCGGGCCACATTCGGCAGGTGATGCGCCTCATCAAACACATAAAAGCAGTTTTCCGGTTCAGGCAAAATCACGCCGCCGCCCAGGGCCAGATCCGCCAGCAAGAGGGCATGGTTCACCACCAGCACCTGGCATTGATCCAAGCTGGCGCGCGCCCGCTGAAACGGACAGAGCCTGTGATGTGCAAACATGGGGTTACAGCTGTGGCGGTCGGCGGCGATGGCCTCCCACGCCTCTGGCCGCACCGTCTGCGGCCAACTGTCCAGGTCGCCCGCCCACTGACCGCTGGTATAGGCTTGCCACATGGCCTGATAGCTCTGCCGGTCGACTTGATTGGGTTGGAACTCCAGCAGCTCACCAAAGCTTAATGTCTGCTGGGCACCGGCGGCCGCCAGCAGCGCCAGGCGGTGCTCGCAGCAGTAGCGCTGTCGCCCCTTGACCAGGGTGAAGCGAAATTCACACCCGGCATGCTTGGCATAAAACGGCAGATCCTTGTTGATCAGTTGCTCCTGCAAGGAGAGGGTGGCGGTAGAGATGACCAGGGTTTTATTAAGACCGAGTGCGCAAGGCACCGCCGCCTGCAGGTACGCCAGGGACTTGCCGATGCCGGTGCCCGCCTCAGCCACCAGCAAACGGCGAGACGCATGATAGTGACCACACAGCACCTTGGTGATCTCAGCCACCAGATAGTTTTGTTCTTTTCTTGGTACAAAGTTTGCTAGCTCTTGGCTTAGCTGACGGTAGCCGCGTTGCACGGCTTCCTTTATTGCGTTCGGCACCATGTCGCTGGCCTGTGTCAACCGGGATGACGACATGATGCCAAAGCAAGGCTCAAATGTCAGAGTGCATCTGTGGTCAGCCCTGCAAAGGGTCGTTTTGCATTCCGCTGGCTGAGTGTCAGTAGACGGGATTTTCCACCGTATCTCGTTGAATTTTAATTAGATAAAGCGGCGACAACAGAGGTGGGGAAAAGTTCATTTTTTTCTGTTGCTCGCCTCACATTTTGTGTGTTAGGCTCACCGCCATAGTGATGGAATGTCACTAGACACAGGGAAAAACAAGGACTTAGTGTTTAATTACAGTAGGCATACCAATATGAAATTGACGAATCTTGCAGTTGTTATGGCGGCTCTGTTTGCCGCTTCCGCTAACGCCGCCGTGCTTTACGACAAGGACGGCACCACCGTTGAGATGACTGGCCGGTCCAAGGCTAACTTCTACAATGACGCGGCTACCGATAACAGCAGCTCCACTATCGATGGTGATGTGCGTCTGGGCTTCAAGGGTTCTACTGCGATCACTGATGATCTCAAGGGTATCGCCCGCGTTGAATGGCAAGTAAAAGCACAAGGCTCTGATGAAGATGACCTCAAGGTGCGTCACGCCTATGCGGGTTTTGATGCTGGCGACTATGGCACCATCGTGTTTGGTCAGACCGAAACTGCCTTCTATGACGTAGTGGGCGCGACCGACGTGTTCAATGAGTGGGGCTCCTATGGTAACAGCTACTGGGGTTACCGTGACGGCGGCCCGAACTTCGGTGGTCGTCAGGAAGGTCAGGCTGTTTACCATGTGACCTATGGTGCTCTGACTGGCGGCTTGTCTTATATTTCTTCCGATGACTCCGCTAACCTTGACTATGGCTATGCTGGTGCCTTGACCTATGCCTTCGATTTCGGCCTGGGTATCGGAGCCACCGCACAGAAGTTCGAATCTCTGGATAGTCTGGCTGATCAGCAAGATTGGGCTATCAATGCCACTTGGGGTTCCTATGGTGACGGCCTGTACCTGGCTGGCCTGTACAACCAATCCAAGCAAGAAACGGCTGGCGTTGAAGAGAAGATCAAGAGCTACGAACTGGCAGCCCTGTACTTCCAGGACAACTGGGGTCTGCTGAGTGGTTTCAACTACTCCAAGAACCACGACACCGATGTTGAACTGACCAATGAATTCATCCTGGGTGCTCAGTACAACTTCACCAGCAATTTCTTCACCTACACCGAGTATGTGTTCGATCAGCGTGATAACGCTGACGACCTGTGGACTCTGGCTCTGCAATACAACTTCTAATTTAGTGAGTTGTGCTTGCTAAAAAAGGCGACCCTTGGGTCGCCTTTTTACATTCCTCTGCGGCGCAGGGATGTTAAGGGGATGGTATTCGTAAACTGCAATGTAATTTAGCAAGCGATCACTTGCCGATCCCAGGGGGAGTTAGAGTTAGACACTACACCAAACCCTAAGCACTGATAACGACCCTGACTTAACCTAGGTCGTTCTTTTTGTCTTACGCGGTTTGTGATGGTGAATCCGTCGACCACAGCTTGAAATGACTGCTGGTAAGTCTTGGCTCATGGTGTCGGTGAGATGGGTATGAACCGGGCACGTCGGGCTGTCGCGTGTGCAATATTGTTGTTCTCCGCCTTAGCCGTTGACCCGCTCTGCAGGGACGCTAGTTATCAGATTGGGGCGGACAATAAAAAAGGAGCCTATCAGGCTCCTTTTTCTGTCCCATCGTAGGCCTATCACTGATGCAGTGCTTCGTTGTGTACGTCCATCACGGCACGACCGGACGGGTCGGCCATCTCCTTGAACTTGGCGTCCCACTCCAGTGCCGCCGGGGTAGAGCAGGCCACTGACTTGCCATAGGGCACACAGCGGGCGGCGGACTCCAGCGGGAAGTGATCTTCGAAGATCTCGCGGTAGAAGTAGGCTTCCTTGGTCAGAGGGGTGTTGATGGGGAAGCGGAACTCGGCCGCGGCCATCATCTGGTCGGTGACTTCCTTCTCCACATAGGCCTTGAGGCTGTCGATCCAGGAGTAACCCACGCCATCGGAGAACTGCTCTTTCTGACGCCAGGCCACGGCGTGCGGCAGGTAGTGCTCGAAGGCTTCACGCACTATGTGTTTCTCGATCTTGCCGTTACCAC
>JAJOIN010000045.1 GCA_021209335.1 Aeromonadaceae bacterium
ATTGCCACCGCTGCCGAAGAGCAGACCTCGGTGGCCCAAGACATCAATCAGCAGGTGGCCCAGGTGGCCGGACTGGCCGATGCCACCCAGCTGGCGGTGGGGGAGAGCCACCAGCGCATGAACCAGCTGGCCCAGGCGGCCGAACGGCTGCGCAGCGAGCTGGCGGTGTTTGCTTTGGGACACTAGCGCATGACGCGCGTCAGCCGCTGGCGGTTGTCACAAGCGCCCGGCGTTGTGCCGGGCGCTTGTTTGACGGCGGGCGGCATCCGGTTAACCACTCACCCACAGCAGCAGCGCCATCAGCTGCGGCGTGATGATGCGCAGGAACATCACCAGGGGGTAGACGGTGGCGTAGGAGAGGGCCGAGGCATCGCTGGTGGGATGCAGGGCGTTGGCAAAGGCCAGGGCCGGGGGATCCGTCATGGCGCCCGCCAAGAGGCCACAGAGGCTCAGGTAGTTGAGTTTGCCCAGGGTGCGGGCCAGCAGGGCCACGCACAGCAGCGGTATGAGTGTGATGAGCACGCCGTAGCCCATCCAGTGCAGCCCCTCGCCATCGGTCAGGGTGTGCAGGAAGTTGCCGCCGGACTTGAGCCCCACCACCGCCAGAAACAGCACTATGCCCAACTCCCGCAGCGCCAGGTTGGCACTGGGCGGCATGAACCAGTAGAGCCGGCCCAGGCTGCCGATCCGCGCCAGGATCAGCGCCACCACCAGGGGGCCGCCGGCCAGCCCCAGCTTGAGGGCGGCGGGAAAGCCCGGCAGGTAGAAGGGCACGGAGCCCAGCAGCACCCCCAGGCCGATGCCGATAAACACCGGCAGCATCTGCACCTGCAGCAGCTTGTGCTGGGCGTTGCCCACCAGATTGGCCACCGCCTCGATGGCGTCCGGGGTGCCCACCAGGTTGAGGATGTCACCAAACTGCAGGGTGGAGCGCTCGGTGGGTACCAGTTCGACCCCGGCGCGGTTGAGGCGGGAGACCACCACGTCGTAGCGCTCCTTGAGGCGGAACTCCCGCAGGTGCTTGCCCAGCACCTGTTCGTTGGTCACCACCACCCGCATCACCCGCAGATCCGTGCCCCGGGTCGACAGGGAGGTCTCCACCGTCTCGCCGATCACCAGCATGGCCTTATGCAGCGCCGCCTTGTTGCCCACCAGGTGCAGCAGATCGCCCTCCTCCAGGGTGGTCTCCGGCCGCGGCACCATCAGCTCCTCGCCGCGCTTGAGCCGTGAGCAGATGACGGCACCGTCATCCAGGTTGGGGATCTCCTTGAGCGGCAACCCGACCAGGTTGTGGTTGCGCAGGCAGATGTTGAGGGTCTGCAGGCTCTCCTTGGTCTGGCCGGCCTGCTGCTCGAAGGCGGTTGCCTCTTCCTCCACCCGGATGCGAAAAAACAGGCGGGTCAACCACATGGTCAGCAGGATGCCGCAGATGCCGAACGGATAGGCCACCGCGTAGCCCAGCCCCATGTTGCCGGTGGCGGCGCCCAATTCCCCAAGAATTTGCTGACCGGCCCCCAGGGAGGGGGTATTGGTGACAGCGCCGGAGAAGATGCCGAGAATGGCCGGCAGCGGCACGTCAAACAGCTTGTGGATGACCACGGCCACGGCGCAACCCAGCAGCACTATCAGGGCGGCGAAGCCGTTGAGCTTGAGGCCGGAACGGCGCAGGGAGGCGAAGAAGCCCGGCCCCACCTGGATGCCGATGGTGTAGACGAACAGGATGAGGCCGAACTCCTGCACGAAGTGCAGGGTGGCCTCGTTCATCTCCAGTTGGTATTGGTGGGTGAAGTGGCCCACCAGCAGGCCGCCAAACAGCACGCCGCCGATGCCCAGCCCCACTCCGTAGATGCGCCAGCTGCCGATCCACAACCCCAGCACGGCGATCAGGGACAGTATGCTGACGGTCAAGGCGATATCGCTCATGGTGACTCCTTGTCGTGTTCGTGATGGGCGGCAGGCCGCCCTGGTCGATACGCAAATGAAGCACCTTGTATCAATACGCCTATTTCACGTGTGGTTAAGTGAGCTTGGCGACAAATGGCTCATGCGGTGGCGGCCTCCAGCCCGCCACCTTGGGCGTCAACGGGGCGGCAGCGGCTTGCGGCTGTCCAGCCAGCCCTGCAGCAGGCCGATGGCCAGCCCCCCCAGGTGAGCCATGTTGGCCATGCTGGGGCCGAACAGGTGGAAGAAGCCCAGCACCAGCCAGATCAGCATGAAGCCCAGCAGGCCGTTGCTCACCGGCTGCTCGGCCCAGCCCTGGCGACGGGGCAGGATCCACAGGTAGGCCAGCAGGCCGTAGGCCACCCCGGAGAGGCCGCCAAAATCCGGCCCCACCAGCACCGCCTGCAACAGGTTGGGCAGGCAGCCCGTCACCAAAAACAGGGTGAGCAGCTTGCCTGAGCCCAGTCGGCGTTCGATGCGCCCGCCCAGGTACCACCACCACATGAGGTTGAACACCAGGTGCAGCACCGAGAAGTGCAGCAGGGTGGGAGTGAGGAAGCGCCAGATCTGCCAGCCGGTGAGCTGCTCGACGCTGGTGTGAAAGCCCAGCAGGGCAAACATGGGCAGACCTATGTAGCTCAGCAAAAACACCGCCCCACAGGCCAGGGCCACCAGCAGGGTGACGGGGCCGGCTTGCAGCAGCAGCTCGGCCAGCAGTTGGTGCTGGCCCGCCGCGTAGTCGACTCGTGACTGAGGGCGCTCGCTGCTCCAGGCCGCCTCGGCATAGCGGGGATGATGGGGCTCCTTGATGAAGCGCTTCACCTCCAGCTCCGCCTCCGTGGTGCGGCTGTCATCCACCAGCCAGACCGAGATGCCAAGCTCGGACTCAGTCAGCTCGCAGGGGATGCCCCGGCTGGCCAGAAAGTCCGCCAGATTCTGGGCCAGGCGGCCATCCTCCAGTACCAGCAGCTGTTTCATGAGCGCTCCACCTCGAAACGCAGGCCCCAGTCGGCAAAGCCGCCGTCCACGCTGTAGACCTGCTCGTAGCCCTGGCCCACTAGGTATTGCGCCGCCCCCTGGCTGCTGTGGCCGTGGTAGCACATCACCAGGACCGGGGTGTCGAAGCTCACCTCGGCCAGGAAGTGGCCCAGGCTCTCCTGGTTGAGGGGGAAGGCGCCGGGGGCGTGGCCCTGGGCGAAGGAGGCAGGATCCCGGATGTCCACCAGGCGGCAGTCGGTTTGCTGCAGCAGGGTGTGGGCCTGTTCGGTGGAGATGCGTTGAAATTGGGACATGGCGGCCTCGCAAGGGCGACGGGAAGTGAAGCTGGGATTGTTAAAAAAGATCCCGCCTGGCAAGCGCCAGACGGGATCTGGTGAGCAAGGTGTTAGCCGCCCAGGTAGGCGTTGCGCACCCCGTCGTTGGCCAGCAGGTTGGCCCCGGTGTCCTGCAGCACGATGCGACCGTTCTCCAGCACATAGCCGCGATCCGCCAGGCGCAGGGCCTGGTTGGCGTTCTGCTCGACGAGGAAGATGGTCATGCCCTTCTCCCGCAGCCGTTCTATGATGTCGAAGATCTGCTGGATGACGATGGGTGCCAGCCCCAGGGAGGGCTCGTCCAGGAACAGCAGCCGCGGCTTGCTCATCAGCGCCCGGCCGATGGCCAGCATCTGCTGCTCGCCACCGGACATGGTGCCGGCCCTCTGATGCACCCGCTCCTTCAGGCGGGGGAACAACTCGAACACCTCGGCCTTGAGTCGCTCGGCCTCCGCCTTGTCGACGAAGAAGGCGCCCATGCTCAGGTTCTCCTCCACCGTCAGGCGGCTGAAGATGCGCCGTCCTTCCGGCACTATGGCGATGTCACCGCGCATGATGCGGGCGGTGGAGAGCTGGGTGATATCCTGCCCTTCAAACAGGATCTGGCCGCTGGCGGGTTTGGGCTCGCCGCAGAGGGTCATCAGCAGTGTGCTCTTGCCCGCGCCGTTGGCGCCGATCAGGGTGACAATCTCCCCCTGCTGGATCTCGATGCTCACATCATCCAGAGCCTGGATCTTGCCGTAGAAGGTGGAGACGTTTTTGACTTCTAACATGTCGGCTCCCTTATGACTCGCCCAGATAGGCCTTGATGACATCCGGATTGGTGCGGATCTGCGCCGGCGTGCCGTTGGCCAGGGGCGTGCCCTGGTTCACCACGTAGATGCGATCCGAGATCTCCATTACCAGCTTCATGTCGTGCTCGATCAGCAGCACAGAGACCCCGTGGTCACGGCGCAGATCGCCGATCAGCCGGTTGAGCTCCTCGGTTTCCTTGGGGTTGAGGCCGGCGGCCGGCTCATCCAGCATCAGTATCTTGGGCTGGGTGCACATGCAGCGGGCTATCTCCAGGTGGCGCTGCTGGCCATAGGCCAGGTTGCCGGCGGAGCGGTTGGCCAGCGCCGTCAGCCCCACCTTGTCCAGCCAGAAGGCGGCCCGCTCCATGGCCTGGCGCTCGGCCCGGCGAAAGCCCGGGGTCTTCAGCAGACCGGCCAGGAAGTGGGTGTTCAGGTGGCGATGCTGGGCGATCAGCAGGTTTTCCAGCACCGTCATCTCCTTGAACAGGCGGACATGCTGGAAGGTGCGCACCACCCCCTTGCGGGCGATCTGGTGGCCCGGCAGGCCCTGGATGGGCTCGCCCTGCAGCAGTATCTGCCCCTCGGTGGGACGATAGAAGCCGGTCAGGCAGTTGAAGACGGTGGTCTTGCCCGCCCCGTTGGGACCTATGATGGAGACGATCTCGTTTTCATTGAGCTCCAGCGCCACGCCATTGACCGCCAGCAGGCCGCCAAAGCGCATGGTCAGGCCGGAGACTTCAAGCAATTTGGTCATTTACGCAACTCCAGATGGGGACGGCTCATGGGCAGCAGGCCCTGGGGCCGCCACACCATCATGAACACCATCAGCAGACCGAACATCAGCATCCGGTACTCGTTAAACTCACGGGCCAGCTCCGGCAGCACCGTCATGATGATGGCGGCCAGCACCACCCCGATCTGGGAGCCCATGCCACCGAGCACTACGATGGCCAGTATGATGGCCGACTCGATGAATACGAAGGACTCGGGGCTGATGAAACCCTGGCGCGCGGCGAAGAAGCTGCCGGCAAAGCCGGCGAAGGCCGCGCCTATGGTGAAGGCGGTCAGCTTGATCACAGTGGGGTTCAGGCCCAAAGAGCGGCAGGCGATCTCGTCTTCGCGCAGCGCCTCCCAGGCACGCCCCAGGGGCATGCGCAGCAGGCGGTTGATGATGAACAGGGTCAAGAGCACCAGCAGCAGGGCCATCAGGTAGAGGAAGATCACCTTGTGGTCGGCGCTGTAGGGGATGCCGAAGAAGGTGTGGAACGCCTCGTTACCCGGCTCCTTGGCCCGGCGGGCAAACTCCAGGCCGAACAGGGTCGGCTTGGGAATGTTGGCGATGCCGTTGGGGCCGCCGGTCAGGCTGGTGAGGTTGTTCAGCAGGATGCGGATGATCTCGCCAAAGCCCAGGGTGACGATGGCCAGGTAGTCGCCCCGCAGCCGCAGCACCGGGAAGCCCAGCAGGAAGCCGAACAGGGCCGCCATGCCGCCGGCCAGCGGCAGACACTCCCAGAAGGAGAGGCCGAAGTAGCTGCTCAGCAGGGCGTAGGTGTAGGCCCCCACGGCGTAGAAGCCCACATAACCCAGATCCAGCAGCCCCGCCAGCCCCACCACCACGTTGAGGCCCAGGCCCAGCATGATGTAGATCAGGGTCAGGGTGGCCAGGTCCACCACGCTGCGGGAGACCAGGAAGGGGCCCGCCACGGCGGCGATCAGCACCAGGATGGCCAGACCGCGATACAGCCAGGGGTTCTGGTCCTGGCTCGGCAGGCGCCACTCCGGCAGACCGGCCTTCACCTTCTCCTTGTGGGTGGTGATATGCACCCGGAACAGCTGGAACAGGAAGACGGTGGCGACCCCGCCGATCAGCCAGGGCCAGGCGTTGTCCATCTGGCTCACCACCACCAGCTGGATGCCCTCCGCCTGCAGGCGGAAGCCGAACAGCCAGAGGGCCAGCAGCAGGAAAACCCCGCTGGCGATCAGTGCACGTTTGAGATTGCTCATCATACCTTCTCCACCTCAGGCCGCCCCAGGATCCCTGTGGGCATGAACAGCAGGATGAAGATCAGCAGGCCGAAGGAGACCACATCCTTGTACTCGGTACTCAGGTAACCGGCGGTCATGGCCTCGGTCACCCCCAGCAGCAGGCCCCCTAGCACGGCGCCGGGTATGGAGCCAATGCCCCCCAGCACGGCGGCGATGAAGGCCTTGAGGCCGGCCATGAAGCCGATGGTGGGGTTGATGACGCCGTAGTACATGCCCAGCAGCACGCCCGCCACCGCCGCCAGGGCGGCGCCGATGACGAAGGTGATGGCGATGACGGCGTTGGTGTCGATGCCCAGCAGGTTGGCCATCTTGATGTCCTCGGCGCAGGCGCGGCAGGCGCGACCCATGCGGGAGCGGGAGATGAACCAGGTCAGGCCCGTCATGCTGAGGAAGGTCACCACGAAGATGATGATCTGCATGTAGGAGAGGCTGGCGCTGAAGTTATCCACGCCAAACTGCCAGCCGCCGGAGACCAGCGCCGGTATGGCCACATCCCGGGAGCCCTGCTCCAGCCGCACCAGGTTCTGCAGGAAGATGGACATACCGATGGCGGAGATGAGGGGGATCAGGCGATTGCCACCCCGCAGTGGTCGGTAGGCCACCCGCTCTATGGTCCAGCCATAGGTGCTGGTGATGATGATGCTGGCGATGAAGGCCGCCCCCATCAGCAGCAGGCTGCTGTCGATGCCCATCATCATCAGGGCCGCCATCACCATGAAGGCCACGTAGGAGCCGATCATGTAGACCTCGCCGTGGGCGAAGTTAATCATGCCGATGATGCCATAGACCATGGTGTAGCCGATGGCGATCAACGCATAGGTGCTGCCAATGGTCAGGCCATTGAACAGCTGCTGGATAAAATAAAAAAGGTGTTCAGACATACGCTTAATCCTGTTGGCCCGCTATGGGCCCAGTCCGGATGGACACCGGCGATATAGCAAAGGGGCGGTCCATGCCGCCCCTTAGGCTAATCCCCTCTATGAGGGTTACTTGAGCTGGCTGGAGGTGCCGTCGGCGTGCCATTTGAACACACCGAACTCAAAGCCCTTCAGATCCCCGGTCTCGCTCCATTGCAGCGGCCCCATGACGGTGTCCACCGGCTTGGCGCGCAGGGCGGCCGCTACGGCTTCCGGATCCTCACCGGCCTGCTCGATGCCGGCCTTCAGGGCCTGCATGGCGGCATAGGTGGTCCAGACGAACGGGCCGGAGGAGTCCTGGTTCTTGGCCTTGAAGGCGGCCACCAGATCGGCGTTGGCCGGATCCAGATCGTACTTCTTGGGCAGGGTCACCAGCAGGCCTTCGGAGGCGGGGCCGGCGATGGCGGAGATGTCCTTGTTACCCACACCTTCCGGGCCCATGTAGGTGGCCTTGAAGCCCTTCTCGGCGGACTGACGCAGCAACAGACCCAGTTCCGGGTGGTAGCCGCCGTAGTAGACGAAGTCCACATTCAGCTTCTGCAGCTTGGCGATCAGGGCGGAGAAGTCCTTGTCACCGGCGGTGATGCCTTCGAAGGCCACCACCTTGACACCGGCTTCCTTGAGCTTCTTCTCCACGCTGGTGGCGATGCCTTCCCCGTATTGCTTCTTGTCATGCAGTACGGCCACGGCCTTGGGCTTCACCTGATCGATGATGTAGGCGGCGGCGGTGGGGCCCTGATCGCTGTCCAGACCAATGGTGCGCAGGGTCAGGTTATAACCGCGCTCGGTCACCTTGGGGCTGGTGGAGGCGGGGGTGATCATCAGTATGCCTTCGTCTTCATAGACGTCGGAGGAGGGCAGTGTGCTGTCGGAGCACAGGTGGCCCACCACGAATTTGATGCCGTCGTTGACGATCTTGTTGGCCACGGCCACGGCCTGCTTGGGATCGCAGGCGTCATCGTAGGCGATGGCTTCTACCTGCTTGCCGGCGATGCCGCCGGCCTTGTTGAACTGCTCGGCCGCCATGAAGCCGCCGATGAACTCCATGTCACCGTACTGGGCAACCGGGCCGGTCTGCGGGCCGGCGATAGCGATCTTGATGGTGTCGGCGGCCTGGGCTTGGGCAGCCAGGCCAAACAGGGCGAAGGCCACGGCGGCCCCCAGGCGTTGCTTTGTCCATTTACTCATGTCTCTTCCCTCTATTTATAGTGATTCCTCACGGCGGGTCAGCGGATCCGCGCCTCGCCCGTGGGATGGAGTTTTTTCTATCACCGGCAAGGATGGCAAACAAGAGCGGAGGATAAAAATTTTCTCTTATTTTTCATATCCTTAGCTCGTCATGTCGCTGACATTTGCGACAAAGTTAGATAATAAAACCAACAAAAGCCCATTTTCGTTGGATTTTTATAAAACAAAAACGATCAAGCCTGGTTTTTGTGCTGGTGGCTTGCCGCTTTTATCGCCATCCGCAGGCTGGAGGAAAACACCTTCAATTGGCGCCGGTGGCGAAGTTTCATCCCCATGGGGGCGGCTGGGCCAGCGAATGAGAAAGCTGAGAACGAACTCTCGGAAAGATGAGGGGTTTTCTGCTAGATTTAGCGACTTTTCTTGAATGGCTAGAGAGTTGAACTGCGATGGCAACCATTAAAGACGTAGCGGCCCGGGCCGGAGTCTCCATCTCCACCGTCTCCCATGTGCTCAATCATACCCGCCGCGTCAGCGAGGAGGCCACCCGCAACGTGCTCGATGCTGTCAGCGCCCTCAACTATGCGCCCAACTCGGTGGCTCGCAGCCTCAAGGTCAACCGTACCCGCACCCTGGGCCTGTTGGTCACCGCCAGCACCAATCCCTTCTTTGCCGAAGTGGTCAAGGGGGTGGAAGACTATGCCTTCAGCCAGGGCTACAGCCTGATACTGTGCAATACCGAGAACCAGTTTGAACGCCAGCGCCACTATCTGCGGATGCTGATGGAGAAGCGGGTGGATGGCCTGCTGGTGATGTGTACCGACCTGGATGAGGCGATCCAGGAGCTGATGCGCAGCTACCAGCATGTGCCCCAGGTGGTGATGGACTGGGGTGGCAGCAGCGACTTTGCCAACGTCATCAACGACAACGCCCGCAATGGTGCCTATCTGGCGGCACGTTATCTGCTGCAGATGGGCCACCGCCACATCGCCTGCATCAGTGGCCAGCTGCACAAGGCCACCACTCAGCTGCGGCTGGACGGCGTGCGGGATGCCCTGGCCGAACTGGATCTGAGTCTGGCCGACGACCTCATCTTCGAGGGGGATTACGAAAGCCAGAGCGGCTTCGACGCCATGCAGCAGATCTTGGCGCTGCCCCAGCGACCCACCGCCGTGTTTGCTTTTGACGATCCCATGGCCATGGGGGCCCTGTGCGCCGCCCACCTGGCCGGCGTCAAGGTGCCCGACGATCTCTCCATCATGGGCTACGACGATACCGAGCTGGCGCGCTTCACCAGCCCGCCCTTGACCACCATCAACCACCCCAAGGCCGAGCTGGGCAAGACGGCGGTGGAGCTGCTGATGGCGCGGATCCGCAACAAGGAGCTGGCCACCGAATCCCTCACCGTCAAGCCCGAGCTGGTGGTGCGTCAATCGGTGGCTGCGCCCAGCCGCTAGGCGGCATCCTGCCGGGAAAAATAGCGGCCCATCTCGTCGAGCTGCGCCTGATGCGCGGTGGCGATGTAGGGGCGGAACAGAAACAGCAACTGGGGGATCAGGCCACGCAGCCGGCTCAGGGTGAGGGGCGCCTGGGGGTGTAGCGTCAGCTGGTAGGGGATCCAGAACATCGCCAGTTGTTTGAACAGATGGGTCAACATGGCCAGCTGCTGTTCATCCGCCAGCAAGATTCCCGCCGCCTGCAAGCCCCGCAGGTGATCCTGCAGGGTGCTGAACACCAGCCGTTGCACCGGTTGGTAGTCCTCCTGCAGCTGGGCATCCCGCCCCAGCAAGTCCGGCAGGTTTTCGTAGATGAAGCGATAGCGCCACATGATGTGCAGCACGCCGTCCAGATAGCGGACACTGGTGCGCAGACTCTCTCCCTCATCCGGTGAGGGGGGCGCCATGTGGCTGGCCAGATCCTCGGCATACAGGCCGAAGATGGCGCGGATGACATCTTCCTTGTTGCGAAAGTGGTAGTAGAGGTTGCCCGGGCTGATGCCCAGGTGGGCCGCAATGTGGTTGGTGGTGACGTTCTGCTCTCCATCCCGGTTGAACAGCTCTATCGCCGCCAGCACTATCCTATCCCTGGTTTTTATGCGCATGCTTACTCCTCCTGATGGGCTTGTATACCACAGTTGGCCGGTCCTGCCTCCTGGGATATGTTCACCCTGCAACTGTGGTACACTTTCGGCCACAAAATGAAGGCGGCCGCTCCCCGGCCCATCCCCATCGACCGCCTGCGGGCGGCCCCCTACGCGAGGCTTCAACACTATGATCATCGTCACTGGTGGTGCCGGCTTTATCGGCAGCAATCTGGTCAAACTGCTCAACCAACAAGGTCGTAAGGACATAGTGGTGGTGGACGATCTCACCGATGGCACCAAGTTTGCCAACCTGGTGGATCTGGACATCGCCGACTACCTGGACAAGGACGAGTTCATCGCCCGTGTCGTCTCCGGCGACCCCTTCGAGGAGTGGGACGAGATCGAGGTGATTTTCCACCAGGGTGCCTGCTCCGCCACCACCGAATGGAACGGCAAGTTCGTCATGGAGGTGAACTACGAGTACTCCAAGGACCTGCTCTATTTCTGCCTGGAGCGCGGCATTCCGCTGATCTATGCCTCCTCCGCCGCCACCTATGGCGGCCGCAATGACAACTTCATCGAGGATCGCCAGTTCGAGCAGCCGCTGAATGTCTACGGCTACTCCAAGTTCCTGTTTGACGAGTACGTGC
>JAJOIN010000001.1 GCA_021209335.1 Aeromonadaceae bacterium
CGCGACCGACCAGCCAGGCGGCCGCTTGCCCCGGCGCGCCAAGCGGGCTAGAATGGCCGGACACCCCAAGGAAACTGTGCCATGGATCAAACTTTGTTCGATAGCTTCGCCTTCAGCTTTTCCGTCACTGGCCCCATCTGCCTGGTGCTATTGCTCGGCGTCTTGCTACGGCGCTGGCACCTGATCAACGACGGCTTCCTGGAGGGCGCCAGCAAGCTGTTGTTCCAGGTGGCCCTGCCATCCTTGCTGTTCATCAGCATCCTCAAGACCGATTACCAGCAGATGGCGAGCCCCGCCGTGATCCTCTACGGCCTCACCGCCACCCTGGTGTTCTTCCTGCTGCTGGAGTGGATCGCCGGACTGACCATTGCCGAGCGGGCCAAGCGCGGCATCTTCGTCCAGGGAGCCTACCGGGCCAACATGGGGATTCTGGGGTTGGCCTATGTCAGCAACGCCTATGGCGCGCAAGGGCTGGCCTCGGCGGCCCTCTACGTGGGGGCGGTCACCATCCTCTACAACATACTGGCGGTGATCACCCTGACCCGCAGCCTGCAACCCCAGGGGCAACCGGGCATTGCCCCCATCTTGAAAGGCATCGCCACCAATCCGCTCATCATCGCCATTGTGCTGGCGCTGCCCTTCTCCCTGGCCGGCATCAAGCTACCGGATCTGCTGCTGCAAACCGGCAGCTATTTTGCCGACATGACGCTGCCGCTGGCCCTGCTGTGTACCGGTGCCTCGCTCAATCTTAAGGCACTGCGCTCGGCGGCCCGCCTGGCGCTGCATGCCGCCCAAATCCGGCTGGTGTGGATCCCGACCCTGATCACACTAGGGGGTTGGGCACTGGGCTTTCGCCCCGAGGAGGTGAGCATGCTGTTTCTGATCAGCGCGCCGCCCACCGCCGCCGCCAGTTACATGATGGTGCGGGCCATGGGCGGGGACGGCGCCCTGGCGGCCAACATCATAGCCCTGACCACGGTAGGGTCTTTGATCACCACCAGCATCGGGGTCAGCCTGCTAAATTTGGCCGGGCTCATAGGTTGAGCCCCTGCCGATAGACGACTGCGGGCCCCTGACGCACAATGCCCGTACACGCCATTGCACGAGGCCGATACCATGATAGTTCGCCGACTGAGCCTGCTGCAGCAGTTCCTGCTCGCCAGCGCCCTGCTGATGCTCACCAGCCTGCTGCTGGGACTGGCCCTGTGGCACTGGGCCCCCGCCTGGCAGTTGCTGACCGGCCTGCCCCTCTTGCTGTGGTGGTTGTGGCAGGGGCGACAGACCCGCCAATTGCAGTTGGGCTTGCGCCAGGTGGAGCGGGCGCTGATGCAGCAACAGCGACGGCAGGATAACCAGGCCCCCGAACCCCTGCAGCTGTCGGCCCCGCCCTGCAGCGAACTGGCCCGTGTGCAAGAGGCCCTGCAGCACTGGAGCGCCGCCGAGCACAAGAGCCGTCAGGCCCTGCTGGAACAACTGCACCACGCCACCGAAAACGATCCCCTCACCGGTCTGCTCAACCGCAATGGCTTTGAGCGGCGGGCAGAATATGAGTGGTTGCGCCAGCAGCGTCACAACAGCGGGCTGAGCCTGCTGCTCATCAAGCTGCAGCATCTGTCGGACATCAACGCCCAATTCGGCCACGTGGCGGGAGATAGGCTGATCCAGCAGCTGGGCTATTGCCTGCGCAGCACCCTGCGCAAGATCGACCTCATCTGCCGGCTGGGCGGTGGCGAGTTCTGCCTGCTGCTACCAGATACCCACCTGGAACAGGCCGAACGCACCGCCCAACGGCTGCTGCAACATCTGGCACAACAAGCCCCTGCCGCCGGTGACCGTCCCTTGGACATAGGGGTGGGCGTGGTGGAGCTGGCCGCCGGCGAGACCATCTCCGCCCTGCAAGGGCGGGCCGATGTAGCGCTGCAACCGGCCAAGCTGCGTAAACAGCAGCAGGCTCAAACGGTGCAGCTGGGCTGAGGCAGGCCGCCGGCTCAGCCCAGCCAGACCGATTTAAAATCAAACCAGCCCAGGCTGTTAAGACGCAGGCCATGGGTGACCTGGGGGCGATTGAGCCGCAGCCAGGAGTGAAACAAGGGCTGTAACCAGCCAGCGGTGATCAGCTCCGCCAGGCAGGCTTCTGCCGGGCTCTCCCCCGCCGCCACTGATAGAGCCACTGAGGCAAGCCAGGCGCGCCAACCTCCAGCAGCCGCCGCAACAGCGGCACGGACAGCAGCCAGGTCATCAGGCTGGGCTCGGGCGGCCGGCCCAGATTCACCGACCCCAGCCACAAGTCCGCCTTCACCCGCCCCTGATACCAATCGGCATGGGACACCACCCGGGTTTCCAGCACCAGCCCCTGCTCCGCCAGGAGCGCCTGCATGGCCTGCGCTATCAAGGGGTACTCAGGCTGGGCATCATGGTGGCAAAGGATCAGGGTGCAGCCGGCCGGCAAGGGCTGGCGCTCGGGGGCCTCGGCCACCTGATACCAGTGACTGAGCAGGCTGGTGGCCGGACTCCAGTAGCGCGCCGTCTGCGCCGGCACCCGGGCCAGTATCTGACTGGCACTGCAGAGCCCCAGCAGTGCGTGCCGCCAGGCCGGCGTGGCGGCCAGGGGCGAGTCGGGATCCCACCAGCAGAAAATAGCCCCCCTGCTCCAGCTCGCGGCTGCCCTGGCTGGCGCTGGGTTCAGGTGCCGGCCGGCCCAGCTCCACCGTCAGACTGCAGCTGGGCAAGGCGGCGGCCAGTGCCTGGCTATCCAGCTCGGGCAATTGCCAGATCTCCACCTCATCCAGCAGGGCCCGCAGACCAAAGTAGTCGTCGAAGGCACTCAGGCGCAGGCAGCGCTCATCCTGCCGACTGACTCGATAGGGCCCGGTGCCCACCGGCAGTTGACCGGGTCTGGGCTCCACCCCCTCCTTGGGCAGGATCAGGGCACTGTGATGGGCCAACAGCCAGGGTAGCCGGTAATCCGCCTCCGCCAGTTCCAGGGTCAGCCGATGGGGACTGGCCCAACTCACCGCCTGCAAGTGGCAGAACAGCGGCAACTGACGCAGGGCCGTCAGGCTGGCCAGCAGATCCGCTGCGCTCAGCCGCCGACCATCATGCCAACGCACCGCCGGTCGCAAGTGAAACACCCAATGCCGGCCATCCTGGCTATGCCAGTGGTGCGCCAGATCCGGCTCGAGTTCCCCATTTTCCTCATTTATGCGAGTCAGGCCGTTGAAGATCTGCCGCAGCAGGTGGATCTCGGTGCGTCGGCAGGGACGCTGGGGATGCAGCATCCCCAGCCGTCGATAATAGGGAATACGCAGCAATTGCCGATCCTGGATCTGATGCTGCCCCAGCTGGGAGCGCAGCAAGGCCACCAGTTGCTGGCCGTCGGCGCCTAATGCCGCCACGGCGCCGTCCAATTCCCCCTCCTCCAGCAGGGCCCCGGCTCGCACCAGGCGCAGCTGGGCTTCGCTGGCCAGCAGCTGCAGGCTGGAGCGGCGCCCCCGCCCCGCCGCGCCCTGCCAGCTAAGCCAGCCTAAGGCCGCCATCTGCTCCAGCAGGCCCCGCACATGGCGGCGGGTACAGCACAGCAGTTCAGCCAGGGCATCCAGGTGGGTTTGGGTGGGCTGTTGGCCAAAATGGCTCAGCAGGCGCAAGTAGTGATGCTGGAGGCGTGACGACATAAGGGGAACTCTTTTTTGGTTAATTCGACCATTTTTCATCTCCCCTATTTTAGCCAGACTGAGCAGCAAGGTAAGCCCCAGGACACCCCAACGAGCACATAAGGAGCAGATCATGAACCCTATCCGTCTGGCGCACTTTTACTGTCACTACCTGCTGGCCCTGCCCAAGCGGGGTCTGCTGGATCCCGGCGCGGGCGAGCAGCGGCTGCAGGCCCTGATGCAGTGGCAGCTAAGCTTGATGTCAGAACAACAGTATCGCCACCACCTGTGAGGAGCCACCATGCAACTGGAACATGCCGCCATCTGGTGCCGCGATCTGGAGGCCATGCGCGCCTTCTACTGCCGCTGGCTGGGCGCGAGCAGCAACGCCAAGTACCGCAACGCCAAAGGCTTTGAGTCCTACTTTTTGAGCTTTGATGGCGGCGCCCGCCTGGAGCTGATGCAATGGGCCGACGTCAGCACGGATCCCCCCAGTGCCGAACACCAACGCTTGGGACTGGCCCACCTGGCCTTCACCCTGGGCAGCCGGGCGGCGGTGGACAACCTGACCGCCGAGCTGGTGGCGGCCGGCGTGGTCTGTGTCGGCCAACCCCGGCAGACCGGCGATGGCTACTATGAGAGCGTGATCCTGGATCCCGAGCATAACCGGCTGGAGCTGTGTGCCTGAGCCGCAGGGCCGGAGTTGACCACAAAAAAAAGGCGCCAATCGGCGCCTTTTTACTGGCTAACCCGCTAGCCGTAGGCCGGGGCAAACTCGCTCATCTGCGGCTTGTTCTGCGCCCAGTAGGGGGACAGGGAGCGTAACCGCTCGATGACGGGCGGAAGCTTCTCGATCACGTACTCTATCTCTTTCTCCCGGGTGTAGCGGGACAAAGAGAAGCGCACGCTGCCGTGGGCGGCGGTGTAGGGAATGCCCATGGCCCGCATCACGTGAGACGGCTCCAAGGAACCCGAGGTACAGGCGCTGCCGCTGGAGGCGGCGATGCCCAACTGGTTGAGCATCAAGAGGATCGCCTCCCCTTCGATGTACTCGAAGGCGATGTTCAAGGTATTGGGGGTGCGGTGCTCGGGATCGCCGGTGACCATGGAGCAGGGCACGGCGGCCAGCAGGGCCTCCTGCAGGCGATCCCGCAGCTCGGCGGTATGCTTGACCATCATGGGCAGGTGCAGCTCCGCCAACTCACAGGCCATGCCCAGGCCGACGATGCCGGCGGCGTTCTCGGTGCCCGCCCGGCGGCCACGCTCCTGGTGACCACCGCGCAGCAGTGGCCGGAAGCGGGTGCCGCGACGCACATAGAGGGCGCCCACCCCCTTGGGGCCGTGGATCTTGTGGCCGGAGAAGGAGAGCAGGTCGATGTCGCTCTTGGCCAGGTTGATGGCCAGCTTGCCCACCGCCTGCACCCCATCGGTGTGAAACAGGATGCCGTGTTGCTTGGCCATGGACGCCATCTTCAGCACCGGAAACTGGGTGCCGGTTTCGTTGTTGGCCCACATCACCGACACCAGCGCCACGTCATCGGTGAGCAGTGACTCGTAGTGCGCCAGATCCAGCTGCCCTTTGCCGTTCACCGCCAGCCGGTGGATGGTATAGCCCTTGCGCTCCAGGTGTTCGCACACCTCCAGGATGGCCGGGTGCTCCACCGCCGAGGTAATAAGGGTCTTGCGCTCCGGCAAAGCCTCCACCGCGGAGAGCAGGGCGGTGGAGTTGGCCTCGGTGGCGCAGGAGGTGAAGATGATCTCGCTGTCGTGCTCGGCGCCCAGCAGGGCCGCCACCTGCTGGCGGGCCCGGGCGATGGCCTTGGCCACCGGCGCGCCAAAGCCGTGGATGGACGACGGGTTGCCATAGTGCTCGGTGAGATAGGGCATCATGGCATCCAGCACCATGGGATCGAGCTTGGTGGTGGCGTTGTTATCCAGATAAATGGTCTTCATGGGCTGCTCCTTGCTCTGTGTTTACGCCAGCTCGGCCTGGGCCACGCTCACCACCTGCAGGTACTCGCCGGTGGCTTCCATCAGCTTTTGCTGGATCCAGGCGAGCGTCATGTCGGTCATCATGCAGCCCATGCAGCTGCCGGACAGCGCCACTTCGACCCGTTTGGCGGAGACGCTGATCAGGGTGACATCGCCCCCGTCGGCCTGCAGGTGGGGGCGCAGCCCCTCCAGCACCTTGGCCACCGCCTGCCAGCGTTCATCCTTCTTGGCCAGGTCCACCATGGGGGCGATACTGCTGCGCTCCACCCCGTCACAGGAGATGCGCGCCTCGGCACAGGGGGTGGTGGCCAGCACCTTCTCCAGCACCTGCTCTATCTTCTCGTGGCAGGCGCTACAGCCGCCGCCGGCCTTGGTGTAGTTGATGACTTCGGTCAGGCTGGTCAGGCCGTTTTCCTTCACCGCCTTGATGATCTTCACCTCATCCACGGCAAAGCACTTGCAGATCAGGGCCCCTTCCTCGTGATCGTCGCACCACACCTCACCGCGGAAGTTGGCGATGGCCGCCTCCAGGGCCTCTTTGCCCATCACGGAGCAGTGCATCTTTTCCGGTGGCAGGCCATCGAGGAAGTCGGCGATCTGCTGGTTGCTGATCTCACCGGCCTCCGCCAGGGTGCGGCCTATGATCATCTCGGTGAGCGCCGAGGAGGAGGCGATGGCACTGCCGCAACCAAAGGTCTGGAAGCCGGCATCCTCGATCACCTCGCTGTCCGGGTTGACCTTGAGCATCAGGCGCAAGGCGTCACCGCAGCTGATGGAGCCCACATCGCCGATGGCGTTGGCATCGGCCACCACCTTGGCATTACGCGGGTTGAAGAAATGGTCTTTTACCTTCTCAGAATAGTTCCACATATGCCTTCTCCCTTTCCCTGTTCTTAACTGGCCTGACGAACCGGCTCACAGCGGGCGCTGGAGCACTGGCAGCCGCCGGGCATCACCTGTATGGCCAAACCGGCTTCCCCCAGCCGCTCGCCCAGCTCGATCTGGCAACCTTCAGCAGGGGCCAGTGATGCCGGTCGGCCAGCAGGGTCAGCCCGTCAAGCTGCACCATCACATCCTCGGGTTGCTGGACGGCACTCCAGCCCATGCGCACCTTGACCCCCAGACAAGGGTCGCCCTCGGCAATGAGCCGCAGGCCCGCACAGGGCTGGGACAGTTGCAGCCGTAGGGTCTTGAGTTGGGCCAGGGCTATGGGGTCGATCTGGATCATGGCGAGTCTCCTTCGTGATGACGATCACGAACCTGCAAAGGGGATGCCACTTAAAAAACACTGTTAATACATGTAGTTAGGAAAAAAAATCGCAGAATTGGCGGACAAAGCCGGCGCCGATTGTCGACTTTGTCGCACAGGTGACAGACTCAGCGCGTGATGACCGACAGGCAGAGGCTGGTCTGCTGCACGAAGTGGGTGAAGCTGAAGAATTCCTCCCGCTGCAGGGCGCGGCCGCTATCGGCCCGATCGGCGTAGATCATGCCCAAACAGTGGTTGTCCAGCACTATGGGCGCGATGAAGAAGCCGCCGGGCCCCAGCAGGGGCCGCAGCTGCACCGTCAGCTTGGCCTGCCACTTGGGATCCCGCTCCCCCTCCACCCAGATGGCCTCCCGGGTCTGATAGACATGGTTGAACACCTGGGGCGGGCCAAACAGCGGCACCACGAAGCGCGCCTTGAGCTGCTCGGGGTGCTGGCTGGAGACAAAGCGTGGCAGCAGCTTCTGTTTGTCCTGGGTCAGCATCAGCACCACCACCCGATCCAGGCCGATGCCGCGGTAGATGCCCTCCATGGCGGTGTGGATCAGCAGATTGATGTCCGCCTTTTCGGCCGCCAGGAAGGTCAGCTCGCGCAGCACCTTGAGCTGCAGGCTTTCGTCCGGCTCAGGATAGGGGGCGAAGTATTCACTCACCCCCTGGCTCTGACCGGCCTTAGTATCCAGATAAGGGGTCAGGGAGCTGGCGCCATAGGAGAGGGCCAGGCGCACCGTCTCCTCGGCACACTGCTTGAGCCTGAGTTTCAAGGCCGGCAGCTCCAGGTGCAGGCGCTGGCCCACCTCCTGTAACTGGCGGGGCAGCCTGGCCCCGGCGGCCTGGGGATCTTGCAGGCTGGCGCTGAGCTCATCGGCCAGGCCGATGATCTGCATCTCGGGGGTGCGCCGCTTGGGATCGCTCAACGAGCGCACCAGCACCTCCCCCATGTTCCAGGAGTGGGCCAGGCCGCAGCTGATCGCATCGAAGCTGGTGCCTAACTGCTCGCCGATGATCTGAGCCGCCTGCGCCTCATCGCCAGCCCGCAGGCAGGCATCCACCTGCTCGGTGATGGGACCGCCCATGCTCCAGAAGGCAATCTCCCCCAGGTGATGCAGCAAGGTGGCGATGTAGATCTCCTCCCGGGTGTCCTCGTCGTACTCTTCAAGCATCATGCGCGCCAGCATGCCGGCGTGAAACGAGCGGGCCATCAGCCGCACCAGCCGCTCGTAGACGGGTTTGCTGATGTCGCGGGATCTGAGCATGCTGTCGAGCAGCTTGGCGGTGATGCAGATGTGTTTCAGGGCATTGAAGCCCAGGATCACCGCCGCCCGGCTGACGGTGGTGACGGGCTGACGCCCCCGGTTGTAGCTGATGCTGTTGACCACCCGCAGCAGGCGGGAGGTGAGCCCCTGATCATGCAGCACCGACTGCCCCAGCTGAGCCAGGGAGGCGGTGTCGTCCTTGCTCAGTTTCTCCAGCATGCGGACGGTGGCACACAGGGCCGGCAGCTCCCGCACGCTGATCTGCTCCACCCAGGCCTCGGTACCTCTGACTGCCATCCCTCACTCCTTAGCGCCAACAGCCCATCCCGGGCACTGTCAGATCTATATGTAAGTTATGACAGGGTTGCAAAAAAACACCCGAATATCAGAAGGCTGCCGCAATTGGCGGCCCGGAGGCAGCCGGCTCAGGGCTCGCTTAGCAGCAACCACCAACGCCAGCACAGATCTGTGTGGTCCCGGTAGAAGGTGGGATGGAAGATAAGATAATAATCCCGCGCCAGCAGGGGCTCGCCAAAACGGCGGATCTGCTTGTGCGGATCCAGCCCAGCCAGCACCAATTCGGTGCTCTGACGGGGGCCGACGAACAGATCGATGCGCCCGCGCACCAACTTCTCCAGGCTCTGCTCCGAGGTCCGCGTCAACTCCACTGGCAGGCCCCGCCAGCTGAGCATCTCGCCCACCGCCGTGTCCTTCACCGCCCCCAGCCGGTAGCCGGCCAACTGGGCCCAGGGATCCGGATTGGGTGTCAGACTCAGATCATGATGACCATAGAGGTAATAGGCCAGGTGGAGCATGCGCAAATCGCCTCTGAGCTCCCCATGGCTATCCAAGGGGTAGACCCCCCACCGCACCCGCTGTGGGGTGTAGGAGAAGGGAAAGATGCCATCCAGGCTGCCCCGCTCCAGGCTGAGCAGCAGACGCGCTATGGGTGCCCGCACCAGCTGCACCTCGACCCCCACTGCTGCGGCGCTGTCCTGGATCTGCCTCACCAGGCTGCCGGGGGGATCAGCCGGTTGGCTGCCCGATCCCAGCAGATAGGGCACAAAGGGCTGATCGGCATAGCCCAGCCGCACCACCAGACGCGGCTGAGCCCAGGCTGCCGTACAGGCCAGCCACAGGGCCAGCAGACAGAGCCAGCCCCGCCATCCGCTCGTGCACCGCCGCCTTGTGTATCCACTCGCCCCCATAGCACCACTCCTGCCACGCTTTTCATCAGTGTAGACCGAGGGCGCGGGCAAAAAAATCCGGCCAATCGGCCGGAAAATGTGGAACAGGGACAAGGTTATTATCCGAGCAAAGAAACCGGCATTGCCGTACCGGTGGCCCCGCCGGCAGGAGTGGCGGGACAACACAGGCAATACAAGATTGACACCAAAAATCAATCCATTATAAATCAATGCTTTAGGCTTTATTTTCCTTTGTCATTTGCGACAAAATCCGGCATTTGGTGGTCTATCTGACAAGCCGGTCTGACCGGGCCAGGAGGACTCGCCAGCGGGTATAGGTTAGGCACGCATCTTGGGCGCCCGCCTCGTCACCACCATCAGAGGCGTCACCGCTCGGGCGGGCCGACAGGATTCACCAAAACAAAGCGCCCCGACTGGGCGGGGCGCTCAGGCAGGCAGATAGCATCAGACGCTGGCGCTGGCGTAGCTGTGGCAGCCCTTGGGGCAAACCCGGGAGCAGGCCTCGCAACCGATGCAGTCATCGGCATTGGCCACCGTCATCACCATCATGACGTCGTCCATTTCGTCATCCTCGTCCTCGATGAGATCCGCCCGATCCACCAGGCTGAAGACATCGCGGGAACATACCTTGTAGCAACGGCCACAACCGATGCAGCTTTCGGGATTGACGGCGGTGACGAACTTGGGAGTCCAACTGCTGCCGCCCCGGGTCAGCCCGGTGATCAGGGTGCCACTCATTTCTCTCTCCTTGGGTTTTGGTTAACAATCCGTTAGTCCCAGCCGCCGTCCTCAAACTGGGCAAAGCGGCTGGGATCCTTGCTGGCCCGCGCCTGATGCTGGCCCGTGGTGGGCCATTGGGCCTGCAGCTGGGCAATCAGATCCGGGATGCGGGTGCCCGCCTCCACCCGGATGGCACGAATGCCCCGGGCCAGCAGCTGGCGAAACACCGACTCCCCCACCGCCACGCAGTAGACGGCAAAGCAGCCATCGAGCACCCGCATGCGGCTCTCCAGCTTGTCCAGATCATGGCCCTGGGCCACGTTGAAGCCGGCCACCTGCAACAGCTCGTAGCGATCCGGCGCCACGCCGTAGACCATCAGCCGCTCGCAGGAGCCAAAGTGCTGATCCACCGTCTTCTTGTCGCCGCTGGCAAAGGCCAGCCGCAGGCTGGGGGCGTCCTCGTCGGTGAGGCGCAGATGGCGTGTCAAATGGTTCATCCGATCACCTCCGCCGCCAGGGCATGGCCGCGGATCTGCGCCACCGGCTGCTTGTAGGGGGAGTGATAGGCCGGTCTGTGATGACAGGCGGCCTGGCCCAGGTTGCCCAGCTCGAACAGGGTGTCGCGCATGCCGGCATAGCCCTGGCGCACCCGGCGAAAGGCGCCGAACTCGTCAAACACCGGAAAGCCGATGCGCAGCAGCGGCAGCCCCAGCCGCTCGGCAATCACG
>JAJOIN010000028.1 GCA_021209335.1 Aeromonadaceae bacterium
ACCCGGCAGCCCAGCTGCTGGCTTTGCGCCTGGGTAGTGAGCTCATCCAGCAGGGATTGGGCCGCCAGATCGGCCCGGGCCAGTTTGGCCAGCCGTGCGGCCTGGCGCTGGGCCAGCTCGGCCAGCAGGCACTGCTGGCGTACCAGCAGGGCATCCCGGGCCAGGGCCTGCTCCAGGCGCCGTTGACTCTGGTCTAAGTCCTCCTGCCACAGACGCAGCAGGGGGGTGCCTTGGCTGACCCTGTCCCCCTCCTTGACGTAGATGGCCGTCACCACGCCGCCTTGGGGCAGGCTCAGGCCGGCGCGCTGGCAGGACTCCAGGGTTCCGGCCCGGCTGTTGACCAGGCTGACGGTGAGTTCGCCACGGCCGAGCCGGGTGAGGCTGATCTCAGGGAGGCTGGGGCGGCCTAGCCACCACAGGCCGAGCAGCAGCAGGGCGAACAGGGGCAGGCCGAGCAACAATAGGCGTTTCATGGCACCTCCTTGCGATCTTACTCAAGGAGTGTGGCACCGCCTGGGTGACAGCCGCACACTTGGCGGCCGCCCTGGTCCCCGTTTATGTGATCGGAGCGGCGTAGTAGACTGGCCGCCCCTTTGTTTGTCTGTGGGTCTTAGGTGCGTTTTCTTCATTCTCTGTTGCACGGGCTGCTGCCGTGCTGGCGGCGGGCCAGTTGGCCTACACGCTTGCGGCGTGTGCTGCTGGGCCTGCTGCTGCTGTGGCTGTTGTGGTTGAGCTGGGTGTTTGTGCAGCTGTGCTGGTATCGCAGTCATGCCCCGGGCATGACCGCCTTCATGCAGGAGCAGTTAAGCGTCCTGCAGGCGACGAACCCCAAGGCGCAGTTGCGGCAACAGTGGCTGCCTTACCCGCAGATCGACCGGGATCTCAAGCGCGCCCTGCTGGTGGCCGAAGATTCGGCCTTCATGGATCACCACGGCTTCGACTGGGCGGGGATAGAGGTCGCCTGGCGTAAGAACCTGGCCAAGGGGCGCATCGTGGCGGGAGGTTCCACCATCTCCCAGCAGCTGGCGAAAAATTTGTTTCTCTCCTCGGCCCGCACCCCCTGGCGCAAGCTCAACGAGACCCTGATCACCGTCATGCTGGAGACGGTACTCAGCAAGCCACGCATCCTGGAGATCTATCTGAATGTCATCGAGTGGGGGCAGGGGGTGTTCGGTGCCGAGGCGGCGGCCCGCCACTACTTTGGTCGCAGCGCCCGCAGTCTCTCTGCCAGCCAGGCGGCCTATCTGGCGGCCATGGTGACCCGTCCGCGCTATTACGAGCAGCATCGCTACCATGCCGGCTTGCTGCGCAAGCAGCGCATCTTGCTATCCCGCCTGCATCAGGTCCGTCTGCCCTGAGTCGGAGGCTGGCGACGCTAACCACGCGGCCAGCAGGGCCGCCAGCCGCTGGGCCAGCTCTATCTCGTCATCCTGCCACTCCCGGATCCCGTTTGTCTGGGCCCACAGCAAGACGCCCAGGGCCCCATGGGCGGGGCCGATGCGCTGGGCCAGCAGGGATTGGATGTGCCTGGGGGCGAGAAAACCGGTGTCTGATTCCCGGGTGCGCGGATCGGATCTGGCGTGATGGGCATCCACAAAGGGGTGGGCAGGCAGGTAGTCAAACAGGGCGGCCAACTGGGCCCGATCCCGGTTCGGCTCCCGACCGGCCCGCTCGCCGGGGACGTCAAGGCTGTAGAGGCTCGCCAGCTCGCCGTCCTGGTAGCGCCAGAGGCTGACATAGTCGAGGGCCAGCAGCTGGGCACAGTCCTGGCACAGCTGCCGCAGCCGGACCTCGATGGAATACTGGTTGAGTAACAGGCAGCGGCCCAGCAGGGTCAGCTCGCGGGTCAGTCGCGCCTCCCGCCTGTGTTGCTGCTGTTGCAGGCGATGGGCCGGATCCCGGTTTTCCAGCAGGCCCCACAGGCTGGTGGCCGGTAGCCGACTGTCCTCCGCCGCGCCTTGCAGGCGCACCCGCAAATGGCCCCCTCCGGGCAACCGCCAGTCGCCCTCAAATTGCCAGGCGTCCCCTTGCTGCCAGCCAAGCGCCAGCTGCTGGCGCAGCCGCGCCGCCTCGTCCGGGCGGAAGTGGGCCAGCAGGCCGGCACTGTCTTGTACTCCGGCAAACTCCTGGGCCACAGGCGTGAGCCAGTGCCACAGATCCGCCGGCACTTGCCAGCGCCAGGCCAAGACACCGCTGTGCTGGAGGGCGCGCGCCAGTTGCTGATGCTCCTGCATCTGCTGCTGGCAATCCCGCAGCCAGTGGCTGATATCCCGTGCCTCCAGCAGTACCCGACGCTGGCCCTCAGGGGTATCCGGCAGGGGATGGATAAGCAGATCCAGCTGGCGCGGCAACGCATCCTGACTGGGCAGGGTCAGCAGCCGCCGCAAGCGCTGGCCTTGCCGTTGCGCCAGCTTGACGCTGTGCTTGATCTCGCCGGCCAGCTGAGGGTCCTGCACCAGCGGCGGCAGGCTCCACAGGGGGGCGGCCCAACAGGGCCGAGGCCGGGCTGCCCAGGGCCTGGCACAGGGCCGGGCTCATGCTCAGCAGGTGGCCCTCGCCATCCAGCAGGGCCAGCAAGGTCAGGCTGTGTTCCAGCAGCAGCTGCTGACGGCGTCCCTGGGCGGCCCTGGCCTGATGCTGGCGTTGCCGCTGCAGCTCGGCGCTGAGCCGGGGCAGATAGGGCGCCAGCCAGCCATCGAGTAATCCGGCCGGGGGCAGGGGGGCTGAGTGCAGCAGGCACAGGATGCCAATGGGCGTCTGCTGCTCATCTCGCAGCAGCCAACCCTGATAACTGGCCTGGCAGTGCTGGGCCAGGCGCCTGTCCCGGGGAAAGTGGCGATACAGGGGGCCATCGAGCCGGCAGTGCTGCTGCGCCAGGGTCCACTGGCCCGGCCCCTTCTCCAGCAGGTAGTTTTCCGGCGTACAGGGCTGACCCAGCTGCCACTGGGCCAGGCCATAGGCCACCAGCAAGCCGTCTTTGCGCGGTGCCAGTTAGGAGAGTGCCACGTAATCCACCCCCAATTGGCGGGCCAGGCAGCCGGTCAGGGCATCAAACAGCGCCTGCTCCTGCACTGTGGCGCAGGCCAGCGCCAGGGGTAGGGTCAAATCGGCCGCCATGGGGTCGCTCCGGTAACGGGCTCTGCCTTGAGTGTGGGCCAGGGGGCGGCGGCGACGCAAACCGCAGCCTGCGCCGGTGCCTGGGCTGCGGGATGGGAATTGCCTTGGGCTGGGCGGGGCTTTGGTTTAGAATGCACGGCTGTTTATTCATTCCATCAGACGGTCTTCTTATGCTCCATATCCCCGATTTCGACATCATCATCCGTTGGTTGCAGCAGGGCCAGATCCCGCATTACATGTGCGATCAGTGCCATGGCATCCATATGGTGGATGTGCAGTCCATGGAGGGGGTGCTGGAGAGCCGCCTGTTCGTGGAGAATGATGGCCTGCTGCTCAGCACCGAGCTGGAGGTGCGGCCCACCGGTCTGTTGCTGCTGATTTCCGAGCTGGGGCGGCTCAACATGAACTACCCGGCCTTGAAGGTGTTCGTCGACGTGGTGGATGACAACCTGCCGCGACTGATGATCTGCGCCAGTGCCTACCTCGAAGCCGGCCTGTCTCCCGAGCAGCTCATCTTGTTTGTACAGCGCACCCTGGCCGCTACCCAGCAACTGATCAGCGAATGCGAGCAACTGGGCGTGCTGAATCCGCCGGAGAGCGGCTCGGATCTGCGCGCCGTCCACTGAGTCGGGTCTCAATCCTGCCCTGGTCGCCACTCATTGCAGTTTTATGCTGATAAAAAGCCATATTGCCGACCTAAAGTGCTAATTAGGCGTTGATATCAGCATAACTACTCACTATAGTGCCGCCTCTTTTTTTGTGAGCGGGAGGGGCTGGCGATGCGGCAGGATCTGGGATTGGGGGCGCTCGTCGCCCTGGTGTTCAGCTCCATGGTGGGAGCGGGGATCTTCAGCCTGCCCCAGAACATGGCACAGCAAGCCCAGGTGGGCGCCATTGCCCTGGGCTGGCTCATCACCGGCGCCGGCATGCTGGCCCTGGCCTGTGTCTATCAACGCTTGGCGCTGCGCCGGCCGGATCTGGATGGCGGCATCTTCACCTATGCCCGGGCGGGATTTGGCGACTTCATCGGCTTCAATGCCGCCTGGGGCTACTGGGTCTGCCAGCTGCTGGCCAACGTCTCCTATGTAGTGGTGCTGTTTAGCGCCCTGAGCTACTTCACCGACCGACCTGGGCACACCTTACTGGGCGAGGGCAACACCCCGCTGGCCATCGCCCTGGGCTCTGTGCTGGTGTGGGGTGTGCACCTGCTGATCTTAAAAGGGGTGCGCCGCGCCGCCCTGGTCAACCTGGTGGCCACCCTGGCCAAGCTCATCCCCCTGCTGGTGCTGTGCGTCGCCCTCTTGCTGGCCTTTCACCTGGAGACCTTCCGTCTGGATGTCTGGGGCGAACAGGCCCTGGGCGGTGTGCTGGAGCAGGTGACCTCCACCATGAAGGTGACCCTCTGGGTGTTTATCGGCATTGAAGGCGCCGTGGTGGTCTCCGCCCGCGCCCGCCGCCGGCAGGACGTGGGGCGCGCCACCCTGATCGCCCTGCTGGGGGCCCTGGCCCTGTATGTGATGGTGAGCCTGTTTGCCCTGGGGGTGATGAGCCAGCCGGAGGTGGCGGCGCTGAAGAACCCGTCCACCGCCGCCATTCTGGCCAAGATAGTGGGGCCCTGGGGCGCCTGGCTCATCAACATCGGCATGGTGATCTCGGTGCTGGGCGCCTTTTTGAGCTGGACCCTGCTGGCCAGTGAGGTGCCCTTCATCGCCGCGCAAAGTGGCCTGTTTCCCCGCTGGTTCAGCCGGTTAAACCAGCACGGCACCCCGGCCCATGGCCTCTGGGCCACCACACTGCTGGTGCAGCTGTTCCTGTTGGTGATACTGCTGCAAGAGAGCACCTATCTGGCCCTCGTCAACATCACCACCTCCGCCGCCCTGGTGCCCTATTTCTTCTCCGCCGCTTACGGTCTCAAGCTGGCCTGGCAGGATAAGGCCTGCGGGCAGGCCTCGGCCCGGGATCTGCTGCTGGGGGCCGTGGCCACCGGCTATGGCCTCTGGCTGGTATATGCCGCCGGCGTGACCTACCTGCTGCTGGCCACCCTGCTCTATGTGCCGGGCCTGCTGATCCTGCATCTGGCGCGGCGGCAACAGGGCCTGGCCTGGGGACGCGCCGAGCGCCTGGGCGGCCTGCTCCTCGTGTGTCTGGCGGCCTGGTGTGGCTGGTCCTGGTGGCAGGGCTGGCTCGCTTAGGGTTTCGCCGCCGACCTGTGACGGGTAAGATGCGCCAGCCCAAGGAGGAATCATGCTGACTGACGCTCTTATCATGTATCTGCTGGCCGGCGCCTGCTCCGGGGTGTTGGCGGGCTTGTTTGGCATAGGGGGCGGCCTCATCGTGGTGCCCCTGCTGCTGGTGGCCTTTCATCTGCAAGGCCTGTCCGAGGCGGTGATCACCCATCTGGCGGTGGGCACCTCACTGGCGACCATCTTATTTACCTCCCTGAGTTCAGTGCGGGCCCACCTCAAGAAGATCCAGCTGGATTGGCGCCTGGTGGGGCAGATGACCTTGGGCATGGCGCTGGGTGCCTTCCTGGGCGGCATGCTGGCCGCCGACATTCCCGGCTGGTTGCTGCAGCGCTTCATCGGTCTGTTTGCCCTGGCAATCGCCATCCAGATGTGGTTCAACCTCAGCCCGGGCCGTGACCAGACGAGCGCCGAGCGGCCGGTGCCGGCGCCGGCGGAGCTGGGGCTGGTGGGAAGCCTGATCGGCGTTCTCTCCGCCCTGTTTGGCATCGGCGGCGGATCCATTACCGTGCCCTATCTGACCTGGCGCGGTCTGCGCATGGCCAAGGCGGTGGCCACCTCGTCTGCCACCGGCATTCCCATCGCCCTGTTTGGCGCCGCCAGCTACCTGCTCAACGGCTGGCATGAGGCAAACCTGCCACCCCACAGCCTGGGCTATGTCTACTGGCCGGCCCTGCTGGGGGTGATCTGCACCAGCACCTTTACCAGCCGCCTGGGGGTTTGGCTAGCGCATCGGCTGCCGGCTCCGATACTGCGGCGGGGCTTTGCCCTCATGCAGCTGGGCATTGCCGGCAAGTTCCTGATCTTCAGTTGATTGTGCGTTTTTGGCGCACTCGGTTCGCCCAGCGGGGCAAAAGCGTTGCATTCAGGCGATCGGCTGGGTAGACTCCAGCCCGTTGTTATGGGGGCTCTGTTGGTCCTCCCGCATCGGAATCTCGTCGACCTGGTCAGGACCGGAAGGTAGCAGCCAAGGCGAGCCTTCCGAGTGCCGGGATGTGGCTGGCAGAGCCTCCACCATTTTGTGCTGTTTTTTGTCGTTTGAAGCATAAGTTGACATAATTTTAGCAAAAGCTGACATATTCTTGACTCATAAGTTGACATAGCCTAAACCTGTAGGAAAGCAACAACAGGTTGGTGGCATCATGTACCGTCGACACCTGAAACACTCCCGCGTCAAAAATCTCTTCAAGTTCGTCAGCGCCAAGATGCACACTGTATTTACGGTGGAATCCTCCTTGGAGTTCGATGCTTGCTTCCATCTTGAATACTCCCCGTTGGTGAAGCATTTCGAGGCCCAACCTGAGGGTTTCTATTACCAATGCGATGGCAGGCTGTGTCCATATACTCCAGATTTTCGGGTGGTCGATCAGGATGGCTGTGCGAGCTTTCTCGAAGTCAAACCCGCAGAAAAGGTTGCTGATCCAGATTTCTTACTGCGCTTCCCGCTTAAGCAACAAAGGGCTCTAGAACTATCCTCTCCGTTGAAACTGGTGACCGAAAAACAGATACGGATCAATCCAATATTGGGGAACCTTAAGTTATTACATCGTTACTCCGGATTTCAGAGTTTTACTCCTCTGCATATGCAGCTTCTTAAATTAGTAGAAGATCTTGGTCATGTAGCTTTATCCACGGTGTCAGGAACAATGTCTGCGCCTCCCGAGGAGGTATTTGCATCGGCTTTGTCGCTCTTGGCCAGTGGTCTTATCGATAGCGATTTGACATCTCGGGAAATTGATTTATCCAGTGTCGTGTGGGTTCGTTAATGGCCGACAAACCTATCGTTGACCCATCGACAGGTACTCCATTTGCCGATGAGTTTTTATCTGTTGAGCCAAACAATATAGCCTTATCTGTCGATAAGGCTAGTAATGTGGTTGCATCTAGTGCCGATAGTTTTTCTGACGAGCTAAAGAATGTGGCCATGCATAGGGTGTCTTATATTAAATGGGTTGATGAGCACTTAGATGGTGGTTGGACAGGGAAAAATCTAAAACCCCTGCTTGATAAGGCAGCAGAAGTGTTGCCACCTCCGGTGCCAAATTGGCGGACACTTGTCCGATGGCGCAAGCGGTATATCCAACATGGTAATAAACTCATATCACTTATCCCAAAGCATCAAGATAAAGGGAACACCAAGAGCCGGTTGTCACCAAGTGATGAGGTTTTTTTTGAACAGGCCGTGAACTCTTTTTTGGTCGGTGAGCAACCATCTATTGCTAGTGCTTATCAAGCCTACCGTGATGCTGTTGAATTGGAGAATTTTGACGTTGTTGATAATCCGATAAAGGTCATTACCTATAATGGCTTTTACAATCGAATCAAGAAATTGCCAGCTTATGAAGTGATGTGCCGAAGGAAAGGCTCATATCGTGCGAATGTCGAGTTTAAGGCCATCGGTAGCCATAAGCGTCCAACCCGAATTCTGGAGCGAGTCGAAATTGATCATACGCCTCTGGATCTGATCCTGCTGGATGATGAGCACTCGATTCCATTGGGGCGTCCTACATTGACAATGTTGATTGATGCATACAGTCATTGCATTGTGGGCTTCTACCTAGGCTTCAAGCAGCCTGGCTATGAACCTGTGCGCAATGCGCTACTTAACGCCATCTCGCCTAAGGACTATGTCCGGTCAACGTATCCGGATATCGAACATGATTGGCCTTGTTATGGCAAACCAGAGACCTTGGTCGTCGATAATGGTGTCGAGTTCTGGAGCGCCAGCCTTGAACAGGCCTGTCTGGAGTTGGGTATCAATATCCAATATAACCCAGTTAGAAAACCATGGCTGAAACCCCAGATTGAACGGTTTTTTGGCACCATCAATAAGAAATTACTGGATGCCATTCCTGGGAAGACATTCTCAAACATATTGAAACGCGCAGATTATAATTCGCAAAAAGACGCGGTAATGCATTTCTCTGCTTTTTTAGAGATATTACATCGTTGGATCATCGATGTGTATCATTACGAGGCTGACACGAGGCATAGATACATTCCAATCCGATTGTGGGAAGCTGGGTACCAACTTACCCCTCCTGCTAGGATCATTGACGCCGATCTAACCATGTTGGAAGTTATATTGAGCATTACGCTCACTTGTACTCACAGACGTGGTGGAATACAACGCTATCATCTGCGATACGATTCTGACGAATTGGCCTCCTATCGTATGCATTACCCTGAGAGTTTAAATGGTAAACGGCAGGTCATAGTAAAACTCAACCCGAGAGATATCTCTTATATTTATGTGGCCATTGATGAGGTTGGAGAGTATATCCGTGTTCCATGTGTCGATGCTGAGGGTTACACAGCAGGGTTGAGCCTGCAGGAGCACTTGATTAACGTCAAGTTACAAAAATTGATTACTGACACCCAAGTTGATGTTGTTAGCCTATCCAAAGCCAGAGATAGCATCCGGCAAAGAATCAATGATGAGTTTTCCACTGTTCCAAAATCGCTCAGAAAACGCACCATTAATGGTGCCCATAAAATAGCCAGATATCTGGATGTTGGCAGCCATAGTGATTCCTTGTCGATGGTAGAGATAGGCTCGTCAACCAGAACCGTTGCTCCCTCAGAACCTCATAATCCTAAGGAACCAGAACTCGACGATGACTGGAATGATTTTACTGCTGGATTGGAGCCCTACTGATGGAGCTTTCCAGAGAGGATGCGAATAGGCTTCGCGCATTTATAGAGTGTTACGTTGAGACGCCGCTATTGCGGTCTATCCAGCAGGACTTTGATCGACTGCGTTTTAACAAACAATTTGCTGGTGAGCCGCAATGCATGCTGTTAACTGGAGATGCCGGAACTGGCAAGTCGTCTCTTCTCCGTCACTACATGGCCAAGTCCCCGGGACAGGTTGGCCACGGTTTTATTCGTAAGCCCCTGCTTATAAGTCGGATCCCGAGTAAACCAACCCTGGAATCAACCATGGTTGAGCTGCTTAAAGACCTTGGCCAGTGGGGGAGCGAATATCGTCGTAACAAGAGTTCCGCAGAGAGTCTGACCGAGGCCTTGATCAAGTGCCTGGTACGCTGCGAAACCGAGCTGATCATCATTGACGAATTTCAGGAGCTGATTGAGAACAAGACCCGGGAAAAGCGTAACCAGATTGCCAATCGGCTCAAGTACATCAGTGAAACCGCCCAGATTCCCATTGCTCTTGTCGGTATGCCCTGGGCCGTCAAGATTGCCGAAGAACCACAATGGGCGTCTCGACTGCTGATCCGCCGATCACTACCATATTTCAAACTCTCAGAGGATCCGGAGAATTTCGTTCGGTTTGTTATGGGGCTCGCCAAGCGGATGCCATTTGCCAAAGAGCCTAAGCTGGAGTCTAAACATACGATTTTTGCCTTGTTTGCCAGCTGTCAGGGCAGTACCAGGGCACTCAAGCACTTGCTGGACGAGTCGGTAAAGCAGGCTTTGGCTGTGCATGCTGAGACGCTCCTGCATGAGCACATCGCCGTTGCGTTTGCGATCTTTCATCCGGAGTTACCCAATCCTTTTTTGCAACCCATTGGCGACATCAAGACCTGTGAGGTTCAACAATACTCGCGGTATGAAATTTCACCATCCGGTAAGGATGAGTTGCTGATCCCACTGCAATTTACCGACAAGCTCCCCATTAGCCAGCTACTCAAAAAGCGATAGCGTGACCAGCGGCTTGTTAATACAGCAAAACTAAGCATTGCTTAGTACCTTAATCCGTATAAGACTAAGAGAATCTTA
>JAJOIN010000114.1 GCA_021209335.1 Aeromonadaceae bacterium
CGGGCCCACTCTGGGTGGCAGGGAGGAGGGGTTCGCTGGCTCTGGCGGCGAGGCGCTCAGCAGCAGGGCATGTTAAGGCGGCCGCCGCCAGCGCCCCCACCAGCCGCAACTCCTCATCGCTGATGTCGTCGAACTGGGTCGGGTTCATACCGTCGATGGTCAGGGCGCCAATCAGTGTCTGATCCGAGAACAGCGGCAGGCCGACGCAGGCATGCACCTTGAAGTCGCTGTGATCCGGGATCAGGCCGTCATAGGGATCCGGCAAGTGGCTATCGGCGGGGAAGCGCACCACATCCCCCGCGCGGGCGATCGCCTCCATGCGCGGGTGGTCTGCCAGCCGGAAGCGGCGCCCGAGCACATCCTGCATCAGACCATCGATGGCCAGCGGGATGAACTGCCCGCCCTCATAACGCAGCAGGGCCGAGGCGTCGGAGCACAACAGGCGGCGCACGCTCTGGATCAGCCGGTGGAACCGGTCCTGGTGGGAGATACCCAGTTGCAGGTCGAGGGCGATGCGCGCCAGGCTCTCGGTCGAAATCATGATGATTGTCCCAATGACAGTGTCTTTGTGATTTTGACTATAACCGTCAATTGTCATAACGACAATGATTGAACAGTGAATCCATTAAAAACAATAAGTTATAGATTGGCACGGCGACTGCAATAACTGCAATAGTTGGTTCAGGCACCTATTTCACTATTGCATTTTGAGGAAGTTATTCATGGCCATTCACGTCAAAAACAACATTCACTGGGTCGGGCAACGGGATTGGGAAGTCCGCGACTTTCACGGTACCGAGTACAAGACCCTGAAGGGCACCAGCTACAACAGCTACCTGATCCGCGAAGGCAAGAACGTGCTGATCGATACGGTGGATCACAAGTTCAGCCGCGAGTTCGTACAGAACCTGGCGGCCGAGATCGATTTGGCCAGCATTGATTACGTGGTGATCAACCACGCCGAAGAGGATCACGCCGGCGCCCTGACCGAGCTGATGGCCCGCATCCCGGGCACTCCCATCTACTGCACCCAGAACGCCATCGACTCCATCACCGGCCATCACCACCACCCGGAGTGGAACTTCCACCCGGTCAAGACCGGTGACAGCCTGGATATCGGCAACGGCAAGCAGTTGGTGTTTATCGAAACCCCCATGTTGCACTGGCCCGACAGCATGATGACCTATATGACCGAAGATGCGGTGCTCTTCTCCAACGACGCCTTCGGCCAGCACTACTGTGACGAGCGGCTGTTCAACGACGAGGTGGATCAGACCGAGCTGATGGAGCAATGCCTGCGCTACTACGCCAATATCCTCACCCCGTTCAGCCCGCTGGTCACCGCCAAGATCAAGGAGGTGCTGGGCTTTAACCTGCCGGTGAGCATGGTTGCCACCTCCCACGGCATCGTCTGGCGCGACAACCCGACCCAGATCATTCTCAAATACCTGGAGTGGGCCGACCAGTATCAGGAAGATCGCATCACCCTGTTTTACGACTCCATGTCCAACAACACCCGCATGATGGCCGATGCCATCGCCCAGGGGATCCATGAGGTGGACCCCGGCGTGGCGGTGAAGATCTACAACGTCTCCCGTCACGACAAGAACGAGATCCTGACTCAGGTGTTCCGCTCCAAGGGGATACTGGTGGGCTCCTCCACCATGAACAACGTCATGATGCCCAAGGTGGCGGGCATGCTTGAGGAGATCACCGGCCTGCGGTTTCGCAACAAGCGTGCGGCCGCCTTTGGCAGCTACGGCTGGACCGGTGGCGCGGTGGACCGCATCCAGACCCGGCTGATGGACGCCGGTTTTGATATCAGCCTCTCTCTGAAGGCCAAGTGGCGACCGGATGGCGCGGCGCTGGCCGAGTGCCGCGAGCATGGCCGGCAGATTGCCCGGCAGTGGGCGCTGCATCCGCTGGACGCGCCTAGTCCCGTATCTACCCTATCCGCCCACGAGGCCACCGAGCTGAAGCCGGCTGTGACCGCCACTGCGCAGCCCTCCGTCGCAGCGACCGGCCCGGCGCTGGATGAAGATCAGAGCATGCTCTGCACCGTCTGCCAGTGGATCTACGATCCGGCGCTCGGTGAGCCGGATCAGCTGGTGGCACCCGGTACGCCCTGGAGCCAGGTGCCGGAGAGCTTCCTCTGCCCGGGGTGCGGCATCGGCAAGGAGGTGTTCGAACCCTGCACCGGGGAGGCCTGTGTATGAGCAACCTGGAACACTCTACTCGCGGCGTCAGCCGAGAGATCCTGGTGGTCGGCAGTGGTTTCGCCGCCCAGCAACTGATCAAGAGCCTGCGCAAGCTGGATGCCCAGCAGCCCATCCGCCTCATCACCGCTGACAGCGGCGATGAATACAACAAGCCGGACTTGAGCCATGTGGTGAGCCGGGGCAGCACAGCCGCCGCCATGAGGCGCCAAAGCGGTGCCGAATTTGCCGAGCAGCAGCGCATCAGCCTGGTGCCGCACTGCCCGGTGCTGGGCATAGATGCCGCCCGGCGCACCCTGCTGACCGCACAGGGGGAATTCGGCTATGGCCAGCTGGTGCTGGCCACCGGTGCCAGTGCGCTGCGCCCGCCCATACCGGGCGCGGAACAGCTGGTGACCCTCAACAGCCTGGCGGAGTTTGCCGCCATTGAGGCGCGGCTGCAGCGCGCCCAGCGCATCATGGTGCTGGGGGCCGGCCTCATCGGCTGCGAGCTGGCGATGGACATGGCCAGCCATGGCCGTCAGGTGACCCTGGTGGATCAGGCCAGCAGCCCGCTCAGCGCCCTGCTACCGGCCATGCTCAGCCAACCGCTGCAGCAGGCGCTGCAGGCGCAGGGTGTGCAGCTGAAGCTGGGTCAGGGGATCCGCGAAATAACCCCGCGCGATCCGCAGCGGCCAGAGGCGGGCTGTCGGGTCACCTTGAGCGATGGGGCTCAAAGCGAGCAGGATCTGGTGATTGCCGCCATCGGCCTAAAGCCCAATGTGCAGTTGGCTCAGGCGGCCGGACTGACTGTGGGGCGGGGTATCCAGGTGGATGCCGGGTTACGCAGCTCGGATCCACACATCTATGCCCTGGGCGATTGCGCCGAGTGGCAGGGGCACTTGCTGCCCTTTTTGCAACCTATCCTGCTGGGCGCCAATGCCCTGGCCAAGACTCTGCTCGGCTCGCCCACGGCGCTGAGCCTGCCGCCCATGCTGGTAAAGGTGAAGACGCCTCTCTACCCGCTGCAACTGGCCGGCCGCACCCGGGGCGAGGATCTGACCTGGCAGTGTTGCTGGAACCCGCAGGGGCTGGTGGCCGAGGCGCGAGGAGCAGACGGCGAGTTATGCGGCTTTGTGGTGGGGGGCGATCAGATGAGTGCCGCCTTTGCGCTGCTGCGCCAACTACCGCGCTAAACGGATCCAGATCGATAAAACGCAATATCGATGAAACATTATCTGAGCTCGGGCACTGGGCCCGAGCATGCCAGCAAGAGGTAACGATTATGTCACTACCATTAATTCCTGCTCACTGGGTCGTTCGTCGCTCTACCCCTTTCTTTACCCGCGATAACGTGCCGCCAGCCCTGCTCAACCATCACAACACGGCGGCCGGCGTGTTCGGTCAGCTCTGCGTGATGGAGGGGACTGTTACTTACTATGGTTTTGCTGACGAACAGGCCGAAGAGCCCGAGGTGACCCTGGTGATCCGTGCCGGTGAATTTGCCACCAGCCCGCCCCAGTACTGGCACAGGGTCGAACTGTCCGAAGATGCCCGATTCAATATTCACTTCTGGGCCGAACAGGCCGCCTCAGATCAGCCGCTGTACCACAGTCGCCAGGCGTGATCACGGCGGGCGGTCACCCGGCCTGGGTTGACCGCCCTCAACCTGGCGCCATTGCCGCTTGCCTGTGTTGTGGCAATTGCCTATAAGTGCCGATAAATGGTGCTTAAGGAGCCGCAGTGAAGACCCATTCTGACGACTTGGCGCTGTTTGTTGCCGTGGTGGAGGCGGGGAGTTTCCGCCAGGCGGCGGAGAATCTGGGGCTGGATAATTCGGTGGTGAGCCGTGGGCTCAAACGCCTGGAGGCCAAGCTCGGCACCGTGCTGCTCAATCGCACCACCCGGCGGCTGAGCCTGACTCAGGAGGGCAGTTGGTTTTACCAGCAGGCGGTGCAGATCCTGGGGCAACTGGCCGAGGCCGAGCGCACCCTGCTGCTGCGCCACGAGCAGCCCAGCGGGGTACTGCGGGTGGATGCGGCCACTCCCTTCATACTGCACCAGCTGGTGCCAAACCTGGGGGCCTTCGCCGAGCGCTATCCGGGCATTGAGCTGCAGCTGCAAAGCTCGGAGGGCTTCATCAACCTGCTGGAGCGGCGGGTGGACGTGGCCATTCGCATCGGCGAGCTGGAAGACTCCTCCCTGCGCGCCATGCCCTTGGGGCGCAGCCGATTACGCATCCTGGCCAGCCCCGGCTATCTGGCCCGCCACGGGGTGCCGCAGCAGCCCGACGATCTGCACGACCACCGTCTGCTGGGCTTTATCAGCCCGGAGAGCCTTAACCACTGGCCGCTGCGCAGTCCGCTGGGCGACCGGCTGCCCATCACCCCGGCCTGCGGGCCAGCAGTGGCGAAACCTTACGCCAGCTGGCGCTGGCCGATCAGGGGCTGGTCTGTTTGTCGGATTTTATGACGGGGGCGGATCGGCAGACGGGACGTCTGGTGGAGGTGCTGGCGCAGAGCAACAGCGGCGCCAGCCGGCCCATCAACGCCGTCTTCTATGCCGATAGCCAGCGGGATCCCCGGCTGCGCGCCTGGCTGGACTTTCTCAAGGCCAGCCTGGTGCTGGAGAGCCGCTAGCGGCCCGGGGTGATCGGTAGATCACCCCGGGTACCCTTTAGCGGATCAGGCCGGTTGGCCATCGGCCAAGGGGTAATCGGTGAAGCCCTGGGCACCGCCGCCAAACAAGGTGGCGGCATCGTGGCTGGCCCAGGGCAGGTCGGCGCGAATGCGCGCCACCAGATCCGGGTTGGCGACGAAGGGGCGGCCAAAGCCCACCATGTCCGCCCAACCTTCCGCCAGGGCGGCCCGCGCCCGTGGCGCATCGTACTTGCCGGCATAGATGAGCACACCCGGATAGGCTTGGCGCAACGCCTGCTTGAAGGCCAGGCTCATCGCGGGCGCATCGTCCCAGTCCGCCTCGGCGATGTGCACATACACCACCCCCAGCTCGCCCAGCAGGCGGGCGGCGGCCGTGTAGGTCTCTTCGGGATGGGCGTCGACCGTGCCGTTCAAGGTGGTGAGGGGCGCCAGGCGCACGCCCACCCGCTCAGGCCCTATTTCGGCGCTCACCGCCTGCACCACCTCCTTGAGAAAGCGCAGCCGGTTTTCCAGGCTGCCGCCGTAGGCATCGCTGCGCTGGTTGGAGCCGGAGTCGAGGAACTGGTTGATGAGATAGCCGTTGGCGCCGTGCAGCTCTATGCCATCAAAGCCGGCGTCCAGGGCGTTGCGGGCGGCTTGCCGGTACTCTGCCACCACCTGGGCGATCTCGGCCACCGTCAGGGCACGGGGCAGGACTGTGTCCACAAAGCCCGGGGTCTGGCTGCCGTTGTCGACAAAGACCTTGACCCCCTCGGCCCGGAGGGCGGACGCGCTCACCGGCTGGGCGCCGCCGATATTGTCCGGATGGGTGACGCGGCCCACGTGCCACAGCTGGGCGAAGATGACGCCGCCTTGGGCATGCACCGCCTCGGTGATCTGCCGCCAGCCGGCCACCTGGGCCGCCGTATAGATCCCCGGCGTCCAGGCATAGCCCTTGCCCAGGGCGCTGATCTGGGTGCCTTCGCTGACGATGAGGCCGGCACTGGCCCGCTGGCCATAGTAGGTGGCCATCAGATCGGTGGGCAGATCGCCGGGCTGGGCGGCGCGGGAGCGGGTCATGGGCGGCATGACGATGCGGTTGCGCAGGGTCAGCGGCCCCAGGGCCAGGGGAGAGAAGAGGGGATCTGAGTGTGACATTGTGCCTCCTTAAGTCAGAGGAGGCACAGTAGGCCGTCTGGTGGGCCGGATAAAGTCCGCTTGCCGCAATTGTCTGCTGTTAAAACAACAACAATCACGGCGCTTCTGTGTCAGATCGATCAGGGGTCACGCTGTGCCGAGCGATTCCCCGATGGCGTAGAAGTGGCCCCCCGCCACATGGTGCAGGCTGCGCAGGGCCGGATCGGCGGTCTCAAACTGCCAGTGGCCGTCCCGAAACACCGCCGGATCGGCCCAGGCGGCAGTCACCTCACCGATAAACAGATCATAGGTCTGCTGGTTGTGGGGCTCAGGCAGCAGACGACACAGCAGGTAGGCGCTGCAGCCGGCCACCAAAGGCTGATCCAGCGCCGGTTCGGCCAACAGCTGCACGCCGGCGTGGCGCAGCTTGTCGGCATCCTCATTGAGGCTGACACTGCCCACCGCCAGGGTCAGCTGCCGCTGGGCCACTGTCGGGATCTGCACCACGAACTGCCCGGCCTGTTCAAGCATGGCGCGGGTGCGGCTGGCCTTGTCCAGCACCAGGGTGAGCTTGGGGGGCAGGAAGTCCAGCACGCAGACCCAGGCCGCCGCCATCACGTTATCCACGCCGGCGTGCCGGCAGGAGACGAGCACTGTGGGGCCGTGATTGAGCAGACGATAGGCCTTGTCCAGGGGCACGGGGCAGAGGGTTGGCTGAGTTTGGGGCTGGGTCATGGGGACTCCGCAAATCCGAGATGAGGCGCCATGATAGCGCCGCTCGCCGGGCGCGCCCAGACCGGCTCAGCCACGAGCCGCCGTGGCACGGATCCTGGCCGCCAGCACGGCCAGTTCGGCATCGTCGGCACGAGCGGCATCATGGGAGGAGAGATACCCCTGGTACTGGGTAAAGAAGTGGCGCTGGCGCGATTCGATGGGCCGGAAGTGGCTGCCTTCACCGGTGCCGTGCATGGGGAACAGCTTGCTGTGCAGATGGTCCACGCCAAAGCCTTCAAAGAACATGCCGGTGCGGCCCACATCGTCAAAGCTGGCGTCCAGCAGGCGGGCGACCCGCTTGGTGGCCAGCACCAGCTTGGCCAGCACGGCATCGTCCTGCTCAAAGGCATAACTGCCATGGTGGGCCTTGGGGATCACCACGCTGAAGCCCTCGGTATTGGGGTAGATGGACAAGAAGGCCAGGTGTTCCTCATCTTCCCAGATGCGGTGGCAGGGCGCGCGGCCGGCCACCATGTCGCAAAAAATACAACTCATGTTGATCACCTCCGTTAGGGTTAGCTTCGTTCGGACCAGTCAGTGTGCCGCCGCTGGCGGCAAAACCGCAACGGCTATCTGGGTGCGGCTCACCCGCTGAGGCCTGCCGTTGCACAAATCTGCAGCAGGTCACAAATTTGAAAGCGTTGCCAGCTTGACTGAGAGGAAAAACAGTCAATCCTGCTGCCATGGCTGTGAGCCGGATCACGTGTCTGCCGAGCTTGAAACCGTTACAGTGGCCGCGTTTTTTTAAGGTAATACGCAACACAGACAGCGAGACATAATAAATGAAGAAACCACGTCTATCTTTTTGGCAAATCTGGAACATGAGTTTTGGCTTTCTCGGCATTCAGTTTGGCTTTGGCCTGCAAAATGCTAACGTCAGCCGTATCTTCGAAACCCTGGGCGCCAGCATCGATCAGATCCCCATCCTTTGGATCGCGGCGCCCCTGACCGGCCTCTTGGTTCAGCCCATCATCGGCTATTTCAGTGACCGTACCTGGTGCGGCCTGGGGCGGCGCCGGCCCTACTTCCTGGCGGGGGCCATTCTCTCCTCCCTGGCGCTGTTTGTGATGCCCAACAGCCCGGCCTTGTGGGTGGCGGCGGGCATGCTGTGGATCCTGGATGCCTCCATCAACGTCTCCATGGAGCCGTTTCGCGCCTTGGTGGCGGATAACCTGCCTTCCGAGCAGCGTACCAGCGGCTTTGCGGTGCAGACCTTCTTCATCGGCGTCGGCTCTGTGGTCGCCTCGGCCATGCCCTACCTGCTGACCAATGTGTTCGGCATCGCCAACACGGCCCCCGAAGGCATGATACCGCCCTCGGTCAAGTACTCCTTCTATGCCGGTGGCCTGGTGTTCCTGCTGGCCATTCTCTGGACCGTGTGGCGCACCCGGGAATACAGCCCGGCCCAGCTGGCCCAGTTTGATGGGGCTGACGTGGCGCAAGAGGAAGAGGCTTCCGGCGTCAAGGCGGCCTTGGGGGATCTGCTGCGCATGCCCGCCACCATGCGCCAGCTGGCCCTGGTGCAGTTCTTCAGCTGGTTTGCCCTGTTTGCCATGTGGATCTACACCACCTCGGCGGTCACCAGCCACCTGTACGGCACCACCGACTCCAGCTCCGCCCTCTACAACCAGGGCGCCGATTGGGTAGGGATCTGCTTTGCCGCCTACAACGGCGTCTCCGCCCTGGCCGCCTTCGTGCTGCCCTGGCTGGCGGGGCGCATCGGTCGCAAGGGGGTGCACGCCCTCTGCCTGGCACTGGGCGGCATCAGCCTGTTGGGCATGAACTGGGTGGCGGATCCCCGTGTCTTGCTGCTGAACATGGTGGGCGTGGGCTTTGCCTGGGCCTCTATCCTGTGCATGCCCTACGCCATACTGGCGGGCTCCCTGCCGGCCCGGCGCATGGGCTTCTACATGGGGGTGTTCAACTTCTTCATCGTGCTGCCCCAGGTGCTGGCGGCCGGTATTCTGGGCTACTTCACCAAGACCTTCTTTGGTGGCGATGCCATGCTGTCCCTGGCGCTGGGCGGGGCGTCCATGTTGCTGGCGGCCCTGTTGACCCTCTGGGTCAAGGACGTGGACGAGACGCTGCCACAGGCCCAAGACGACAACCAGGCAGTTGCCGCTACGGCCTGATGGTCTCATCGACACTGTCTTGTTCAATGGCGTGGTCTTGTGATCACGCCAGTTCTGTGAAGGCGCCGCGGGCGCTTTTTTGTTTGTGGCGGCCAGCTCTCGGACTAGGGGCGGGGGGCCGGCTTGCTGGCATTCAGGCCGGTGGCACCGTGATAGAGGAGGGCTGCCCAGCCGGCCATCAACAGCAGGCCGCCGATGGGCGTTACCCATCCCATGGGCCAGTGGGCCAGGACAAGCAGATAGAGGCTGCCGCTAAAGCACAGTATTCCGCCGGCAAAACCGGCGGCAGCCAACCGCAGGCTGCGGCCGGGATGCGTCACCTGCCGCTGGCAGACCCATAGCAGCGCCAGGGCATGCCACAGCTGATACTGCACCGCCGTCTGGAGTACCGCCAGGCTCGCTGCCGGCAGGCTCGCTTTGAGCCCATGGGCGGCAAAGGCCCCCATGGCAACGGCGCTCAAGCCCGCCAGGGCGGCAAACATCAAGCTGCTTCTCATGGATAAGGACTCCTTGTGGATGGGCTGTTGGGCGTAACAGCCAGGCAACGACGGCGCCTATCATAGCCAAAGCCCGAGGGCGCCGATACGGGGAGTACAACTCCGGAACCCCCTGTTGGATATGACAGTCAGTGTGCCTGAAACGCTTTGCACAGCGGCCGGGGAGTTGAATCCCGTTTGGGCTCTGGCAAGCTGGCCCTGCGTATTCCTTTGTGGATTTTGGCCCCGCCTCGGCGGGGTCTTTCTTTTGTCGTCTGTCCACGCCACACACCCGGCCGTTGTAGAAGTAACCAGTTGAATGCACAGGGGGGGAATTTCGTTGACGCTGACGAGGGGCCTTGGGTATGATGCGTGCCCGTTGTAGGGGGAGGCGGAACGGCTCTCCTCATGCGGCCAGTGTGGGTAACCTCACGTCGGTGATTAGCGCAGCCCGGTAGCGCATCTGGTTTGGGACCAGAGGGTCGTAGGTTCGAATCCTACATCACCGACCATCCGTGCGCCCTTAGCTCAGTTGGATAGAGCAACGGCCTTCTAAGCCGTGGGTCGCAGGTTCGAATCCTGCAGGGCGCGCCATTTCAGACGTGCATGAAGATGCAAGGATGAGGTGGAAGGCGCTGCACGTAGGGTCCGGCAAAGGCCGGCAGCAAAAT
>JAJOIN010000088.1 GCA_021209335.1 Aeromonadaceae bacterium
CGAGCGCTTGCGGATGTGGTAGCGGCTGGCGGGCAGGGGATCCAGGCTCAGCCGTGGCAGGGCCAGCAGGGCCGGCGCGCTGTGCAGCAGCCGATAGCTCTTGCGCCAGGTGGCATCCAGCAACAGCAGGGTGGGGCGCCGGGCGGGATCCCAGTCGGCGCGGGCCTGGGGCGCCGTGACGGCCGTGTCTGCCGGGTAGGCCAGCCAGCACTGGCGAGCGGGATCGGCCAACAGCGCCAGCAGTTGGCGATGCTCGGCAAAGTCCTCGGCCACCCACACCTGACAGCCGGGCAGACAGGCTTGCAGCAGACCGACGCTGCCCTTGGCGCGGCCGTGCTCCTGCGGGTGTTGCAGCACCACCAGATCCAGGGGGCTTGCCACCGGCTGAGCCAGGCTGCACAGGCAACCAGCCAGGGGGCGCAGGCACTGGCAGCAGTGGGGGCGGCGCGGCTGGGCGTGGTGGAGCGACATATTTTTCAAGATTGGTTTCGATTGACCCTTGTATGGGTAAAAAAGGCGATTAAGATCACGGCTTCTTGATGGCAGCCGCCGACACAACCGCCCCTTAGCGTCTTTGCACAGGATGGTCCCCATGACCGATTTTCGTCAACAAGCCCTCGATTATCACGCCCTTCCCCAGCCTGGCAAGATAGCCGTCAGCCTGACCAAGCCGGCGCAGACCGCCCGGGATCTGGCTCTGGCCTACAGCCCTGGGGTGGCCGAGCCGGTGCGGGCGATCGCCGCCGATCCCGAGTCCGCCTATCGCTATACCGCCAAGGGCAACCTGGTGGCGGTGATCACCAACGGCACCGCCATTCTGGGGCTGGGCAACCTGGGCCCCCTGGCCTCCAAGCCGGTGATGGAGGGCAAGGCCCTGCTGTTCAAGCGCTTCGCCAACATAGATGCCATCGACATCGAGGTGCAGCATACGGACAACGACGACTTCGTGCGCACCGTGGCCAACATCGCCGGTACCTTCGGCGGCATCAACCTGGAAGACATCAAGGCCCCCGAGTGCTTCGAGATCGAAGCGCGGCTCATCGAGCTGTGCGACATCCCCGTGTTCCATGATGATCAGCACGGCACCGCCATCGTCACCGCCGCCGGCCTGCTCAACGCCCTGGCCTTGCAGGGCAAGGAACTGGCGTCGGCGCGGATCGTCTGCCTGGGGGCCGGGGCTGCCGCCGTGGCCTGCATGGAGCTGCTCATCGCCTGCGGCGCCCGCCGTCAAAATATCTTCATGCTGGATCGCAACGGCGTCATCCGCTCCGACCGGGGTGATCTCAACGCCTTCAAGCAGCGCTTCGTCAACGATGCCGGCGCCCGCGACCTGGACCAGGCCATCGAGGGGGCCGATGTGTTCCTGGGTGTCTCCGGGGCCAACCTGCTGAGCGAGGCGCAGATACAGCGCATGGCGGCCAAGCCCGTGATCTTCGCCTGCTCCAACCCGGATCCCGAGATCCGGCCCGAGTTGGTACGGGCGGTGCGGCCGGATGCCATCATGGGGACTGGGCGCTCCGATTACCCCAATCAGGTGAACAACGTGCTCTGCTTCCCCTTCCTGTTCCGTGGCGCCCTGGATGTACGGGCCCGGCGCATCGATCTGGGGATGAAGCTGGCGGCGGTGGAGGCCATCCGCGCCCTGGCCCACGAGCCGGTGCCCGCCGAGGTGCTGGCTGCCGCCGGGGTGAGCAGTCTGGCCTTTGGCCCCGACTATGTGCTGCCCAAGCCCATGGATCCGCGCCTGCTGCCGCGGGTGGCCCGAGCCGTGGCCTGTGCGGCCATCGAGTCCGGGGTGGCCCGTCTGCCGCTGCCGGCGGGCTATATGCTCTGATAGCCGGTTAGGTGGAAAATGAAGAAGGCGCCGTGAGGGCGCCTTCTTGCATTGCAGGCCTGGGGGTTACATCTGGCTTTGCAGGTAGTTTGGCAAGCCTATGTGCGCGATGAGGCGCAGCTGCTTCTCCAGCCAGTAGGCGTGGTCGATTTCGGTGTCTTCCAGCTGCTTGGCCAGGATGGCGCGGGTTTGGTAGTCCTGCTCGGCCTCACACAGGGCGATGGCCTGCTTGAGGGCCGTGTCCACCTCGTATTCCAGCGCCAGGTCGTTCTTCAGCATGCTGGGGACATCCTGGCCTATGTTGAGCGGCTTGCGTACCGTCATCACGGGCGTGCCTTCCAGGAACAGGATGCGCTCGATCAGGGCGGCGGCATGGCCCTTCTCCTCCTCACTCTCGTGGGCGATGCGCTCGTAGAGTTTCTGGTAGCCCCAATCCAGGTACATCTGGGAGTGGATGAAGTACTGGTCGATGGCGGAGAGTTCACCGGCCAACAGCTCGTTCAGGCAGGCGATGACCTTATCTTTTCCTTTCATGGCAACTCCTTAGATCATGCTTTGCAGGTAGTTGGCGAGCCCGGTCTGCGCAATGAGGTTGGCCTGGGTTTCCAGCCAATCCAGGTATTCCTCTTCCTCTTCCAGCTGCTCGGCCAGCAGGTCGCGGCTGACGTAGTCCTGGCTGCTCTCGCACAGGGCGATGGCTTCCTTGAGCAGGCCTATGGTGGCCTGTTGCAACTCGGTATCACAGCGCAGCATCTCTTCTGGGGTCTCGCCGATGCGCAGGTGATCCAGCCGTTGCAGATTGGGGAAGCCCTCCAGAAACAGCACCCGCTCTATGAGTTCGTCCGCCTGCTTCATGTCCTTGATGGACTTTTTATAGGCTTTCTCGTTGAGCTGGTTGAATCCCTGATGCTTGAGCATGCGGGCGTGAAGAAAGTACTGGTTGATGGAGGTCAGCTCGCTGGTTAGCACCCGGTTGAGCATGGCGATGACCTGTTTGTCTCCCTGCATGGGCATCTCCTTGAGAGTGAGGGGTTGTTGCTTACTACCATAGGGGATTGACTCCACAAAGATAGCTGTTTTTTGCTCTTTTCTGCCGAAAAGACCGACAACCTCTTGCGATGTGAGCTACTGATAATTATTATCAAGTGATAATGATTATCAGGGCATCTTGTATGTACGTCTGTCTCTGTCTTGGGATCACCGATAAACAGGTGCAACAGGCCATCGCCGACGGGGCGCATAGCCTGAGCGCCCTGCGCCTGCAGCTGGGAGTCGGTGGCGAGTGTGGCCGCTGTCGCCGGGCGCTGCGCGAGCAGTTGCAGGGTCATGGCATAGGGACGGCGTCGGCCTACCCGGGCAATGGCCAGGTGATCGGCATTCGCGAGCGTTTGCAGGAGCCCAAGCGGGTGGCCTGAATCTAAGCCTAAGCCTAAGCCTAAGCCCGATGAAACAGGGGCCGTCCCATGGGGCGGCCCCTTTGCATTGCTAGCGACGGGTCAGGTAGACGCCGCATTCGGCGTGGTGGGTATAGGGGAATTGATCGAACAGGGCCAAGCGCCGTATCTCGTGGGTTTGCGTCAGGGTCTGCAGGTTATCCAGCAGGGTCTCCGGGTTGCAGGAGATATAGAGGATGCGCTCGTAGCCCTGCACCATGGCCAGGGTGGCGGGATCCAGGCCGGCACGCGGTGGGTCGACGAAGATGGTGTTGCAATCATAGCCGGCCAGGTCGATGCCGGCCAGCCGGCGGAACTGGCGCTCGCCCTGAATGGCCTGGGTGAACTCCTCGGCAGACATCCGCAGGATCTGCACGTTGTCGATGGCATTGGCCTGGATGTTGTATTGGGCGGCCTCCACCGAGGGCTTGGCGATCTCGGTGGCCAGTACCCGGCGGAAGTTGCGCGCCAGGGCCAACGAGAAGTTGCCGTTGCCGCAATACAGCTCCAGTAGATCCCCCTGGGCACCTTGGGTCACATCCAGTGCCCACTCCAGCATCTGCTGATTCATGCCGCCGTTGGGCTGGGTGAAGCTGTTTTCCACCTGCAGGTAGGTCAGCTCCCGGCCGGCCACCTGCAGGCGCTCCAGCACATGATCCCGCTCCAGCACCACTTTTTGTTTGTGGGCGCGGCCTATGATGTCCACCGTGAAGCCTTCGGCCCGCAGCTGGGCGCGCAGGGCGGCGGCTTCCGCCTGCCAGGCGTCGTCCAGTTGGCGATGATAGAGCAGGCTGATGAGGGCCTCGCCGCTTAAGGTGGTGAGAAAGTCCACCTGGAACAGCTTATGGCGCAGGGGCCGGCTGGGGCGGGCGGCGTGCAGTACCTTGGGCATCAGGGCATTGATGAGAGTACTGGCCGTCGGGAACGCATCCACCCGGATGCGCTGACGGGTCTGGCTGTCGAACATGATGTAGTAGAGATCATCGCCGTCGTGCCAGAGACGGAATTCGGCCCGCAGCCGGTAATGCTGCGGCTCGGAGGCATGCACTTCCAGGGTGGGGGCGGCCAGGGGGGCAAAGCGTTGGCGCAGGGCGTCGGCCTTGCTGGCCAGTTGTGACTCATACTCTTGGCGGTCCCACTGGGGCTGGCTCATGAAAAAAACCTCTTGGCGGCACAAAGGGAGCTGATTTTAAGGGCCGAGACGGGTTTGTCCAGCCATTGTGCTCAAGTTCTGCACAAGCCCGCCGATAGCAGACGTAAGCCCACAGTGTCGGGGTGGTGTGGAGGCAAGTATGAAACTGCAGACAGTGAACGAGTCCCAGCTCCAGGGACTCCAGCAAAAGACGACCGCTCAGAGCGGCAAGGAGCAGGCCCCCGGCCAGGTCAAGAAGGCGGCCGACGAGGATACCGTCTCCTTCTCCACGCCGGTGCGTGTAGGGGGCATGGTACTGCGGGTCTCTTTGGAGCGTTACCTGCAAATCGACGGCAAGTCCTATGTGGCTGGCAAGGATGAGCAAAACGGGCAGAGCGACGAGGCGTCTGCAGATAACCCGCTGGGTTTTGATTTCGAGGCGGTGGCAGATAACGTCATGGCCTTTGTCAGCAATGCCATCCGTTACAGACAGGCCGATGGGGCCGATGACGCTACGCTGCAGGCGATGCTGGGCCAGGCCCGCAAGGGCATCGACATGGGCTTCTCGGCGGCCCGTGAGCAGCTGGGGGATCTGCTGAACCAATATCCGGACGTTGATGAAGGTATCGACAAGAGCTACGAGCTGCTGCAAAAACGCATGGAAGAGTTTGAGAAGTCCTTGTTTGGCCAGGAAGAAACCGGCGAAGATAGCCCCCCTGGGCAGGCTGAGGCCAGCCAGGCACTGGGCGCCGTGGGTGACTTGCAGGTTCGGCAGCGCCAGTCATTGAGCCTTGAGCTCACCACCAAGGACGGCGACAAGGTCACGGTGGCCTTTGATGAGCAGCAGCAGTGGCGTTTGCAGGCCGGTGGCCTGGGCTTGAGTGAAGGACAAAAGCGCAAGGCGCTGGCGGCCTATGGCGAGACGCCGCGTGCCGAGGTGGCGGAGGCCCGGCGGGCCCAACCCCAGAGTCGTGATGGCCAGTTTTACTTCAGTCATACCACCTCGTTCAGTTTCTCCGTCTCCGGTGAGCTGGATCAGCAGGAGCTGGGGGCCATCGGCGATCTGCTAGGGCAGATTGCTGACTTGTCGGACAGCTTCTTCGGCGGTGATCTGCAAGCCGCGCAGGACAAGGCGGCTGAGCTGAGCTGGGATGACCAGACGCTGGTCAGTACCGCCACCAGTCTCAAGCAACAGCAGAGTGCCCAGCTGGCCAAGCGCTATGGCAGCGACGGATCCAGTCTCGAGGCGACGCTTGGGCCCTTGGCGGACTATCTGGGACGCATGGAGCAGATGTTGCAAAACGCCTACACCCTGTTTGATCGCCCCGCTCAAGAGGAGGCAACCCAATGGGTGCTCGGTCAGCAGCAGGGGCTTGAAGGGAGCGCCTTGCAGGCGGCCACCGGCGCCTTCACCGGCTTTAATGACCGCATGCAGCAGGCCTTGAGTCTGTTGCGCTGATAAACCCGACTTCCGCCGGCAGTGGGTTGCCGGCGGAAGTGGTTGACCCCATCACTCGGTTATTTCGACCCCCTGTCTATACTCCCCCGGACGACTTGCCTATAATCGCCGCCACTCTGGTGCCATGACTTAAAAGGGAATCCGGTGAGAATCCGGAGCTGGCGCGCAGCGGTATGGAGGAACGAACGCGACAGGAGTTGCCACTCAGGCACTGCCGTAAGGCGGGAAGCCGTCGCCTAGGCCCATCTTTTTTTCTTTGCCTCCAAGCCCGAAGACCTGCCAGAGAAGGTGACCGGACAGACCGGTCTTTGCTCATTCGTTAGATACTACGCGAACTAGGGATCTAAGCATGATTCGATACGCTCTGGCGGCCAGCTGGCTGCCGGTGGCGGCATTTGCTGCTGCCTCCGCCGATGACGTCTACGTCATCACCGCCAACCAATTCTCCCAACCCGTGGCCTCCGTACTGGCGCCTGTCTCCGTGGTCACCCGCGAAGAGATAGCGCGCCTGCAGCTCAAGACGGTGACCGAGGTGTTGCGCACCCTGCCCGGGGTGGAAATCAGCAGCACCGGCGGGCGGGGCCAGACCGCCACCGCCCTGGTGCGTGGCGCCACTGCCTCCCAAACCCTGATCCTGATCGATGGCGTACGTCAGGGCAGCTCGGCCCGTGGGGCGGTGAACCTCAGCCTCTTGCCGCTCAACCAGGTCGAGCGCATTGAGTATATCCGTGGTGCCCGCGCCTCCATCTATGGTTCGGATGCCATCGGCGGTGTGGTCAACCTGATCACCCGCCCGGACATGGGGCAGGATCAGCATCAGTTACATGCCGGCATCGGCTCCCATGGCAGCCAGGCACTGGATGGCAGCAGCAGCCTGAATCTGGGAGCCCATCAGCTGAAGGTGGCGGCCGGTTACGAGGATCAGGATGGTTACAACGTCCGTCCCATTCCCGGGCTCAACGATGGCGATGAGCATGGCTTCACCGGCAAGAATGGCATGCTGGATTATCAGTGGCAGGCCAATGATGCTTGGTTACTGGGCGCCGCGGCGCGCAGCTATCAGAGCGCCAGTCAATACGACAGCTCGTATGCCAGCAGCAATTATCACGAGCGGGATGAAAGCTGGAACCAGGATAACAGCTTCCGGCTGACGGCGGCCTATCAAGGCGCGGCCTGGCAATCCCAGTGGCTAGCCAATTATGGGCGCAGCCGCAGCTACGACTATCTCGACACTCAGCACCGGGATCAGGCCGCCTCTCACTCCGTCATTGAGGAGACCCAGCTGAGCTGGTTGAACCAGCTGGATCTGGGCCAGGGTTGGGGGCTGGGGGCCGGTGTGGAGTGGCGCAAGGAGGTGTTGTTAGGCGAATCGGCGGCTTATGGCTCAGCCTACTCGGCGGATGACATCGATCGCGAAAATACCGGCGCCTATCTGTTGGGCCAGTATAGCGGTGAGCAGCTCAGCGCCGAGTTGAGCGGGCGCACCGACGACAATCAGCAATATGGTCGCCATAACACCTGGCAGGCCGGGGCCGGTTGGGCCCTGCTTCCCGGCTACCGCATCAGCGCCCGCCATGGTACCGCCTTTCATGCGCCGACCTTTATCGACCTCTACTACCCCGGCTCCGCCAACCCGGACCTGGTGCCGGAGACCTCGCGCAACAGTGAACTGGGTCTCGACGGACTGACCGGCCCTGTGCTGTGGCGGATCACCGCCTATCGCAACAAGATAAGCCAGTTGATCCAGTGGGCACCGAATGACAGCGGTAACTGGGTGCCTTCCAACGTGGGTCGGGCGCGTATCCAGGGGGTCGAGCTGGAGGCCGAGTTTGACACCGGGTTTGTCAGTCACCGCCTGAGTGCCGACTTCAAGGATCCCAAGGATCTGGACAACGATACCCAGCTGATCCGTCGCGCCAAGCGCAACTACAAATGGGTGGCGCAAGGTCAGTGGCAACAGCTGGATGGCGGCCTGAGCTGGCTGTACCAAGGGCCTCGTCCCGACAGCAATGGCTCCACCCTGGGTGGCTATAGCCTGTGGGATCTCTCCCTGGGCTATCAGTTGACCTCCTCCCTCAAGGTGCAGGGACGGGTGGAAAACCTGCTGGACAAGGATTACGTCATTGCCAGCGGCTATGCCACGCCGGGGCGCGGCTACTACCTGGATCTGACCTATAAGATGTAAAGCTAAGGGGCCGTGAGGCCCCTTTTTCATCCGCGCCGCCACTGGCAGGCGCCCATCGCGAGGCGTATCATCGGCGCCGACACAAGGGGGCGCATACGGTGAGCAAGACAGTATTGGTATTTGATTCCGGGGTTGGCGGCTTGTCTATCTATGAACCCATCCGCCAGCAATTGCCGGAACTCAACTTTCTCTATGCTTTCGACAACGCCTGCTTTCCTTATGGTGAGCTAAGCGAGAGCCGCCTGGTGGAGCGCTGCTGCCAGGTGATTACCGCTGTGCTGGCCCGCCATCCCGTGGATCTGGTGGTGATTGCCTGTAACACCGCCAGCACCCATGTGCTACCTACCCTGCGCCCGATGCTGTCCATTCCCGTGGTAGGGGTGGTGCCGGCCATCAAGCCTGCTGCCAGCGCAACGCGCAACGGCTGTATTGGCCTGCTCGCCACACCGGGCACCATAGCTCGCCCCTATACCCAGCGCCTCATCCAGGAGTTTGCGGCGCATCATCGGGTACTCTTGTGCGGTACTACTGAGCTGGTGGTGCAGGCCGAGCGCAAGCTGATGGGATTAGAGGTCGAGTTGCCGGTGCTCACCGAGGTGTTGGCCCCCTGGCAACAGGGAGAGCAAAAGCCAGATACCCTGGTGCTGGGGTGTACCCACTTCCCGTTACTCAAACAGGAAATTGCTGCCTTGCTACCGGACGTGACGTTGGTGGACTCCGGCGCAGCGGTGGCGCAGCGGGTGTGTCATCTGCTGGGCGCGCAGTCGGTGTCGTCACAGAAAAAATATCGCGGGCCTACTGTACCCGCGATGATGACAAGGCCGCGCGATTGCGACCGACCTTGCAGGCCTACGGCTTCGACAGCCTCACCTGCTTGGCTGTTAGTTAGCCGGAGAGAGATTCAGACAATTCCGCCCCATTCTCCCGTTTCTCATTGGCTTCCCGCACCTTCAGGGTTCGCTGCAGGTACTCCGTCTCGTTGAGCGCCGCTATGGCGGCATCCGCATCCGCAATTGGCATCTCCACAAAGCCGTAGCCGCGGCGCTTGCCGGTATCCTTGTCCTTGACCAGACGTACCGAGATGACTTCGCCGTGTTCGGCAAACAGCTTGCGCACTGCGGCCTCGTTAGCCCGATAGGGCAGGTTACCCACGTACAGCGTTTTGCTTTCACCGGTATAGGCCTCAGCGGGATCGGAGGGGCTGGATTGGGTGGGGGTGGCAACACGGTTAGGGCTGTGTCTGTTGCGTGGGGCGGCCTCGCGTGTCACACCAGCCGCCAAGGGGGTCAACAGGCCGCCGAGCAAGAGCCCGCCGGCCAACCAGGTGGCGGCGGTCAGATCTGCCAACTTGGCAACCAACACGAAGCCCAGGACAGCCAGAACCAAGGCCAATAAGCCAGCCCGAAGATAAGAAGATTGAAGTAGGGTCATAGTGCACTTCACCAAATAATAAGAAATCAAAGTGATAGACGTAAAACCACTTCATGTTAGTGATGAACGAAAGTGGGTGCCAATCAGTTGGTTAAGCAACGCTACTCAGTTAACACTTTCTCGTATTAATCGACCAGGGATCACACTGCTCAGCCCACCACATCGGTCAGCTCTGTGGGTAACTGATTGGATAACTATATGAAAACCTGTTGTTATCTTTAAATCTGAAAATATTGTGACCTTTTTCAAAAAATCCCTTGCCAGTCGGCGCGGCATCCCTATAATGCGCCCTCGTTGTCAGGGCACAGCCCGGCAGCAGAGCAAGGCGGCTAGCAAATAGCGCTTGACTCAAAGCGGGAAGCGAGTAAGATGCGCATCCCACGACGCCGGCG
>JAJOIN010000065.1 GCA_021209335.1 Aeromonadaceae bacterium
GCCACCACCTGGTCGCCCAGGCGGCAGCCCCAGGCAAACAGGGCGCGCCGCCAGGCCGGCGCCGCCACCACCTTGGCCTGGATCTGGGCATAGGCCTTCTCGTAGATCCGCGGCACGGCGCACATCAAGGTCGGCTTGACCTCGCCCAGCACCGACATCAATTGGCGGGGATCGCTCATGTAGACGTTGAGCACGCCGCAATAAAGGATGTAGAAGCTCCAGCCCCGCTCATAGATGTGGCTTAAGGGCAGCATGCACAAGGAGACATCCTGGGCACTCAGGTGCAACCGGCGGTGATGCTGCTCCATGGCGGCGGCCAGGTTGGCAAAATCCAGCATCACCCCCTTGGGCTCGCCAGTGGTGCCCGAGGTGTAGACCAGGGTGAAGAGATCGGACAGTTGCATCCGCGCCTCCCGCGCCTGGCGGGTCTGCGCCAGGGACGCCTCATCCCCCAGACTCAGCAGATGGGGCAGGGTGAGAATACGGGCATCGGCACAGGGCTGCGGCAGGCAGTCGCCCAACCAGATGAGGTGATGCAACTCGCCCTGCGCCAGCAGCAGGCAGGCGTTGGCAAACTGCTCTGTGTCACCGACAAACAGAATGCGGATGCCGGCATCATTGAGCACATAACAGCTCTGGGCCAGGGTGTTGGTGGCATACAGGGGTACCGTCACCCCGCGGGCGGCCAGTATCCCCAGATCCGCCAGGGTCCAAGCCACCTGATTGGGCGAGAGGATACCCACGCGATCCCCCTCGCCGTGCCCCAGGGCAATCAGCCCCTGGGCGATAAGATCCATCTGACCACCCAGCTGGCGCCAGCTGACGTCCTGCCATTGGCCCTGATGTTGCCCGCGCAAGGCCGGCTGGTCGTTCATTCCCTCGATACGCTTCCGGATTACCTGTAAATAATGAAGCTCATGCATCGATCTGTTCCTGCCGCCGTTGCGGAGGGTATGGCCCCGCCAAGACGGATTTAATTGAATACAATTTCGCCACCTCGGGGGCGAGCGTGGGCGAAGTCTACCCAGAGGGGTTTGGGCTTACAAGTGTTAGCTTAGTGCGCCAAGACACAAATTGATGGCAAAAAGTGGCGCCCCAAAGGGTGGACATGGCCAGCAAGTCGAGCACAATAGCCAAGCGACCCCCACCGGAGGACGAAACACCTTGATCAAGAAAATCACCCTGGGCCTGCTGCTGGGTCTGGGGGCCAGCGCCCTGCTGCTGACCATGTATTTTGTGCTGATTGATCGCTGGCCCTGGCAACATCCGCTGCCCTGGCATTACAACCTGGAGGGCTACCAGCAGGCGGCCAGCCAGTCCCGCCAGAGCGGTCAGCCCATACTGCTGCTGATCGAACGCCGCCGCTGCCGCCGCTGCGAGTTGTTGGAGCAGGCGCTGCTCAAGGATCCCCATCTGGAGAGCGTGGTGGGGGATCTGCTCCTGGTGCGGCTGGACGTCAGTGCCAACAGCGCCACCGCCCAGTTGGCGGCCCGTTACGGCCGGGATCTGAAGCTGCCGGTCATGTTCCTGGAAACGGAACCCGGTGAGAAAGCCTATCCGCTGCACCTGAATCCCGAGCTCTCCCACATCTGGGTGCCGGGCCAAGGCACCCAGGGCAACAAGATGCCCCTGTCGGTGGCCAGCCTGCAGCTGGCGATTGAGCGCACCCTGCAGCAGATTCAGCCGCCCACCCAGTCCCCCTGAGCCGGCACCTGACCATGGAAGGTGAAGGGAATGGCCACCAGCCGCTGGCCGTCGTTGCGTTGCACGGCAAAGTGCAGGTGCGGCCCTGTGCTGTAACCTGTGTTGCCCGAGCTGGCCAGCCAACTGCCCGCCGAGACCGACTGACCAAGCCCCACCCGCACCGAGTGGGGTTGCAGGTGGGCATACAGGGTGAGGGTTCCGTCCGGGTGTAACAGCCGCAGGTAGTTGGTCCGGGCCCGGCCAGAAAGATCCTGGGTATGGCCCACATAGCCATCGACAAAATCCACCACCACCCCCGCCTTGGCCGCCAGCACGGGCGTGCCCTCCGGCATGGCCAGATCGATGGCATAACGGTTGCCCGGCGACTGATGGCTATAGCCGCCAGCAAAGCCCTGGGAGACCCGAAAACGCCCGGCGAAGGGGGGCCGCAGTTGGGCGCGGGAGACAGGACTCATCGCCCCCAGCACAAAGTGATGCCGGATCTCCAGCCGTCCTTGGCCCTGATAGCTCACCTGAGCCACAAACCGCTCGCTGCGCCCCGCCACCAGGATGGGACGGCTCAGATCCTGGCTGCTGCTCACCCCCTGTTGGCGGTTCAGCTGCAGGGTGACGGTCACCGGCGCCGTCAGTTCATTGAGCACATAGAGGTTGCCGCTGGAGCTGTACCTGAGTTTGACCTTATCCGGGTCAGGATCGAACTCGTCCAGCGCCTGGGGAGAAAAGGGCGAGGCACGCGCTGCATCGTCGGTGTAATTGACGATGCCCTGTTCGTCCACGTACTTGAAGATGGCAGCCTGTAGCGGCCAGGCCAGCAGCGCCAGCCAGACCCAGGCTCTCACGCCCCAGGATCCAGGCTGCGGCCCATCAGCAGGGCATCCTCCCGGCCGGTTGCGGTGGGATAGTAGTGCTTGCGGCAGCCGACCTCGTGATAACCGGCCGAGCGGTAGAGCCCCTGTGCCGTGCGGTTGCTGCGTCGCACCTCCAGCCACCAATGCCGACAGCCCAGGGCGGCGCTGCGCGCCAGGTAGTCGTGCAGCAGGGCCCGTCCCCAGCCCTGTCCCCGGCAATCGGGCCGCAGGCAGAGGTTCATCAGGGTGCTTTCATCCAGCAGCCAATCCGCCAGGTAGTACCCCACCAGCTGCCCCTGATGCCAGGCGCCGCCACCCAGATAACGGGCGCCAAAACAGGAGGCCAGCAGGGATTCGCTCCAGGGCTGGGCATAGGCCGCCTGCTCTATCACCAGCATGGCCGGCAGATCCGCCGGGCTCAGCGGACGCAGTTCAAGCATGCTGCTGACACCAGGCCTGCCATAGCCGTCGCTTGGCCGCCCCATCCGCCGGCAACGGGCAGTGCAGCGCACAGGCCGCATCCGCCACCATCTCAGTACAGAGGCTCCAGGCCGGATCGGCCCCCTCCTGCCAGGGCGACCACCCCTGGGGCGTCAGTCCCAGGGCGCGGCACAGATCCGCCACCCAGGCCGGCACCGGCCCCTTGATCCACAGCCGCGGTTGCGCCGGAGCGGCCAGCGGCGTCATGGCTAGCCGTTCGGCAAAGCGCAGCTGCCAGTCGGTCAGCCCCATGGCGGTGAGTCGTTGTCGCCTGCTTGAGTCCATCGTCCACCCCTTGGAAAAACCGGGGCATAAATAGCAAACCCGGCCGGCAAATGCCACCGCCCAGGCGGCAAATGCCGCCATCTGCCGCACAGCCCCCAGCCGGCTGGCGCTAAAAAAACCTTGCCTTTGTGATGGTAATCACAACAATAGGGTCTTTCGTGAATTGGTTCACATTTTGGTCATCTCTCCTTACGAGGCAGGCATGAGCGTAAACCCCTTACCGGATCGGATTGGCAGACTGCTGGACGCCCTGGCCCAGGGTCTGTATGAGCGTAAGGACGTGATGCGTCTGTGTCTGCTGGCCGCCCTGGCCGGCGAGAGCGTCTTCATGCTGGGCCCCCCCGGCATCGCCAAGAGCCTGATTGCCCGGCGCCTGAACCATGCCTTCGCCCAGAGTCACGCCTTTGAATACCTGATGACCCGCTTCTCGACGCCGGACGAGGTGTTCGGCCCCTTGTCCATCCAGGCCCTCAAAGACGAGGGCAAGTATGAGCGCCTGACCCAGGGCTACCTGCCCGAGGCCGAGGTGGTGTTTCTGGACGAGATCTGGAAGGCCGGCCCCGCCATCCTCAACACCCTGCTGACCGTCATCAACGAACGGCGCTACCGCAACGGCGTGCGCGAGCTGACTGTACCCATGCGACTGCTGGTGGCGGCCTCCAACGAGCTGCCCCAGACGGACAGCGGTCTGGAAGCCCTCTATGACCGCCTGCTTTTCCGGGTCTGGCTGGATCGCATTCAGGAGAAGCAAAACTTCCGCTCCATGCTCACCAGCCGTCAGGACACCCAAGCCGATCCGGTGGACGCCAAGCTCAAGATCAGCCCGGACGAGTACCAGCAGTGGCAACAGGCCCTGACGCAAGTCGCCTTGCCCGACAGCGTGTTTGAACAGCTGTATCGCTTCCGGGAGCAGTTGGGCCAACTGGTGGGCGACGGCCAGACCGAGGGGGTCTACGTCTCAGATCGTCGCTGGAAGAAGGCGGTGCGTCTGCTGCAGGCCAGCGCCTTCTTCAATGGCCGCAACCAGATTGGCGGCCTGGATCTCCTGCTGCTCAAGGATTGCCTCTGGCATGATCTCTCCAGCAAGGAGCAGGTGAACAAGCTGATGCTGGAGTTCGCCCGCCGTCAGGCCTTTGGCCAGGACAAGATACAGTTTGCCCTGCAGCGACTGCACAACGATCTGGAGCGATTGCAACGGGACTGGGTGCGCGAACTGGCCTGCAAGCTGACGCCGGCCCGCCGCTGGCTGCCCCGCAAGCCAGGGGCTGGCGGCTGGACGCCAAACAGCTGGGCCGGCAGAGCCTGCCCGCCACACTGCGGCTGCTATTCCTGCAACCCTGCTGCCTGGACAACGCCCAACCGGCTCGCCCCACCCTGTGGGCCGAGGTGGACCGCCAGCAGTGGCAGCAGTGGCAACGCAAGGGCGGTCCCATCCGCGCCCGCTTCAACGAACGGGAACAGCGCAGCAGCCTGCTGCTGGACGTGGACAGCGAGGGCCGCCTCATCGCCCGGGACGAGCGGCACCAGGCTATACTGGTGGCCCTGCCCAAGGACGAGGGGATACCGGGCTGGCTGCGCCAGCGCCAGAGCGAACAACTCAACGCACTGCAACAATCCCTCAGCCAGCAGCAGCAGGCCCTGCTCAATCAGCGCCGCAGCTTTGCCGCCCAGTGTCCGCACCTGTTTTTGGAGCAGAGCTGGTTGCGCCAAGTGGAAGAGAGCCTGCTGGCCCTGGTAGAACTGGCCGACGGACTGCAGCAGCAGCTTGAACAGCAATGCCAGGAGCTGCTGAGCCTGGAGGGCGCCGATGCTTGATGTGCACAGTGTGGCCATGCTGCTGAGCCTCAGTGAAGGCGAGCTGCTCAAGGAGATGCTCAGCGGCGTCATGGCCGCCCCCCAGATGGTGGGGCTGCTCAAGGGCAACAGCCGGCTAAAGGCCCATCTGCAAAGCCATCTGGATAACTGGAGCCGCGGCCTGCAGGATCTGTTGCAAGGGGAGCCGTTGCCGCCGGAGCTGGCCCGGGAGTTTGAGCTCTACATGGAAGCCCGCCGCGCCGCCCCCGCCGCCTTTGATGCCCAGCTGCCCCGTTTGCTGGCCAAACTCAAGGGCCTCAGCGGCTTTTGGGATCATGCGCCGGCACTGCTGGCACGCCTGCAGGAGTCCAGCCCGGCCAATCGCCAGGATCTCTTTTTGGAGCGCTGGCGTTCCCACCTGGTGCTGAGCGTGATGCAACTGGCCATGACATTGGCAGATCGGGAGCGGGAGCGCCTGCTGGACGAGTTGGAAAACCGCATGAAGATCAGTGAAGCGGTGGCGGACGAGCTACAACTGCAACAACCCGGCCGCCTCTGGGATCTGAGCCGGGCACGGCTGAGCCGCGGCGACAGCCGGCTGCTGCGCCACTATGCCCGCCTGCTGCAAAATAACCCGGATCTGAAGAAAATTGCCGATGAGCTGGGGCGCAGCGCCCGGGATGACAGCCTGCATCAGGAGAAATACGCCCAGGTAGACACCCGTATCATGGCCCTGGAACAGCAGGAGCAGATACCCGATGATCTGGTGGGCATTTATCAGGACAACCAGCTGACCCGCCTGGTACCCAGTGAGACCCTGCTGCTCAGCAGCCCGGAGCTGGAGACGCTGTTCTACCAGCACCTGATCGAGCGCCGCCTGCTGAACTACCAGTACAGCGGCCAAGCCAGCCAGCCCAAGCCGGCCAGGGTCATCCGTCGCAGCCAGGGCGAACATCAGGAGCCTAAGGGCCCCTTCATCGTCTGCATCGACACCTCAGGTTCCATGAGCGGTTACCCGGAGCAATCCGCCAAGGCGCTGTGCCTGGGTTTGTTGCGCATCGCGCTGCAGGAGGAGCGGGAGTGCATCATTATGCTCTTCTCCACCGACGTGCTCAGTTATCACCTGACCGGCCCCACCGGCTTGCAGGAAGCAGTCAACTTCCTGGGGCGCAGCTTCAAGGGCGGCACGGATCTGGCGCCCTGCATGGACAAGGTGCTCAAGGAGATGGCCCTCAGCCGCTACAGCAACGCCGACGCCATCGTCATCTCCGACTTTATCGCCCAGCGGCTGCCCGATGCGACCCGCGCCCTAGTGGCTGAGCAAAAGCAACAGGGCAATCGCTTCAACGGCGTTTGTCTGTCGCGCCACGGCAAGCCCGCCCTGATGAAGATCTTCGATCAGGTGTGGCGCTTTGATACCAGCCTGGGCGGCCGCCTGCTGCGCCGCCTGCACTAAGGCTCCCGCCAGACGGGCTTACCACCCACAATGCAAAAAGGCCGATAACCTAGGTTATCGGCCTTTTCTAATCTGGCAGGGGCGGAGGGACTCGAACCCCCAACCATCGGTTTTGGAGACCGCTGTTCTACCAATTCGAACTACGCCCCTGCTGCAAACGAGGCGAATTATACAAACTGGCCTTCAAAGGTAAAGGGCTTTTTCGGCCCGCCCGACTCGATCGCGCAACAAATAGCCGCAAAGCGACAAACATCGCAGTTTGCCGCGCAATTCGTCAATTGGCAGGCAAACGTTAACATGCCTGGCGCCTTGCTCTATAATCCGCAGCCATCAGCCATCCGATGGAGAAGCCCGATGCTCTCAGCCGCGCATCACCCCCTGGCACTGCGCCTCTGCGCCGCCCTCGCCTCCACACAGGCTGGCAACTCCTTTTTGGCAAAAGCCCCTGAGCAGGGGCTTTTTGTTGCTCATTCCACCCAGGCATAGGGAAACAACCATGGCCAACCCCCTCTACAAGAAACACATCATCTCCATCTCCGATCTCAGCCGGGATGAGCTGGAGCTGGTGGTGGAAACTGCCAGCCGCCTCAAGGCCGAGCCGCGACATGATTTGCTGCAACACAAGCTGGTGGCCAGCTGCTTTTTTGAGGCCTCCACCCGTACCCGACTGTCATTTGAGACGGCCGCTCAGCGGTTGGGGGGCAACGTGATTGGCTTTGCCGATGCAGGCAACACCTCGCTGGCCAAAAAGGGCGAAACCCTGGCCGACTCGGTACGGGTCATCACCTCCTACACCGATGCCTTCGTGATCCGCCACCCGCAAGAAGGCGCCGCCCGTCTGGCGGCGGAATTTTCCTCCGTGCCGGTAATTAACGCCGGCGATGGCTCCAACCAGCACCCAACTCAAACCTTGCTGGATCTGTTCACCATTTTCGAAACTCAAGGCCGCCTGGACAACTTGCACCTGGCCTTCGTGGGCGATCTGAAATACGGCCGTACCGTGCACTCCCTGGCCCAGGCCCTTAGCTTGTTTGGTGCCCGCTTCTACTTTGTCGCCCCCGATGCCCTGGCCATGCCCGACTACATCTGTGAGGAACTGGAAGAAAAGGGCATAGCGTACAGCGTGCATGACAGTCTGGAAGAGATCATGCCCCAGTTGGACATCCTCTATATGACCCGGGTGCAAAAAGAGCGCTTCGAGGAGTCAGAATACCGGCATATTGCCGCCAAGTTCGTCCTGACCTGCGAGCAACTGACCACGGCCAAGCCAAATCTCAAGATCCTCCATCCACTGCCCCGCATCGATGAGATTGAGACCGCCGTGGATGCCACACACCACGCCTATTACTTCCAGCAGGCAGAAAATGGCGTCTACGCCCGCCAAGCACTGCTGGCCCTGGTATTGAACGAGACCGTATAAGGAGCTCGACATGTCCGAGAAAAAACAACTTCAGGTAGAAGCCATTCGCCACGGTTCCGTCATCGACCACATACCGGCGGGTCAGGGGATCAAGATCCTTAAGCTCTTTCATCTGCTGGAAACCAAAGAACGGATAACCGTTGGCCTCAACCTGCCGTCAGCCGCCTTGGGCGCCAAGGACCTGATCAAGCTCGAGAACAGCCGTCTCAGCAACGATCAGGCCAACCAGCTGGCACTCTTTGCACCCAATGCCACCGTCAACATCATCGAAGACTTCAAGGTGGTGCGTAAACTGCAGCTGCAACTGCCGGACTGCGTCGAAGGCGTATTCCACTGCCCGAACTCCAATTGCATCAGCCACAAGGAACCCGTGCTCAGCAGCTTCAAGATAAGGGCCGTGCGGGACGAGGTCCGTATGAAGTGCAAGTACTGCGAGAAGTCCTTCACCAAAGAGATCGTCAGCGCCCATTTTTAAGCATCAGGGGGCTTTGCCCCCTTTTTACCCATATCCCCCGCCCCACCGACTATTTATTTCTATACTCAAGACACGAAACGACCCGTCCGGCATGAAAACACAAGGGGTGGTGCATGATATTGCTCGTCGGTGGAGAAAAAGGCGGTAGTGGCAAGAGCTGCCTCGCGCAGAACCTGGCGGTGTATTTCAAGATTCAATATCAAGGAGAGGTCTTGCTGGTGGATTGCGACCCGCAACGAACCAGCTCCGACTGGATACAGGAGCGCAAAGACACCAGTTTGCCACAATTAAACTGTGTGCAACTTTACGGCAATATTCGCGAAGACTTGCTGAGTTTGAAGAACCGCTATGACTTTGTGGTGGTGGACTGCGGTGGCCAAGATAACCGTGCGCTGCGCTCCACCATGGCTGTCGCCAGCCACGCCCTGATACCACTCCGGCCGAAACGGCGAGACCTAAAGACATTGCCGCACATGGAGGACATCATCAGCACCTGCAAGATGGTCAACCCCACACTCAAAGCCGCCGTCGTGATGACGCAGTGCCCTGCCTTGCCGAATCAGGCCAAACGGATACTCGATGCCAAGGAGGTTTGCGAGTCTTTCTGCGTGCCGGTACTTGAATCGATCATCTATAGCCGTAACGTATATGATGACAGTGAAGAACGCGGTTTGTCTGTCATCGAAATAGAGCCTGAGGGTAAGGCGGCCGCAGAAATCAGAGCCATCGCTAAAGAGTTTATGAACCTATAGGGTATGAGACATGGGGCTTTCGGATCTCAAAAAGAAACGCGACAAGACGCCCATTGAGCCGCTGACTGTTGACGAGTTTATCGATGACGCCGAGCTCTACGCCCTCGGCCAGCCCAGATTAGTCAGCCCGGAACGACGCCTACTGCAACCAAGTTTACCGAATCACCCCAGCGATAGTCAGGCCACCAAACCCGTCTACAAGAAAGCCACCTACTCCATGACATTGGACTCCATAGATGAGCTTACAGATATCGCTACCCGCGATGGCATGAAGAAGTCTCAATTATTGCGACTGTTCACTCACTACTTTTATCATCTGCCACCAGAAGAAAGGGATCTCATCTACGATCGCTTACAGCGGCTATTAGCTCAGCAGATGAAATAGTCACTGACCACTGAGAATACACAAAAGGCCCCCCGAACACGGGAGGCCTTTTTGATTTGTGTTCAAACAGATATAACAAGGACCCTTGTTTCCAAGAGGCCTTGTTACTTCGTATTGGGTGCCTGGCGGTGTCCTACTCTCACATGGCGAATGCCACACTACCATCGGCGCTACAGCGTTTCACTTCTGTGTTCGGCATGGGAACAGGTGGGTCCACTGCGCTATTGCCGCCAAGCATA
>JAJOIN010000005.1 GCA_021209335.1 Aeromonadaceae bacterium
GTATGGGCGGATTCTGGTCGAAGCCGGTCGACAAACGGCAGGAGAGCCGTTTTGGACGGCCGCAGGCCGCCCGTAGGGCGCGGGCCAGGGATGGAGCGCGTCATCCCGACCGAGCCTGCTGCTTGAGCCTGTCGCAAGCCATCATCATGGCGTTGAATGGTCCCTCGCTTGGCCGCCACCGTCAAGGATCTCGGAACCGCAGGGGAGCGCGTCAAGCTGGCTAGCGGAGGATCTGGATACCGATTTGACGGGCTCCACAGGATTCTGCTGCAGCCTTGATGGACTCGGCCAGGCGCGCCGGGTGGGGCAGACATTTCATGCACGGCTGCGCGTCATTGTTGGGATCGACCATCAGGATCACTGTGCCCAGGTTAAGCCAGCGCCATGGTGCGCGATCGATGACATAGATATGCAGTATTTCGTCGAGCGGCAGGGTCAGGGGAACCTTGTCCTCTAGACTCGGGCTGAAGTAGAGGCTGTTGGGTGACAGCTGATAGCGCATCGATAGGGCTTGCCGGATCAAATGGATGCTAGCGCCTGCGCCGAATGCCAGTGCCAAGGGGCCAACGAAGTAGCTGGCAGTCAGGGCTAGCATGGCAATGACCGCATAATGGTATATGTATAACCAAGGTGAGGTTCGCCCCTGCCATGTCGTTTGATTCGGCATCTTGCCTGCTCCATGCGTCTGCTGGCTCCTTGTATCAGCCAAGCTTCGTAAGAATCCATTTGTGGCGAGTGTCTGCTATGGTCGCCGTGCAAACAAGGGGATCACCTTGGGAGTGTGATCCAGCGCCTTGCTGACTGTCTGCCGACTGGGCCCTCTGGCCATGATGCGGGTCATGGTTTGATCGTCATAGAGGTGGTGTCATATGGATCGATTGTTGACCCCGACCAAGGAGCACTCCATGAAGCAGCTGTTTTTAGCCTCGTCCTTTGCGGATGTGGCGGATCTATTTGCGGCGTTTGCCCAAGTCCCCCTCGCAGGCAGAACGGTTACCTTTATTCCGACGGCCAGCCTGCCGGAGAAGGTGACCTTCTATGTGGGGGCGGCCCGCAAGGCACTGCAACGGCTAGGTCTGGTCATTGATGAGCTGGAGCTGTCTACGGCGTCCGCGGCGACGATGGCGGCCAAGTTGCGAGGCAATGATTTTATCTATGTCTCCGGCGGTAATACGTTCTTTTTGCTGCAGATCTTGCGGCAATCCGGTGCCGATAAGCTGCTGGTGGAGGAGATAGAAGCCGGCAAGCTGTTTATTGGCGAGTCAGCTGGCGCTATCGTACTGGCGCCCGATGTGGCCTACGTCAAACCCATGGACGATATCCGTCATGCGCCAGCCTTGACCTCCTGTGCCGGCCTGGGGGTCGTGGATTTCTACCCCTTGCCCCATCATACCAATCCGCCATTTAAGAAAACCGTCGAGAAGATATTGCTTAGCCAGGGGGACGCGCTGGCGCTACGCCCCTTTAGCAATCAAGAGGCGCTGGTGGTGCGCGGTGAGCTGCTGGAGCAGCTGAGCGGCAAGGCATAGTCTGCTGCTGCCATGCTTGCCCCTGTGGTCTGGCTGGCGTTTAATGCGCCTTTGAGCTGGAGGTGTTGCATGGCATGGGATATGTGGCTGGCGTTTTTTGCCGCCTGTTGGGTTATCAGTTTATCTCCGGGGGCTGGGGCAATCGCCTCCATGTCCAGCGGGTTGCAGGTGGGCCTGTGGCGCGGGTACTGGAATATTCTGGGGTTGCAGCTGGCCCTGGCGGTGCAGATCCTGATAGTGGCGGCGGGGGTGGGCGCCGTCTTGGTAGCCTCGGAGCTGGCGTTTAACCTCATCAAGTGGTTTGGCGTCCTGTATCTCATCTACCTGGCCTATCGCCAATGGCGACAGGCGCCGCAGGCGATCCAGGCACAGGCTGAGCCGGTACAGATCCGCAGTCGTGTCTTGCTGGTCAAAGGCTTTCTGGTCAACATCAGCAACCCCAAGGCCATCGTCTTCATGCTGGCGGTGCTGCCCCAGTTCATCGACCCGGCGGCCCCCCTGGTGCCCCAGTACGGCCTGATGCTGATCACCATGATCAGCGTGGATGTGCTGGTGATGACGGGCTACACCTGTTTGGCCGCCAAGGTGCTGCAACTGCTGCGCACTCCCGGGCAACAGCGGCTGCTCAATCGCAGCTTTGCCAGCCTGTTTGTCGGGGCGGCTTCTGTGCTGGCCCTGGTGCACAGAGGTAACTGAGCCGCGATGAGTCTGTTGCTGGCGCTGCTGGGTTCGGCGCAGGTGGTACTGTGGATGGAGAATGGCGATCGCTACAGCGGCCAGATCAAGAAGATCAGCGGCAGCGAGCTGGTGTTGGAGTCCACCTATGGCGGCCAGTTGCGCCTGCCGCGGGCTAATATCACCCGCTGGCAGGATGAGGTGGGTCAACTCAAGGCACCGGCGGAGCTGGTGGCGGCCCTGCCTGCGGTCAAACCCAAGGCGGATTGGGAGTACAAGGTCGCCGCCGATGCCAGCGCCAAGCTCAAACGGGGCGAGAGCAGCCGCAATGATATTCTCTTCAAGCTCGACAGCCAGCTCACCGCCGAACAGTGGCGCTGGGGGCTGACCGGTGAGTATGAGTACGATACATCCGAAGGTGAGACCCTGACCCACAAGTACCAGCTGTTGCCCAAGCTGGACTATTTCTTTCACCCCAACTGGTACTGGCGTGGCTCGGTGGATCTGCGCTACGACATGTTGGGCGACACCTACATGGAGACGGATTACGCCTCCGGCCCCGGCTATCGCTTCTGGAAGCGCAAGGAGAGCTGGCTGGAGATGAACCTGCAGGCCGGCTGGAGCGCGGTGCGCTGGCGGGATGAAGATACCAATCTGGCCCTGTTGTTCCCGGGCAACCATGTGGTTTACCCCTTGGCCAAGCTGGGCTGGGATTATCAGCAACCGTTAGGCGATAGCCGTTTCACCCTGTTTAGCCAGGGCAACTATGTGAAGTTTTTGGCCCAGCGCTCTGACTGGTTGGTGCTCAATCAGCAGGCAGAGGGGGAGTTTGGGGTGCGTTATGCCTTGAGCAAGCACCTGCGGCTGGCTTGGCGCTCCGAGGTGGAGTGGAGCGATATGTGGCTGGAGTACGCAGGCCAAAAGCTCAGGCCGGCGGATGACTTGGAGTGGCGCCACTATCTGAGCCTGGGCTTTAACTACTGATCTCGTGCCTTGGCTTGGCGTACAAGACAAACCCCGCCGCAGCGGGGTTTGTTGTGTCTGCGGGCCGGCATCAGGGGGCGGGCACCTTGGCGGCCAGGGCGCCGCTGCGGTACTTGAGCAGGAACAGTACCGTGATCACCAGGCTGGCGGCCAGGCCAATCAGGGTGGCGGGCAGCAGGGCCAGGCCGAAGCCGATGGGGGCATTGGCCAGGTAGGTGATGCACACGGCGGTCATGAAGACGGCGGGCAGGGTGCAGATCCAGTGCAGCTTGTCCTCCTTGGCCAGGTAGGCGGCGGCCGCCCACAGCATGATGACGGCAGTGGTCTGGTTGGCCCAGCCGAAGTAGCGCCAGATCAACCCGAAGTCCGCCTTGGAGATGAGATAACCCACCACAAACATGGGCACGGCGATGAGCAACCGCTTGGCGATGGGCTTCTGCGGCATCTTCAGAAACTCGGCAATGATGAGGCGGGCACTGCGAAAGGCGGTATCACCGGAGGTGATGGGCAGTATCACCACCCCCAGGATGGCCAGTATGCCCCCCACCTGACCCAGCAGGCCGATGGAGACCTCGTGTACCACGGCGGATGGACCGCCATTGGCCAGGGTGGCGTTGAGGGCGGCGGGGCTGTCGTAGAAGGAGAGGCCCAGGGTACACCAGATGAGGGCGATCACCCCTTCACCTATCATGGCGCCGTAGAAGATGAAGCGGCCGGATTTTTCATTTTGCATGCAGCGGGCCATCAGCGGTGACTGGGTGGCGTGAAAGCCCGAGACGGCGCCGCAGGCGATGGTGATAAACAGCAGGGGCCAGAGGGGCAACTCGCTGGGATGCAGGTTGGCCAGGCTGATGCCCGCGCTGTACAGGGGCTTGTCGGACAGCAGCATGGCACCGACCAGACCGACGGACATGAACAGCAGCAGGGCACCAAACAACGGGTAGAGACGACCGATGATCTTGTCGATGGGCACGATAGTCGCCAGTATGTAGTAGGCGAAGATGGCCAGGATCCAGTAAACCAGGCTGCTGCTGGTCAGGCTGGCCAGCAGGCCGGCCGGGCTCAGCACAAACACCACCCCCACCAGCATCAGCAATAGCACCGCAAACAGGTTCATAAAATGTTTAGCGACCGTGCCGAGTTGCTCACCCACTACCACGGGCACAGAGGCGCCCTTGGCCCGCACCGACAGCATGCCGGAGAAGTAGTCGTGTACCGCGCCGGCGAAGATGCAGCCGAACACGATCCACAGCATGGCCACTGGGCCATACAGGGCCCCCAGTATGGGGCCGAAGATGGGACCCACGCCGGCGATGTTCAGCAGCTGCACCAGGTAGATCTTCTTGTCGGACATGGGCACATAGTCCACCCCGTCCGCCATGGTGACCGCGGGGGTGGCCTGTTCCGGCCGGGGGCCGAACACCTTTTCTACGAACTTGCCGTAGAAGAAATAGCCGGCCAGCAACAGGCCGACAGCAAGCAGGAACCAACTCATACCTTCACTCCTTGGAAAGGTTATCAATCGTAGGGGAGTGTAGGCCTGGCCTGCCGCCCTGGCTGCCGCGACTGCTTAAGCGGCGGTTTGGCGGCGCCAGCGGCGAGACGGTGTGAGGTGTGTCACATCAGCTCAGTCCCAGACGGGCCTTGATGTCGGGCAGGAAGCGGCGGCTCACCGGCACCGTTTGCCCCGCCGGGGTGAGGATTTCGGCCAGTTGGTGCTCCAGCAGGCGCAACTCGCCCAGGGCGTGGGGAGCCACCAGATACTGACGATGGCAGCGGATGAGGGGCGTCTGCTGCTCCAGGGCCTTCAGGGTCAGCTGGGTATGGTAATGCTCGCTGCCGCTGACCAGGTGCACGCCGCCCAGATCCGAATAGGCAAAGTCGATGGTCTCCACGGGCAGCAGCTTGACCCGGTTGTGGACAAACACCGGCAGCCGGCTGGGCGGTGGTGCCAGCTGGCGTACCGGTTGGGGGGTGAGGCTCTGGCGCAGGCGGTACAGCGTCTTGGCCAGCCGATCCGGCGCCACGGGTTTGAGCAGGTAGTCGAAGGCCTGCTCCTCGAAGGCCTGGATGGCGTAGTCATCGAAGGCGGTGACAAACACGATGCGCGGCAGGGGATCGGCCAGCAGGCCGATGAGCTCCATGCCGCTGACCTTGGGCATCTGGATATCCAGAAACACCACATCGGGCTTAAGTGCGTTGATCTGTTGCAGGGCCTCGATGGCGTTGGCCGCCTGGCCCAGGATCTGGATGTCTGCCTCGCCGGCCAGCTGGCTCGTCAGCTCCTGACGGGCGAAGGGTTCGTCATCCACCAGCAGCACGCGGATCATGGGGCCTCCTTGGGCAGGGTCAGGCTGACCCGGCAGTAACAGTCGGCCTGGTTGTGGATGCTAAGCCGGGCCTCACTACCAAAAGCGTTGTGCAGCCGCCGCTGCACTATGGTCAGCCCCAGGCCATCGCTGTCGTCAGACGGTGCGTAGGCGCCGGCGTTGTCTTCTATCTCCAGCAGCACCTGGCTGCCTTGTGATTGGGCACGGATCTGCAGCCGTCCCGGCTCCAGCCGGTTGGCGATGCCGTGCTTGATGGCGTTTTCGATCAGGGGCTGCAGGGTGAAGGCCGGCAGCCGGGTGGTCAGCAGCTCCGCCGGGATCTGGTAATCCACCTGCAGGCGCTCGCCGAAACGGGCCTGCTCGATTTCCAGGTAGGCCTGGCAATGCTCCAGCTCCTCGGCCAGGGTGGTGAGCCCCTCCTGGCGCTTGAGGTTCTTGCGGAAGAAGTGCGACAGGTGCAGCAGCAGGCCGCGGGCCCGCTCGGGATCCGTGCGGGTGATGGCGCCGATGGTGTTGAGGGTGTTGAACAGGAAATGGGGGTTGATCTGGGCGCGCAGCAGCTTGAGCTCGGCCTGGGTCAGCAGGTTCTCCTGTTGCGCCAAGCGGCTGCTGAGCAGCTGGCGGGACAACAGGTTGGCGATGCCTTCCCCCAGGGTGCGGTTGATCTTGAGAAACAGGCGCTGCCGGGGTTCATACAGCTTGATGGTGCCCAGGACCCCTTTCTCGCCTTGAAGCGGGATCACCAGCACAGAGCCCAGCGGGCAGTGGGCCTGGATGCTGCAGCGGTAGGGCTCGCTCTGACCGTCGGCAAACATCAAGCGGTTATGGGCAATGGCGGCCAGGGTCAGGGGCGAGGAGATGGGGGCGCCCCGGCTTGTGGTGATCCTCACCCGTGCCGACGAAGGCCAGGATGCGGTGGCAGTCGGTGATGGCCACGGCGCCGACCCCGGTTTCCTGATAGAGGATCTGGGCCACCGCCTGAGCCGCGGCTGGGGTGAGTCCCTGATCCAGCAGGCCGACGGTGCGCTGGGCGATGCGCAGTGCCTTGGCGGAGAAGGTGCCGGAGAGCTCCTCGAACATGCGCTTCTGATCGCGGATCATGCTGATAAACAGGGCGGCACCGGTGGCGTTGGCCAGCAGCATGGGCGGGGCGATGAGCTGCACCAGCTCCCAGGCCTGAGCGAACGGCTGAGCCAGCAGCAGTATGATGAGCATCTGCAGCAGCTCGGCCAGCAGGGTGACGGCAAAGGCCAGGGCGGGGCTGAACAGCTTGTCCAGCCGACCACGGCGCAGCAGGTGCCAGTGTACCAGGCCGCCGAGCAGGCCCTCGGCGGTGGTGGAGACGGCGCAGGCCAGATCGGTGAAGCCGCCCAGGCTCCAGCGATGCAGGCCGCCGGTGAGGCCGACGAAGAAGCCGGTGACCGGGCCGCCCAGCAGTCCCCCCAGCACGGCGCCTACCGCCCGGGTATTGGCGATGGCTCCTTGGATCTCCAGACCAAAATAGGTGCCCAGAATGCAGAAGGTGGAGAACAGACAGTAGATCACCACCTTATGCGGCCAACGCACCGAGTAGTTGGCCAGGGGATGGAACAGGGGCGTCTTGGAGAGCAGGTAGGCGATCACCAAAAACACGCTGAGCTGTTGAAACAGCGAGAAGACGAGGGGCATGATCCGCTCCTGTGTCGGCAGGATGGCGTCATGGTATGCCAATCCGGTCATGGCTGACATGCGGGGCGGCGTCTTTGCGCCAACTTGTGAGCCGGGTCACCAGACCCACAACAACCAAAAAGGATGCGTGATGGGACAGGGTGTTAACGCTGGGACGCGGCAGCGAAGGGGGGCTGTGAACGGGGCTCGAGGGGCAGGCCGCGGCCGCCTGTGGTGCTGGCTGGTCTGCCTGGCCCTGTGGGGGAACCCCTGCCGGGCCGAGCTGCCCGCCGAGGCGTTGAGCCTGGCGGATAATCTCATCAATCCGGGGCAATTTAACCAGTTCAATCAACAGGTGCTGCAGAACCTTATTCGTCAGCAACCTGAGCTGGCCCGCTATCAGGGGGTGGTGCAGCGCTGGAGCAAGGAGACCCTGAGCTGGCCTGAGGTGCGCCAGGGGTTGGCCCTGCACTATGCCCAGCATTTTACCCGCGACGAGATGGCGCAGATGAATGTGTTTTTTGCCACGCCTACGGGCAAGAAATACGTCAAGTATGCGCCCCTGCTCAGGGAGGAGACACTGGCGGTCGGCCAGAACCTGATCCAGGCGGGATTACCGCGGCTGGGGTTGATGCTGCAGGTGGCCAAGGCACAGGCCGGTGACACCAGTCCGAACGGACTGCCGCTACCGGCCAGCGGAGCCCCTGCCAGCCACAGTGACTTGCCGGCGGCCTCTGCTGCCACTGGGACGGCCCTCGGACGCTAGCCTCAGGCGCAGATGCCGGTTTGCTGGGGCGTCTCCAGCCAAAGGTGATCGGCTTGCTGCTTGGCCTGCTTCTTGGCCTGGCTGAGCCGTTCGCTGAGCTGTCCCTGGGTCAGCGGCAGGCCGGGTTGCCAGCAGACGGCGCCGATGGCCAGGGCCACCAGGGGAAACTGTCGCTCCTGACCGTCCCTGTCCTGGCCGACGATGCCGCCGCGGCGCACATCTTCCTGGCGGTAGCAGCAGATCCTCAGCTGATGAAACTCGGCCTGTAACTGGGCCAGATTACTCCGCCAATCGCCATGTTCCCCCAGCAGGATAAAGTCGTCGCCACCCAGGTGGCCGATAAAGGTGCCCACTTGGGCAAAGTGCTTGCGCAGCAGGCGCGCCAGCAGCTTGATCATTTGATCGCCCCTGTCATAGCCACAGACGTCGTTAAACGGCTTGAAATGGTTTAGATCGCAATAGGCCAGCCAGAAGGGCCGCCCCCTATGGATGGCGCGGGTCAGGGTCTGCTGGATGGGTACATTACCCGGCAGCAGGGTGAGGGGATTGGCGTGGCGGGCCATCTGCAGCTTGTAGTCGGTGAGGCGGCGCATCAGCTCGCGGATCCGCCCCATTCCCAGATAGCGGCCCTGCTCGCAGATGACAAACCAGGCATCCATCTCATCGCTGTTCTTGGCCACCAGTTGCTGGCTGACCTGGATCAGGCTCTGCTCTGCCTCCACCAGTATGGGCTGACTGTCCATCAGGCGGCTCACCGGTGCCTTGGCATAGAGCGAATAGCCAAAGCGCTCTGCCAGGTGGGCCAACAGGCTCTGGCGGCGCAGCAAGCCTATGGGCTTGTCATCCTTGCCCAGTACCGGCAGGCAGCCGTATTCGGGCTGCTGTTTGAACAGCTGCAGTGCCTGTTCGCACAACAGATCCGGGTGCAGTACAGGGGCGCTTTGCGCCAATTGCCCCACCTTGTGGATCACCTCCGGCTCGCTGGGTTCGGGATCTCGTCGGGTCTCAAACAGGGCGGTAGGGCGGTGGGCGGGCTTACCCAGCAGGTAGCCCTGGCAGTAACGGATGCCCAACTGGCGCAGGCATTGGTACTCCTCTTCCCGCTCCACGCCCTCGAGTATCATGGCGCAGCCCAGGTTGTTGGCCAGATCCCGCAAACTGGCGACAAACTGTCGCTTGGTGAGATCCCGATCCAGATCCGCCGTGAAGTAGATATCCAGCTTGACGAAGTCCGGCTTGAGGCTCGACCAGAGGCGCAGCCCCGAGTTGCCGGCCCCCAGATCGTCAATCGCCACACCAAAGCCGGCTTGTTTGAGCAGGGCAACCTGACTTTGAATGTCTTCCCAGCAGTTGACCGGATGGTGTTCGGTCAATTCGATCACCAGATCCTGGCAGGCAAGGCCGGCTGCCTCGGTCAGTGCCACCAGCTCCTCGACCTGACAGGCCAGCAGTACCCGGGGGGAAAGGTTGACAAACAGCCGGCCGGGCAGGCGCTGCTCGACAAAACAGCGGAGCGCCTGTCGCAGACACAAGAGTTCCATCTGTTTGAGTTGCCCCTGCTGCTCGGCGTGAAAAAACAGCTCCAGCGGCGAGTGCAGCGGACTATCCGAGGGGCCCCGGCTCAGGGCTTCATAACCCAGTGCGATCTGCTGCTGACAGTCGAGTATGGGTTGCAGCAGTGTCTGGATCTGGCGGTTAGAGAGGATGCGTTCGAGCTCGGCCTGCATGGGGGATCCTCGGATGACTTGGCTCATGGCCAGGCACTCTAGGCAAGGCAGATGACAGCACCATGACAAAACCGAGCTAATTATCGGAATTTACAAGAGTTTTACCTTCCGCAACATTTTTTGAACTTGCTACCGCTACCACAAGGGCAGGGGGTATTAGGCTGGCCTGGCGTTGTGGCAGCAGGTCGCCGTCCGTGTAGACCCAATGCTCGTCCAGCCGGACAAAGCAGGAGCGTTCGTGGTGGGGATACAGGCTGCCGCCTTGCCGATACCAGGCGATGAATTCCACCGTGCCTTGGCTGTCTTGAGGTCCACCTTGCTCGCTTAATACCTGCAGGCGCACCCAGTGCCCCTCCTGCTCGGCGCCCAGCGCCTCGGCGGTCAGATCAGGACGGTAATCGGGGTGCCAGCTGGCCAGGATGTAGTCCCAGTGGCCCAACACGAAGGCACTAAAGCGCGAGCGCATCAGCTCGACTGCTCGGGCGGGCCACTGCTGGCCTAAAATAAAGGGGCCGCAGCAGGCGGCAAAGGGGCGTGCAGCCCCGCATGGACAGCTGTTCATCCTGGCCTCCAAAAAGGGGAGATTATAGGGGCGCGGACGAGCGGTAGAAAGGTTTGTTAAGGCGATCGCCTTAACAGCCTGTGCCCAGCCTATCAGGCATACTGCCACCACTGAGCGTCAGGAGCGAGACGCTCGCTGTAGATAAGGAAATCGAGTATGACGATAAAACAAAAAATCATGCTGTTGGCCAGCTTGCCCCTGGTGCTGGCCGTCTGCCTCATCAACCTGACCAGCTACTGGATAGGCCAGCGGGCGTTGCAAGCGGAGCTGCAGCTCATTCGCGGCAACTTGATGGAGGAGCGGCGCGAACAACTGACCAAATACATGGCCCTGGCCCATACCGCCATCGCCGCTGAGTATGGGGCCGAGGATACGCCGGCCCAACGTGAGAAGGTGAAGGCGATACTGCGGGGCCTGCGTTATGACGCCGATGGCTATTTCTTTGTCTATGACTACCAGGGGGTCAGCCAAGTGTTGGGGCCCAAACCCGAGCTCGAAGGCAAGGACTTGTCCGGGCTCAAGGATGCGGAGGGGCGACCCTTCATCCGGGGCATCATAGCGGCGGCGCGGGAGGGGGATGGTTTTTACTCCTATCTGTGGAGCAAGCCCTCCACCGGCCAGAAGTGCTCAAGCTCAGCCTGAGCCAGACGCTGGAGCGCTATGGCAGGGTGCTGGGACCGGCTTTTATATCGATGACATAGAGCAGCAGCTGGCTGCTACCCGGCAGTTACGGGATGGTGAGCTGCGCCAGCAATTGGTGCGTAGCCTGTTGGTCTCATTGGTATTGCTGGTGCTCACTGTGCTCTTGACCCTGTGGGTGGCCAACCGGATCACCCGGCCGTTGAGCGGCATTGCCGAAGCGCTCAAGGCGATTGCCTCCGGGGATGGGGATCTGACCCAGCGGCTGTCGGTGCGCAGCCAGGATGAAGTTGGGCAGGTGGCCCGGGCCTTCAATCATTTTGTCGAGCAAATCCAGGCGCTGGTGCGCGATGTGGGCGGCACAGGGGAGGAGCTGGCTCAAGTCTCAGAGCAGCTCAGCAGCCTGACGGCACGCTACAACAGCCAGATGCAAGCCCACCGTAAGGAGACGGAGCAGGTAGTCACGGCTGTGACTCAGATGAGCAGCACGGCCCAGGAGGTGGCGGGCAGTGCGGCCCAGGCCGCCGAGGCGACTAGCACAGCGGCCCAGGCCTCGGACAGCGCCCGTGCCGTGGTGGATAACGCCATCGCCAGCATCCATGGCCTGGTGGCAGAGGTGAATGCGGCCTCCGAGGTGATCGGTGACTTGTCCCAGCAGACCGCGAATATCGGCTCTGTGGTGGAGGTGATCCGCAGCATCGCCGAGCAGACCAACCTGCTGGCACTCAATGCCGCCATTGAGGCGGCGCGGGCCGGTGAGCAAGGCCGCGGTTTTGCCGTGGTGGCAGATGAGGTGCGCTCCTTGGCGGGGCGCACTCAACAGAGCACTCATGAGATCAATGACATGCTGCAGCGGCTGCAGGCGGGGGTCAGGGATGCGGTCGAGGCGATGCAGGCAGGCCAGCTGCGTAGTGAACAGACGGTGGCCGAGGCGGCGCGGATCGGCGATGCCTTGTCTGGCATGAGCGAGTCAGTGGGTACCATCAACGACATGAACCTGCAGATAGCGTCGGCGGCGGAGGAACAAAACGCCGTCTCCGAGGAGATTAATCGCAACCTGGTGGCCATCAGCCAGATAGTCGATCAGCTCTCATCGGCGGCCGAGTCCACTCAGCAGACCACCCACGCCTTGTCCTTGGCTGGACGTCGCCTGCGGGAGCTGATCGGTCGCTTTCATTACTAAGTTAGGCCGTATCTGTTGGCAACCAAAGGGCTCTGCGGAGCCCTTTGTCATGTCGGTTAGCTGGTGAAGTAATAGCAGAAGTGCTTGCCGAGACTAAAGAAGTCATGCTGTGCCTGGTTTAGCTCTTCGAGCTTGCACAGGCCCATGATCTGCCGTTCATCCTGCTGCAGCGGGATCAGATCCACGCCTTCGCTGACTCGGCCCTTCTCGTAGGGCAGGACTATGGGTTTAAGCGGCGCACTGGGCTCACTGGCCATCACCAGCGCCAGGGTCTCATCGCTCAGGCGCACCAGACTGCCGGGCGGGTAGATGCCCAGCACCTTGATCAGCAGCTTGATAAAGTTGCCGTCAAACCAGACGTCGGCTTTCTTGAACAGGCTGGCGACCACCTGATTGGGTTGACCGGGGCGGGTTGCGGCTCTGGGGTGCAGATGTTCCTCGTAATAATCGGCCACCGAGATCAGGCGTGCCAGTGTGCCTATCTGCTCGCCCTTGAGCCCATTGGGGTAGCCTGAGCCATCCAGCCGCTCCTGGTGTTGCAGAACCGCCTGGCGGATCTCCGGGCTGAACGCCTTGAGTTGGCTGAGCTGATCGAAACCGTACTGCACATGCATGCGCATGAAGTTGATTTCAGACTTGGTCAGTTCCACCCGCTTTCGACTGATCTGCGTCGGGATCTTTAACTCACCGATGTCATGGACCAAGGCGGCGAGGCCGGCATTCTCAATCTCCAGCGGTGACCAGCCGGCCTCTCGGGCCATCAGCATGGCAATGTAGGCCGTGTTGAGACTATGCAGCAGCAGCACGTCTCCTTGTTGCACGGCGCGCACCAGCTGCAGTCCTATGGGTTCCTCGGTCTGGGTGAGGTGAGCGGCGGCGGTACGGATGAGTTGGGCGACGGTAGCCAGCCCTTCATCGGGTTTGAGGTTGAGCTGCCCCAGGGACTCGCGTAGCGGACTCAAGGCATTGCTAAATTGCCGATCGGCAAAGCGCATGGAGCGGCGCAGATCCTGTTGTTGCTGACGGATGGGATCGGCGGGGGCGGCAGAGGCGGGGGCAACGTCTTCACTTGGCGTCGCGCTGACCACCTCGCCAGTGACAGGCTCGGGAATGTCGCCCGTGCTGCGGTAGGGGTCTATGGTTACCTGAGCCAGGCCTAGATTGCGAATGATCTGCAGCTGCTCCTCGTCCTTGATGCGAAAGGAGCTAAATAAGAAGGGATGATCTTTCCAGCTGCCTGGCAACTTGACGAAGTGGCCTATGCGCAGGTCGGTTACGGCGATGCTGATATCGGGCATTCAAACTCTCCTGATCGTTCAGCAAAATTAGCAAACCCTTGGCAGAACAGCAAAAAAAAGGTCCGCAACCTGTGCGGACCTTCTTATTTACTCAGGCAGAAGCTTACTTCTTCTTCTTGCCTTCTTCTTTTTTCTCTTCCTTGGCGTCTACCACAGCGCCTTCAACATAAGGACGGCCGTAGTAGGAGTCGAGCAGAACCTGCTTCAGTTCGCTGATCAGCGGGTAGCGCGGATTGGCGCCGGTGCACTGGTCATCGAAGGCTTCGACGGACAGGGCATCCACCTTGGCCAGGAACTTCTCTTCCGGTACGCCTGCTTCACGGATGGACATGGGGATGTCCAGTTCCTTCTTCAGGCCGTCCAGCCAGGCCAGCAGCTTCTCGATCTTGGCAGCGGTACGGTCGCCGGCAGCAGTCAGACCCAGGTGATCAGCGACTTCGGCATAACGACGACGCGCTTGCGGACGGTCGTATTGAGAGAACGCAGTCTGCTTGGTCGGGTTGTCGTTAGCGTTGTAACGGATCACGTTGCTGATCAGCAGGGCGTTAGCCAGACCGTGCGGAATGTGGAACTCGGCACCCAGCTTGTGGGCCATGGAGTGGCACACACCCAGGAAGGCGTTGGCGAACGCGATACCGGCGATGGTAGCGGCGTTGTGAACCTTCTCGCGAGCCACCATGTCAGCCTTGCCGTTCTTGTAGCTGGAAGGCAGGTATTCCTTCAGCATCTTCAGGGCTTGCAGCGCTTGGCCGTCAGAGTATTCGTTAGCGATAACGGATACATAGGCTTCCATGGCGTGAGTCACGGCGTCAACACCACCGAAGGCACACAGGGACTTCGGCATGTTGGCAACCAGGTTGGCGTCAACGATGGCCATGTTCGGGGTCAGCTCGTAGTCAGCCAGCGGGTACTTGACGCCGGTGGCATCGTCGGTCACTACCGCGAAAGGTGTGACTTCAGAACCGGTACCGGAAGTGGTGGTGATACACACCAGCTCGGCCTTTTGACCCATCTTGGGGAACTTGTAGATACGCTTACGGATGTCCATGAAGCGCATGGCCAGATCTTCGAAGGCGGTGTTCGGATGCTCGTACATCACCCACATGATCTTGGCGGCGTCCATCGGTGAACCACCACCCAGCGCCAGGATGACGTCCGGCTTGAAGGAGTTGGCCATCTCGGCACCCTTGCGGACGATGGACAGCGTCGGGTCAGCTTCTACTTCGTAGAACACTTCCACTTCCATGGACATGCCCTTCAGCAGGCGAACCAGCTCATCGGCATAACCGTTGTTGAACAGGAAGCGGTCAGTGACCACCATGGCGCGCTTCTTGCCTTCCAGATCGCTCAAGGCGATGGGCAGAGAACCACGACGGAAGTAGATAGATTTCGGAAGTTTGTGCCACAGCATATTTTCAGCCCGTTTAGCGACCATCTTCTTGTTGATCAAGTGCTTCGGACCAACGTTTTCGGAGATGGAGTTACCACCCCATGAACCACAACCCAGCGTCAGAGACGGTGCCATGGCGAAGTTGTACAGGTCACCGATACCACCGTGAGTGGTCGGAGTGTTGATCAGGATACGTGCGGTCTTCATCTTGTCACCGAAGTACTTGACGCGATCGGCGTTCAAGTCTTGGTCGGTGTACAGGCCGGAGGTGTGACCGATACCACCCAGGTTGACCATGTCACAAGCCATGTCGACGGCTTCTTCGAAGTTCTTGGCGCGGAACATACCCAGGGTCGGAGAGAGCTTCTCGTGAGCGAACTCTTCTTCTTCACAGATCTTCACGCCTTCACCGATCAGGATCTTGGTGTCAGCAGGAACCTTGACGCCGGCCATGTCGGCGATCTTGGTGGCGGGCTGACCCACGATGGCGGCATTCATGGCGCCGTTGATCAGGATAACCTTACGAACCTTGTCAGCTTCTTCCTTGGACAGAACATAGCCCTTGTGGGAAGCAAAACGTTCCTTGACCTGGTCGTAGATGGCATCAACCACGATGACGGCTTGCTCAGAAGCACAAACCACACCGTTATCAAAGGTCTTGGACATCAGGATAGAGGCAACGGCACGCTTCACATCAGCGGTTTCGTCGATAACAACAGGAACGTTACCGGCGCCAACACCGATAGCCGGCTTACCAGAAGAGTAAGCAGCCTTCACCATGCCGGGGCCACCGGTGGCCAGGATCAGGTTGATGTCGTTGTGCTTCATCAGCGCGTTGGACAGCTCAACAGACGGTTGGTCGATCCAGCCGATGATGTCAGCCGGTGCACCCGCTTCGATGGCAGCATCCAGTACCAGCTTGGCAGCGGTATTGGTGGAGTTCTTGGCACGGGGGTGCGGGGAGAAGATGATGGCGTTGCGAGTCTTCAGAGCAATCAAAGACTTGAAGATGGCGGTGGAGGTGGGGTTGGTGGTCGGAACGATACCACAGATGATACCCACAGGTTCGGCGATGGTGACGGTACCGAACTCATCGTCTTCGCTCAGAATGCCACAGGTCTTCTCGTCCTTGTACTTGTTGTAGATGTACTCGGAGGCAAAGTGGTTCTTGATAACCTTATCTTCGATGATACCCATGCCTGATTCGGCAACGGCCATTTGGGCCAGCGGAATACGGGCATTGTTGGCAGCCAGGGCTGCAGCGCGGAAGATTTTGTCGACTTGCTCTTGAGAGTAAGTAGCAAACAAACGCTGAGCGGCCTTGACGCGCGCAACCAGTTCATCCAATTCGGCAAGATTTGTAACTGCCATATCTTTCTCCTACTGAGTTTTGAAAACTGTTTACTAAGGTGTTGCAAGAAAACAAGGCGGAGCAATGAAGTCTGGGCAGTATAGTCCAGCCGGTCATGAAGCGCTTTGCTTATGTTCTCTTGGGCTTAGGAAACAACTTTCATGGCGATTATAGGAGCTGGCTGCGTGCGGAAAATTGATTTGCGTCAATTGTTGTAAAATGACAAAAGAAAAATCTTTTCATGTCGGAAAAGTTGCAATAGTCCTGTGGTTATTGCCGCCGCACCTCGATGGCAACTTGCGGTTTTTGTGTGGTTTTTTCCATAGACCACCGAGGTCATTCCCCCTTTTAAAGCTGTGGGAAATCTGACGCAATCGGCGGTGCGGCGCCCTGGGCTAAACCGGAGTCAGCGGTTGAGGTAGGATTAGAGGATAATGTGGTGAAGCCGCGTGCTAGCCCTATGGATGACGCCGCTTGGCCCCAGGGCGATAAGTTAATCTAATTAAGTCCGGCCAGACCATTACTTAATCTCGTTCGCCTCTGACGGGCGTATGGCGTATCTTTGTGCGTGGTGCTTTGGCTATTCTGTAGTCAACTTTCTTCAAAATTGAGGTTTTTGGCGTCATGTTGGATGTGTTGCCCGTTTACTTGAAATTTTTTATCGGTTTGATGGCCATCATCAACCCATTGGGATTGCTGCCGGTCTTTGTCAGTCTGACCAGTCAGCAGACGCCCCAGGAGCGGATGAAGACCAATACCACCGCCAACTTGGCGGTGATGGTGATCCTCTGGGTCTCCATGCTATTTGGGCAGATCATCCTGGATATCTTTGGCATCTCCATCGCTTCGTTTCGCATCGCCGGTGGTGCGCTCATCACCTTGATTGCCTGGTCCATGTTGCAGGGTAAGTTGGGCGAGGTGCGACATAACAAGGAAGAGAAGGGGGAATTTGAGGCCAAAGAGTCCATCGCCGTGGTTCCGCTGGCGTTGCCGCTGATGGCCGGGCCTGGCGCCATCAGCTCCACCATCGTCTATGCCAGTCAGCATCGTACCCCCACAGAGTTGTTGGGTTTGGCCCTGGTGGTGGTGATCTTTGCGCTGTGCTCCTGGGTTATCTTTCGCTCCGCCTCTTTGCTGTTTCGCATCATGGGTAAGACGGGGGTCAACGTGGTGACCCGTATCATGGGGCTTATCATGATGTCGTTGGGCATCGAAATAATCGTTGCCGGGCTCAAGCATATGTTTCCGGCCCTCGCTTAAAGGGCGCGGCACTCCGCCGCAGGCACCATGTTGGTTCAATCTGACAGCCAACATGGTGCGCCTGCGCCGCCTTGTTTCATATCTTCTGTAAAACTGCGGGTTTCGTTCGTAAATCGCATGCCTGCTGGGTATTTCTCGACAAAATATGTTGAATTCTTACGATGAGAAGGGAATTATTCAGACGTTTGAACGTTAGGCGGATCAGGTCTGACCTGTCACGATTCAAACCAGGAATCTTCTCATTCGGAGTAAGGACATGACCCATAATAAAAAAATGCTCGCCGTGACAGTGGCCTCTGCTTTTGCCCTGTTCGGTTGCGACAAGCCCCAGCCAACCAGTGAAACGGCCGCTGCACCGGCCAAGCAGCAAACCGCTGCCCCGGCGGTGAAGGGGGACAGCACCCCGACCCTGGCCGCAGTACAGGAGCTGGTGAAGGGCAACGGTTCCGAGCCGGCCACCCTGGACCCGGCCAAGACCGAAGGTGTACCGGAATCCAATATTCAACGTGATCTGTTCGAAGGTCTGGTGACCACGGGCCCCAATGGCGAGGTGCGCCCTGGGGTGGCCGAGTCCTGGGAAACGCCGGATAACAAGCTCTATACCTTTCATCTGCGCAAGGACGCCAAGTGGTCCAATGGCGATCCTGTGACCGCCGGCGATTTTGTCTATGCCTTCCGCCGCGTGGTGGATCCGAAGACCGCCTCGCCTTATGCCTGGTATCTGGAAATCCCCACCATCCTCAATGCCACCGACATCATTGCCGGCAAGAAGGCGCCAGAGGAGCTCGGCATCAAGGCCATTGATGATCACACCCTGCAGATCAGCCTGGCGCAGCCTGTACCCTACTTTGTCAGCATGCTGGCTCACACCACCACCTATCCTGAGCCGCAGAAGGTGATAGAGCAGTTTGGCGACCAGTGGACCCGTCCGGGCAACATGGTCACCAACGGCGCCTACACCCTGAAGGAGTGGGTGGTGAATGAGCGTATCGTGCTGGAGCGCAGCAAGACCTACTGGGATGACGCCCACACCCACATCAACAAGGTCACCTACCTGCCGATCCAGTCCCACAACGCCGACATGAACCGTTACCTGGCCGGCGAAGTGCACATGACCTACGAAACCCCCATCGAGCAGTTCAAGCGGCTGCAGAAGGAACATCCGCAGGATGTGCGGGTAACGGGTTACGTGGGCACCTACTACTACGAGTTCAACACCAAGAAACCGCCGTTTGATGATGTGCGGGTGCGCAAGGCACTCTCCTTTGCCATCGATCGCAACGTGATCGCCGACGCCGTGATGGGGCAGGGGCAGAAACCGGCCTATACCCTGGTGCCGGAGTACGTGGATGGTTTTGTGGCCGTGGAGCCGGCGTGGGCCAAGCTGACCCAGGCTGAGCGTAATGCCCAGGCCAAGGAGCTGCTCAAGGCGGCTGGCTTTGACGAACAGCATCCCTTGAAGTTTGAGCTGCTGTACAACACCAGCGAGAACCACAAGAAGGTGGCGGTGGCGGTGGCGGCCATGTGGAAGAAGAACCTGGGGGTGGATGTTGCCCTGGTGAACCAGGAGTGGAAGACCTACCTGGAGACCAAGTCCTCAGGTCAGTTTGACGTGGCCCGTGCCGGCTGGATTGCCGACTATAACGAAGCCTCTTCCATGCTGGATCTTAAGCAGACCACCCATGGCAACAACGACGGCAAGTACTCCAATCCCAAGTACGATGCACTGATGGCGCAAAGTCGCCTGGTCATGGATGCCGAGGCCCGCAACAAGCTGTATGCCGAGGCCGAGGCACTGCTGGCCGAAGACATGCCCATAGCGCCTGTCTACCAGTATGTGACGGCCCGTCTGGTGAAGCCCTATGTCGGTGGCTACCCCAACAACCCCTTGGATAACCTCTACACCAAGGATATGTACATTCTGGCTCATTGAGGGTCAGGCATCGCCTGCGCGATCAAGCCCGCCATCCGGCGGGCTTGTTTTGCCGGCGCACTACCGGACGCGCCTTAAACCGGTTGGAACTGATGATGCTTAAATTTATTCTCAAGCGAATCTTGGAGGCGATCCCCACCCTGTTGGTGTTGATCACTGTCTCCTTTTTCATGATGCGTTTTGCCCCCGGCAACCCCTTTACCAGCGAGCGCGGTCTGTCGCCCGAGGTGAAGGCCAACATCGAAGCCAAATATGGACTGGATAAGCCGGTCCATCAGCAGTACCTGACTTATCTGGGAAACCTGCTCAAGGGCGATCTGGGCCCCTCGTTCAAATACAAGGATTTTTCGGTCAACGATCTGGTGCGGCAGGCCCTGCCGGTTTCCGCCAAGATCGGCTTGGCCGCCTTCTGTCTGGCGGTGTTGGTGGGGGTCAGCTTCGGCACCCTAGCAGCCCTGCGGCAGAACAGCTGGCTTGACTATGGCCTCATGTCCAGTGCCATGTTCGGGGTGGTGGTCCCCTCCTTTGTGCTGGCGCCCATACTGGTGCTGATCTTTGCCATCTGGCTGCGCTGGTTACCGGCGGGCGGTTGGCAGCATGGCCAGCTGCAATTCATGGTGCTGCCGGTCATCGGCATGATGATGTACTACGTCTCTGCCATCGCCCGCATTATGCGCGGCAGCATGATAGAAACCATGAACTCCAACTTCATCCGCACCGCCAAGGCCAAGGGGCTGCCGCTGCACTACATCATATTGCGTCACGCGCTGCGGCCGGCCATGCTGCCGGTGGTCTCCTACCTGGGCCCGGCGTTCGTGGGCATCATCACAGGCTCGGTGGTGATTGAGACTATCTTCGGTCTGCCGGGGATCGGTCAGCTGTTTGTCAACGGCGCCCTGAACCGGGATTACTCCATGGTGCTGGGGCTGACCATATTGGTGGGCACCCTGACCATCACCTTCAATGCGGTGGTGGACATCCTCTATGCCTTCATCGATCCCAAGATCCGCTACTGACCGAGGTAACCATGGTAGTGAGTAACGCAAAGCAACAAGCGGTCAGTCAGTTTGCCCAGGCCCTGGAGATCGAAGGCCGCTCCCTGTGGCAGGATGCCCGCCGCCGCTTCTTTAAAAACCGGGCCGCCGTGCTGAGCATGGTGGTGCTGAGCCTGATTGGCCTGCTGGTGATATTGGGCCCCCTGCTGGCGCCTTTTCCGTTTGATGAACCCGATTGGGGCGCCATGCAAAGCGCGCCGGATTGGGCCTCGGGCCACTATTTTGGCACCGACAGCCTGGGGCGGGATCTGTTTGCCCGTACCCTGATGGGCGGTCGTATCTCCTTGATGGTGGGGTTGCTGGGCGCTCTGGTGGCCGTGGTCATCGGCACCCTGTACGGGGCCACCGCCGGGTTTGTCGGCGGCAGTCTGGATCGCCTGATGATGCGGACCCTGGAGATCCTCTACGCCTTTCCCTTCATGTTCTTCGTCATCATGTTGGTGACCTTCTTCGGCCGGAACATCTGGCTCATCTTCATCGCCATCGGTGCGGTGAGCTGGCTGGACATGGCGCGGATCGTGCGTGGTCAGACCCTGAGCCTCAAGAGCAAGGAGTTCATCGAGGCGGCCCATGTTTGCGGCGTCTCCCAGTGGAAGATCATCACCCGCCATATCGTGCCCAACGTGCTGGGCATAGTGGTGGTGTACGCCACCCTGCTGGTACCTGGCATGATCTTGTTTGAGTCCTTCTTGAGCTTCCTGGGCCTGGGGGTGCAGGAGCCCATGACCAGCTGGGGCGCCCTGCTGGACGAGGGATCGAAGTCCATGGAGGTGGCCCTGTGGCAACTGCTGTTCCCGGCCGGTTTCATGGTGGTCACCCTGTTCTGTTTCAACTTCCTGGGTGACGGTCTGCGTGACGCCCTGGATCCCAAGGACCGCTGAGGAGAGACGGATGAAATTGCTCGATGTACAGGATCTCCGTGTGGAGTTCTCCACCCCGGACGGCAAGGTGGTGGCGGTCAACGATCTGAATTTTGCCCTGCAAGCCGGTGAGACCATGGGCATAGTCGGTGAGTCCGGCTCCGGCAAGAGCCAGACCGCCTTCGCCCTGATGGGCCTGTTGGCCAAAAACGGCGTCATCACCGGCTCCGCCAAGTTCAATGGCCGGGAAATTCTCAACCTGCCCCAGCCGGAGCTCAACCGCATCCGGGCCCAGGAGATCGCCATGATCTTCCAGGACCCCATGACCTCGCTGAACCCCTACATGAAGGTGGGCCCCAGCTGATGGAAGTGCTGATGCGACACAAGGGCATGAGCAAGGCCGCGGCGTTTGAGGCCTCGGTACGCATGCTGGATGCGGTGAAGATCCCCGAGGCGCGCAAGCGGATGGGCATGTACCCCCATGAGTTTTCCGGTGGCATGCGCCAGCGGGTGATGATCGCCATGGCCTTGCTGTGCAACCCCAAGCTGCTGATCGCCGATGAACCCACCACGGCGCTGGATGTGACGGTGCAGGCCCAGATCATGGTGCTGCTCAACGAACTCAAGCGCGACTTCAACACCGCCATCATCATGATCACCCACGACCTGGGGGTCATCGCCGGGCTGTGTGACAAGGTGCTGGTGATGTACGCCGGTCGCACCATGGAGTACGGCAAGGTGGACGACATCTTCTACCGGCCGTCCCACCCCTATACCGAGGGCCTGCTGGAGGCCATTCCCCGGCTGGATACCCAAGGGGAGGTGCTGGCCACCATTCCGGGTAATCCCCCCAATCTGCTCAAGCTGCCGGTGGGCTGCCCCTTCCAGGAGCGCTGCCATCGGGTTCATGAGCGCTGCGCCCAGGTGGCGCCGGCCTTGCAGGACTTCGGCGATGGCCGTCGGCGTGCCTGTCACTGGGATTGGGAGGTATGAGTCGGATGAGCGAGAAGAAACTGTTGCTGGATGTCAGCAACCTCAAGGTGCATTTCAAGATCAAGAGCGACAAGGCCTGGCCTTGGGCCAGCCCCTTCTCCCTGAAGGCGGTGGACGGGGTCAGCATCAAGCTCTATGAAGGGGAAACCCTGGGGGTGGTGGGGGAGTCCGGTTGCGGCAAGTCCACCTTCGCCCGGGCCATCATAGGCCTGGTGGCGGCCACCGAAGGGCAGGTGGTGTGGCTGGGGCAGGATCTGACCCGGCTGCCGGCAGGTGCGCTGCGGGAGAAGCGCAAGGAAATCCAGATGATCTTCCAAGATCCCCTGGCATCCTTGAATCCTCGGATGACCATAGGTGACATCATCGCCGAGCCCCTGCAGACCTTCTATCCCAAGCTGGGCAAGCAGGAGGTGATGGACAGGGTCAAGGCCATCATGATGAAGGTGGGTCTGCTGCCGAATCTCATCAACCGCTATCCCCACGAGTTCTCCGGTGGTCAGTGCCAGCGCATCGGCATTGCCCGGGCCCTGATCCTGGAGCCCAAGCTCATCATCTGCGATGAGCCGGTGTCGGCACTGGATGTCTCCATTCAGGCGCAGGTGGTGAACCTGCTCAAGTCCCTGCAGCAGGAGATGGGCTTGTCCCTGGTGTTCATCGCCCACGACTTGTCGGTGGTCAAGCACATCTCGGATCGGGTGCTGGTGATGTACCTGGGCAACGCGGTGGAGCTGGGCACAGGCGCCGCCGTGTACGCCAACCCGTCCCACCCCTACACCCAGGCCTTGATGTCGGCGGTGCCCATCCCGGATCCCAAGCTTGAGCGGAGCAAGACCATCCAGCTGCTGGAGGGGGATCTGCCTTCGCCCATCAATCCGCCGTCGGGCTGCGTGTTCCGCACCCGCTGCCCGCTGGCCGATGGCGAGTGCGCCCGGCAGCGGCCGCAGCTCTCCGGTAGCCAGGAGCATGCGGTCTCCTGCCTCAAGGTCAGCCTCTGAGCCTGACGGCGGAGCGAGCATCACAAGGGCATCACAGCGGGATGCCCTTTTTTGTGCCGAGCGCCAGCGGTTGCCAACAGGAATGTCCCCAATAGGCACCTGTTTTTGCCCTAATTCACTAGAAATTGGCCTTATCGCCCAAAATGAATGCTGAAAAGTCCTCTTCGGATAGGTATTCTAGCCGGCGGTTTAGCCAGATGAAGGAGAACCCAGGCTGGATACGATGTCCACTTGCCCCGATAGGCGAGGGCAGGGGGAGGAGATCGCTGTCAGCCTAAGATGGAGCCAGGACTGTCCGTCCGGCCATCGGCAAATTTTGAGGAACAAGTTTGATGGACGCACAACACCAGACTGACGAGCTCCACCGCGGGTTGAGCAATCGTCATGTCCAGCTGATTGCCCTGGGCGGTGCCATAGGTACCGGCCTGTTTTATGCCATTGGCTCCACCATTGCCATGGCGGGTCCTGCCGTGTTGCTGGGCTATGCCGTGGCCGGCTTCATCGCCTTTCTGATCATGCGTCAGCTGGGGGAGATGGTGGCCGAAGAGCCGGTCTCCGGATCATTTAGTCATTTTGCCTATCGCTATTGGAGCGGTTTTGCCGGCTTCCTGTCCGGCTGGAACTATTGGGTGCTGTATGTGCTGGTCAGCATGGCCGAGTTGACCGTGGTGGGTAAGTACATCCAGTTCTGGTTCCCCGAGGTGCCGACCTGGGTCTCTGCCGCCGTCTTCTTCGTGCTCATCAACGTCATCAACCTGGCCAACGTCAAGCTGTTCGGTGAGATGGAGTTCTGGTTTGCCATCATCAAGGTGGTGGCCATCATCGGCATGATTGGCTTTGGCACCTGGCTGCTCATCAGCGGCACCGGTGGCGAGCAGGCGTCCGTCAGCAACCTGTGGAACAACGGTGGCTTCCTGCCCTATGGCTGGCATGGGCTCATCATGTCACTGGCGCTCATCATGTTCTCCTTTGGCGGCCTGGAGCTGGTGGGCATCACGGCGGCTGAAACCGCCGATCCCAAGCGCACCATTCCCAAGGCGGTAAACCAGGTGATCTACCGCATCCTGATCTTCTACGTGGGGGCCCTGGCCGTGCTGCTGTGCCTCTACCCCTGGCAGCAGATCACCGCCGATAGCAGCCCGTTCGTCATGATCTTCAACTCCATCGGCGAGGCGCCGGTGGCGCATGTGCTGAACCTGGTGGTGCTGACCGCCGCCCTGTCGGTGTACAACAGCTGCGTCTACTGCAACAGCCGCATGCTGCATGGTCTGGCCCAACAGGGTAATGCGCCCAAGCTGCTGGCCAAGACCGATAAGCGCGGTGTGCCGGTGGTGGCCATTGGCCTGTCGGCCCTGACCACACTGCTGTGCGTGGTGATCAACTATGTGATGCCCGGCGAGGCGTTCAAGCTGTTGATGGCGCTGGTGGTGGCGGCCCTCGTGATCAACTGGGCCATGATCAGCCTGACTCACATCAAGTTCCGCCGCGCCAAGCAGGCCGAAGGGGTGGAGCCGGGCTTCAAGGCCTTCTGGTTCCCGTTTGCCAACTACCTGTGTCTGGCCTTCCTGGCGGGCATGCTGGTGATCCTCTATCTGCTGGGCGAGCAGATCTCCGTCTACCTGATGCCGTGCTGGCTGCTGCTGATCTGGGTCGGCTACTTGGTGAAGCGGCGCGCCGACGCCAAGGCCGCGCCCCTGAGCCAGGTCAGCGATCCGGCTTAAGTCTGGCGCCGTCTTCGATGGTGTTGCAAAGCCCCCGCCCGGGGGCTTTTTTGTGCGCATTCCCTTGGTGAAAGTGTGTCATGCATAACAAATTGATTTACTGATTGTTTTTATTCTGTGTGCTTTTGTCTGATCCCGCAGTCAGGAGTGAGCATGCACAACCGTTTCGACTTTCCCCAACCCGATGCCCAAGGCTATTTCGGTGAATATGGTGGCAGCTTCGTGCCGCCGCAGCTGCAAAGCATCATCGACGAGATCACCCAGGCCTACCTGGATATCCGGCAGGATCCCGCCTTCCTGGCCGAGCTGACCCATCTGTATCAGCACTTCGTCGGCCGCCCCAGCCCCATCTTTCACGCCCGCAACCTGTCGGCGGAATTTGGTGCTCCCATCTACCTCAAGCGTGAAGACCTGAACCACACCGGCGCCCACAAGATCAACCACTGCCTGGGGGAGGCCCTGCTGGCCAAGAAGATGGGCAAGAAGAAGGTGATTGCCGAAACGGGCGCCGGTCAGCACGGCGTGGCATTGGCCACCGCCGCGGCCCTGGTGGGGCTGGAGTGCGACATCTACATGGGGGAGGTGGACATCAAGAAGGAGCACCCCAACGTGGTGCGCATGGGCATACTGGGGGCTCGGGTGATCCCCGCCACCCATGGTCGCAAGACCTTGAAGGAGGCGGTGGATGCGGCCTTTGACGCCTATCTCCAGGATCCGGTGACCCAGCTCTACGCCATCGGCTCCGTGGTGGGGCCCCATCCCTTTCCCATGATGGTGCGGGATTTTCAGTCCATCATCGGCATGGAAGCCCGGGAGCAGTTCCAGCAGATGACCGGCCGGTTGCCGGATAACCTGGTGGCCTGTGTGGGCGGCGGATCCAACGCCATGGGGCTGTTCAGCGCCTTTCTGGAGGATGCCCAGGTCAAGATGCACGGGGTGGAGCCGGCGGGGCATGGCCTGGCGCAGGACGGTGAGCACGCCGCCACCCTGACCAAGGGCGAGCCGGGGATCATGCACGGCTTTAAGTCCTACATGCTCAAAGATGCCAAGGGGGAGCCCCAGGAGGTCTACTCGGTGGCCAGCGGCCTGGATTACCCGGCGGTGGGTCCGCAGCACAGCTACCTCAAGGATGCCGGCCGGGTCAGCTACGGGGTGGTGGATGACCAGGAGGCCATCGATGCCTTCTTCACCCTGTCGCGGATGGAGGGCATCATTCCGGCCATCGAGTCGGCTCACGCCCTGGCCTATGCCCTGAAGCTGGCCCGCCAGGGGGAGACCGGTAGCCTGCTGGTGAACCTCTCCGGCCGTGGCGACAAGGACATTGACTTCGTGGTGGCCCATTATGGCGCCCAATACGGCGTGGCCAGCCTGCCAAGGTGAGCCGCCTGTGGTGAACGGACCCCGCCGTCGGCGGGGTCTTTGTTATCTGGCTGTTGAAATGGGCGTCGGACGGGTAAGATGCAGCACAGAGCTATCTTTAGCGGGCCGCGTTGCGCCCCCCTCTTGCCCAGGAATGACAGATGCAATTGACGCGTTTTACCGACTATGGCCTGCGGATCCTCATCTACCTGGCGGTGTTGCCGGAGGGACGGTTGGCCAGCATAGAGGAGGTGTGTCAGGCCTTTGATTTGCCTCGTAATCATATCAACAAGATAGTGCATCTGATGGGGCGCCTGGGCTGGGTGCTGACCCGGCGGGGCAAGGGCGGAGGCATCTGTCTGGCCTTGCCGCCGGAGGCCATCAACCTGGGAGAGGTGGTGCTGGCGCTGGAGGGGCACAGACCGCTCATCGACTGTGAGCAGCCCAGCTGCGCCCTGCTGCCGGTCTGCCGCCTCAAAGGGGTGCTGGCGGAGGCCATGGAGGCCTTTGCGGTGGCCTTGAGTCGTCATACCTTGGACAGCCTGGTGGCCCCCTGCCAGGGCCAGATCCGGCAGCGTCTGTTGCGGCCGGATCTGCAGGTGCTGGATAACCTGCTGGGCCGCGTGCCTGAACAGGGCGACGGCTGACGCGCCTGACTGCCGCCGCATCAACCATATGGCCGCATAGCACGGCCGAACTCTCTTCATCTCCCGGGTTTTCATACTAATTTCTTGCTATCTGGCGTCAGATCCATAGTCTGTGCGCCTGAAAAATAAGAAATAAGGAGATGATATGGTCAAAAAAGCCCATAAAACCAAGTTAACCATCCGGATCGTGCTGGGCATGATCGCCGGTATCCTGGTGGGGGTGCTGCTGCGACAACTGACCGCCGATAGCACTTTCGTCAATGATTATCTGATCAATGGCCTGTTTAACATCGTCGGCCAGATCTTCGTCACCAGCCTCAAGATGCTGGTGGTGCCGCTGGTGTTTGTCTCGTTGGTCTGTGGCAGCAGCTCACTGAAGGACACCAGCCGGCTGGGCCGCCTGGGTGTCAAGACGCTGCTGCTCTATCTGGCCACCACGGCCCTGGCGGTGGCGCTGGCGATTTTTGTCGCCCAGCTGGTGAGCCCGGGGGCCGGCATGCACCTGAGCGCGGCGCTGAGCTTTGATGTCAAGCAAGCGCCGAGTCTGGCCGAGGTGCTGGTGGATCTCTTCCCCAGCAATCCCATCCAGGCCATGGCCGAAGGCAAGATGCTGCAGATCATCGTCTTCGCCCTGCTGGTGGGGGTGGCCATCGCCATCTCGGGCGAGGCCGGGGAGCGGGTGGCCGGGCTATTTAATGATCTCAATGTGGTGATCATGAAGCTGGTGACCATCATGATGAACATAGCCCCCTATGGCGTCTTCTGCTTGTTGGCCAAGCTGTTTGCCACCCAGGGGTTTGAGGCCATTCGCAGCCTGGCCAGCTATTTTCTGGTGGTGCTGGGAGTGCTGCTGCTGCATGGCCTGATCTGCTATCCGCTGCTGCTCAAGCTGCTGTCGGGCCTCAATCCCCTGTTGTTTATCCGCAAGATGCGGGATGTGGTGCTGTTTGGCTTCTCCACCTCCTCCTCCAACGCCACCATACCGGTGACCATGGAGACGGTGACCAAGAAGATGGGGGTGAGCAACGGCGTCAGCTCCTTCACCATCCCCCTGGGAGCCACCATCAACATGGACGGTACCGCCATCATGCAAGGGGTGGCCACCGTGTTTATCGCCAACGTCTATGGCATCGACTTGAGCCTGGGGCAGTTCATGACGGTGATCGCCACCGCGACCCTGGCCTCTATCGGTACCGCCGGGGTACCGGGGGTGGGCCTGATCACCCTGGCCATGGTGCTGCAGCAGGTGGGGTTGCCGGTAGATGGCATCGCCCTCATCATGGGGGTGGATCGTTTGCTGGATATGACCCGCACCGCGGTGAACATCACCGGCGATTGCATGGTGACCTGTGTGGTGGCCAAGTCTGAGGGTGAGATGGACTTGGCCGTCTACGGCGACCCGACGGCGGCGGTGCAGGAAGAGGAGCTAAGGCTGCGCAGTCTGCAGGCCAACTAGCGCTGACGGGATGCCAATAAACAGCCGCGGTTTACCGCGGCTGTTTTTATCTAGGGTGTCGTCAGCGGTGGCGCCGTATCGCCGGTCGTCGCCGGTGGCGCCGCGCTCAGGTAGGGGCCGAGCAGGGGCGCCATGCCCTTGAGTACTTGCACCGGCAGGGCAGATGTGAAGCGGAAGTTGTCCGCCGCACTGCCCTCGACAAAGGCGGTGAGGGTGCCGAAGTGCCGCTCTCCCAGGTAGAAGACGAAGGTGGCGGTCCGGTTCATGGCTTTGGAGCTGAGCACCTGGCCGTAACGGCTGACTGTCTCGATGCGGTTGTCGCCGGTGCCTGTCTTACCGCCCATCTGCAGCGGCGTGCCGTCGGCCTGGGCAAAGGTACCAGCGATGCGCCGGGCGGTGCCGGCCTCCACCACCTGGGTCAGGGCATCCCGCAGGGCGCGGGCCACCGCCACCGGCAATACCCGCTGGGGCTGGGCGTTCGGCCGGATAAAGTGGGTCTCATAGGGCGTGCCAGTGGCAAACTCCAGGCTGGCCAGCCGTTGTACCGGCAGCCGCACACCGTCGTTGAGTATGATGCCGACAAGTTGTGCCAGGGCGGCGGGCCTGTCCCCCGAGCTGCCGATGGCGGTGGCCAGGGAGGGCACCAGGTGATCGAAGGGGTAGCCCAACTGCTGCCAGCGCTGGTGGATATCCAAGAAGGCTTCATTCTCCAGCAAGATGCGGATGCGGGTGTCCCGCGCGCCTTTGTGGCGGGAGCGAAACAGCCAGCCATAGACCTCCAGCCGCTGCTCGCGGCTGTCTGCCACGACCTGGCTGAAGGCGGCGTCCGGATGCTGGCGCAGATAGCCCAGCAGCCATAGCTCCAGGGGGTGAATGCGGGCCAGATAGCCCTGATCCGGCAAAGAGAAGGCCCCCGGGCCATGGCGGCGGAACAGGCTCTCCAGCTGCTTGGGGGTCACCTTGCCTGGCAGCCACTGCTGGATAAAGGCGCCCAGGGCCGCTTCGTCGGCCTGCGGGTAGAGATAGCGGTAGATCACGGCCAGCTTGGTGGCACTCAGGTGCGAGCCCTGCAACAGTGTGGTCAGCCGGGTGCCTTCATCCTGGCCACGGTATTTGCGCCAGAAGCGCTGCAAATAGACGGTTCCCTCCTTGTCGGCGAAACGCTGCAGGTACTGCTCCCGTCTGGGATCCTTATCATTTTCCAGCAGGGCACGGCGGGTGGGATCCTGGGCCAGGGTGTAGCGAACTATGTCCCGCAGCAGGCGGATGAAGGGCAGGTTGATGGACTCCTGCAGCGCTTGGCGCAGGGTGGGGCGCCGCTGGTTGTCTTCCTTGCGGAAGTTGCTGAAGGTGTGCAGGCCACCGCCAGTGAAGAAGCGCTCAAAGGGGCTGGCCGAGTAGCGCCGCTCCAGCGCCGCCGCCAGGATCTGCTCCAGGCTGGCGTTGGGTTGCATCAGCAGGTAGTCGCGGCACCAGCGGCTGAGGCTGTCCAGGGGATCGAGTGTGAGCTGGCGCAGTTGCTCGCGGCTCATCTGACTCATGCTTTGATGCTGCTCACTGATGATCTGCAGATAGGTGGTGAGCACCCGCAGCTTGGCGGTGGAGCCCAGCTCCAGCTTGCTGGCCTCGTTGATGTCAAACGGCTGATCCGTGTTGTCGGTTTGCACCCGCACCAGGAAGCCATCCGGCGTGCGCTCATACAGGGTGAAGCTGTAGCGCACCTGGCCGGTCTTCTCCGGCGACAGCAAGCGCTCGCCATACAGGCCCAGCTGTTCGGCCACTGCGGGATCCGCCAGGGAGTGCAGGTAGGCGGTGATCCGTTGCTGCAGGGGCACGGTGAGGTAACTGCGTACTGTCAGATCCAGCCGATCCAATTGATACAAGGAGAGCCCCAGCAGGCTGCTGAGGCGGCCGCGGGTGACAAACAGCGCCTTGTTACCGGCCACCTCCTGGTAGGCCGGCGCCTGGGCAAACTGGCGAAAAGTCACCTGGCTGGCCAAGGCGGCCGTCTGTAGTGCGGGGGAGATCAGCCCGGCCTGTCCTAGCAGGCGCAGGTAGCTGTCGGTCAGCCGGGCCAGCTGCGGGCGCCCGGAGAGCAGATAAAAGGAGGGGCGGCGGTGGGCAATGAGCAGGCTGAGCACCTGGCGCAACGCCAGGGCCTGGGCCGCCAGCTGACGCTCATCCTCTGCCGGCTGGGCCAGGGTGGCCAGGGTTTGCTGTGGTTCGGCGCCATACCAGACCCAGAGGCCATCGGCGATGCCGTGCACCTCGCCAAAGCCGGGGGCGGCCGCCAGCGGCACGGCATTGAGGTAATCCCGCAACAACTGCTGGCGGTAGGCCAGGGTCAGCACACTGCGGCCATAGGCCTTGACCGAGGCGGCGGCCATCTGCCGCAGCTTCTCGGGGGCTGTGATGGTGCGCCCCTCCGGTGAGTGACGGAACTTCTCCATCTGGGTGGCCAAGGTGCTGCCGCCTGAGCCGTGCGCCGCCATTCCCAGCAGCTTGGCACCCTGCGCCAGCAGGGCGTTGCCAAAGCGCGGCCAGTCCACCGCCGGGTTACGCAGGGGGTAGTCATCCTGCAGCAGATCCTTTTGCTCGATAAACAGCAAGCTGGCGGCCAGCAGGGGCGGCACGGCCGCCTGGCCCGCCAACTGGTGCTGCGGGAAGCGGGCCTGATAGAAGGTCTGCCCCCCCTCATCCAGCAGGGTCAGGCCGGCTTGGTGCTTCTCGGCATAGGGTGGCGTCAGCCCCAGGCCCTGATAGTCATACAGGGCCTGGCTTTGGCGCACCTGCTGGGTCAGCACATAGCCGCGCTCGGTCAGCCGCTGCTGAAAATCTGGCAGCCGTATGTAGCCCAGGCGCTCATCGTAGGGACCGTCACTGGGAAACTGGATGCGTGGACTGGGGCCTGGCCCCAGCTGCCAGGTGAGGCGCTGAGCATACTGATGCAGCCAGTGGGCCTCGCCCCAACTGGTGAGCAGTTCACCGCCAAGGGCCAGGATCAGCAGCCATAACAGACTCATGGGTAGGATAAAACTCAGCCGGATCCGCCGTCGGCCGCGGGTGGCAACCGGCTCTGGGGCTTGGTCAGGCTCAAGCGGCGGCTGGCCACCTGCCTGCCAAGTCTTCAATGGTTCGACATCCATGGTGTCGACTCCTTGTCACTGCACACTGCATTCTTGTCATGATGCCCCCAGGCGTTTACGCATTAGGGGCCTACTGATGAGTGTATCGGGGTCAGTCGCAGGCCGTTGAGAGCCGGCTATCTTTTTTCGCTGCAAACAGAGAAAGTGCCAAACGGGCCGGTGTCCCGGCCCTTGGGTCAGAGGGTGAAATGGGCCACATTGCCGTTGAGGGCGGCGGCCATTTTTTGTAGCTCGTGGGCGGTTTGTTCGTTCTGGGTGGCGATCACCGCCACCTGGTCGGCGGCATCCGAGATAGCAGTGAGGTTGCAGGAGATCTCATCCGACACCTTGGTCTGCTCCTCAGCGGCCGTGGCTATCTGGGCGGACATGTCGGTGATCTGGGTGACCGCCAGGGTGATCTGCTCCAGGGCATCCCGGGCCTGCCGGGCATCGTCCACCGACAACTCCGCCAGCTTGCGGCTGGTGATCATGGACTCCACCGCATCCTGGGTGGTGCCCTGCAAGGTGTTGATGGTGTTCTGGATCTCGCTGGTGGCGGTGGCGGTACGCTTGGAGAGCACCCGCACCTCATCCGCCACCACCGCAAAGCCGCGGCCCTGCTCACCGGCCCGCGCCGCCTCAATGGCGGCATTGAGCGCCAGCAGGTTGGTCTGCTCGGCAATCCCCTGAATGGTGGTCACCACGCCGGAAATTTCCAGGGCATGCCGGTTGAGTAGCTCGATCACCTCGGTGGCGCGGCTGACCTCGTCGCTGAGCCGACCGATGGACGCACCGGTCTGCATGACGGTGCTGCGGCCATGTTCGCTGTGTTGCGAGGCTTCCAGCGCCATGGCCGCCGTATTCTCGGCATTGCTGGCGATCTCCTGGGTGGCGGCGGCCATCTCGGTCACTGCCGTGGCCACCATGCCGATCTCATGTTGCTGCCGGCGCACCTCTTCGGCCGAGTGCTCGCTGCGAGACAGGCCCAGACCGGCGTTCTCGCCGATCTCCCCGGCCTGCTGACGGATATGGCTGATGAGCTGATGCTGGCTCTCCACAAACTGGTTGAAGTGATTGGCCAGGGCGCCAATTTCATCGTTGATACGGATGCTGATGCGCTGGGTCAGATCGCCGGCGCCGCTGGCGATGTTACGCAGGGCCAGGGAGACCTGGGTCAGGGGACGGAGCAGCACATTCAGCATCAAGCCGGTCAGCAGTATGCTGCCTACCAGCACCGCCAAGGCCACCCCCAGCTGCAGCAGCAGTTGGGTTTTCAGGGGGGCGAGCAGGGTGTTGGCATCCAGCAGGAATACCAGCACCCATTGGCTGGAGGGCTCCTCAATCGCCCAGACCAGCTTCTTCTGCCCCAGAAACTCGACGGGCGTCAGGGATGGCTGCCGGGCGATCTGCGCTATCCTGCCGGCGGAGAGTTGGGGATCCAACTCACTGACGGGTTTGAGCACCCATTGCTTGTCGGCGAAGGCGATGACGGTGCCGTCTTTGTGGATCACCAGGGTCTGGCCGTTGGCCGGCAACGGGGTCTTTTCCAGGGTATTGAGCAAGTGGGAGAGGGTCACCACCCCGGCCACCACGCCTTTGTCCACCTCCTGGGCATAGCTGACGATGAGTTCCTTCAAGGAGGCGCTGACGTAGGGCTTGGTCAAGATGACACCGCTGGCCTGCTTGGCGTCGATATACCAGTCGCGCTTGCGCGGGTCGAAGCCGGTGCGATCTATGCTGGGGTCGGCGTCGAACATCCTGCCGCTGTCATCCCCGTAGAATGCCAGGGCCAGGTTGGCGGCCTGCTGGGCCTGTTGCAGGTTCTGGGTGATGTCCCCCTGGTCATAAAACTTGGCCAGGGTCTGCACCGCAGATTTCTTAGCGGCTAACCAGGTGTCCAGGGTGATGGCACTCTGCTGCCCTATCCCTTTAACCGCCAGGTAGCTCTGCTGCATCAACTGGCCCTTGAGGGTGAGGTAGCTGTTCCAGCTCATCAGGGCGACCACGATAAACAGGGCCGTGGCCATGGCCAGCAGAATTTTGGTTTTCAGCGAGGTGATCTGCATACGGGGACATCCTTGCAAGGTGGGGTACTTACTGGGCAGACGGTGTGACTGCGTCTTTGTGTATTGGCACAAGTATAGATAAGCACAGTCTTTTTTCCGGTTAAGGGCAGCCGGTATTCGCATCAAGGATACTTTGTCTTCCCGGCAGGTTGGCGGCATAAAAAAACGGGCGTGTGATACGCCCGTTGTGTGGTCAGCTGCGGTGGCTTAGCCCTCGATGCCCTGGCTGCGCAGGTAGTCTTCGTAGTTGCCACCGAAGTCGACGATCTTCTGCGGGGTGATCTCCAGCACCCGGGTGGCCAGGGAGCTGACGAATTCCCGGTCGTGGGAGACGAAGATCAGGCTGCCCTGGTACATCTCCAGCGCCAGGTTCAAGGATTCGATGGATTCCATGTCCAGGTGGTTGGTGGGTTCGTCCATGATGAGCACGTTGGGCTTTTCCATCATCAGCTTGCCAAACAGCATGCGGCCCTTCTCGCCGCCGGACAGCACCTTGACCTTCTTCTTGATGTCATCCTGGCCGAACAGCAGGCGGCCCAGCACGCTGCGCACCGCCTGCTCGTCATCGCCGGGCTGGCGCCACTGGCTCATCCAGTCGAACACGGTGAGATCGCAGTCGAACTCTTCGGCGTGATCCTGGGCGTAGTAGCCGATCTTGGCGTTCTCCGACCACTTGATGCTGCCGGCATCCGGGGTCAGCTCGCCCACCAGCGTCTTGATGAAGGTGGTCTTGCCCGCGCCGTTGGTGCCGATCACGGCAATCTTCTCGCCCACTTCCATCATCATGCGGAAGTCCTGGAACAGGGGGCCTTCATCGTAGCCCTTGGCCAGGGCTTCGATCTCCAGGATGTTGCGGTAGAGCTTCTTCTCCTGCTCGAAGCGGATGAAGGGGTTCTGCCGGCTGGAGGCCTTGACCTCTTCAAGCTGGATCTTGTCGATCTGCTTCAGGCGCGAGGTGGCCTGCCGGGACTTGGAGGCGTTGGCGCTGAAGCGGCTGACGAAGGATTGCAGATCGGCGATCTGGGCCTTCTTCTTGGCGTTGTCCGCCAGCAGGCGCTCGCGGGCCTGGGTGGCGGCGGTCATGTAGTCGTCATAGTTGCCCGGGTAGACCCGCAGCTCGCCGTAGTCCAGATCCGCCATGTGGGTGCACACCATGTTCAGGAAGTGACGGTCGTGAGAGATGATGATCATGGTGCTGTTGCGGCTGTTGAGCATCTGCTCCAGCCAGCTGATGGTGTGGATGTCCAGGTTGTTGGTCGGTTCGTCCAGCAACAGGATATCCGGGTTGGAGAACAGCGCCTGGGCCAGCAACACCCGCAGCTTCCAGCCGGGGGCCACCTCGCTCATGGGGCCGTTGTGCTGCTCCAGCGGGATCCCTACCCCCAACAGCAGCTCGCCGGCGCGGGCCTCGGCGGTGTAGCCATCGTATTCGGCGACCTTGCCTTCAAGCTCGGCGGCACGCATGTAGTCTTCGTCGGTGGCTTCCATATTGGCGTAGATGGCGTCGCGCTCGGCGATGGCCGCCCACAGCTCGGTGTGGCCCATCATCACCACGTCCAGCACCCGCATCTCTTCATAGGCAAACTGATCCTGCCGCAGCTTACCGATCCGCTCGTTGGGATCCAAAGAGACATTGCCGGCCGTGGGGTCCAGATCGCCCCCCAATATCTTCATGAAGGTGGACTTGCCGCAACCGTTGGCGCCGATCAGGCCGTAGCGGTTACCGCCGCCAAATTTGACGGAGATGTTTTCAAACAGCGGCTTGCTGCCGAACTGCATGGTGATGTTGCTGGTGACTAACACGGGAATATCCTATCGGGAAAAGAATGGGCGGCAGTATAGCATGCGTGCGATCACAACTCTGCCCCTGCGTGGGGGGCGCGGGCATCACAGCGGACGGGGTTGGGTGAGCCGCAGGCTGCTCACCAGGGCGGCCAGGCTGGCAAAGCCGCCGGCGGTGATCAGGCAGGCATGGGTGCCGCCGGCAGGAAAGAGATTGAAGGCCAGGGCCACCAGGGCCGCCCCGTGGTTTGTCCCACCAGGCGGGCGGTGCCCAGCATGCCGCTGGCGCCGCCGCTGCGATGGCGCGGTGCGGCGCTGATGATGGTGTGATTATTGGGCGATTGGAACAGGCCAAAGCCCGCACCGCTGATAAACATACACAGGCAGATGGCCAGATAACTGGGCTGGGCGGGTAAGGCGGCCAGGCCGAACAGCCCGACGGCGAACACCGCCAGACCGATGGCGCCCAGCAAGCCGGCATGAAAGCGCTCGATGAGCCGGCCGGCAATCGGCGCCAGCAACAGGGTGGCGATGGGCCAGGGGGTGAGCAGCAGGCCGGTGTCGATCTCGCTTAAGCCCATGTGGCGCTGCAGGTAGAACGGCACCGATACCATGGCCAGCATCTGGGCGCAAAACGAGGCGATGGAGGTGGCAATCGACAGGGCAAACACCGGGATGCGCAGCAGATCCACCGGCAGCAGCGGGAAGGGCCGGCTGAGCTGCCGGCGGACAAAGAAGAGGCCGATGAGCAAGGTGGCAGCCAGCGCCAACAGGCTAAGCCAGAGGGGCTGGTGATGGGCCAAGCCGTTAAGTCCGATGAAGAAGAGGCCGAAGGTGAGGGCGTTGAGCAGGGCGCTCACCTTGTCGAATCTATGATTCTCGGCGCCGCAGTTACCAGGCAGGTACTTCAGGCCCAGCACAATGGCCAGGAGGCCGAGGGGCACATTGATGGCGAACAACCACTGCCAGGAGGCCACCGCCAGTATGCCAGCGGCCACCGTGGGGCCGGCGGCCGCCGCCACCGACACCACCAGGGCATTGAGCCCCATGCCGCGGCCTAAGCGGTGCTTGGGATAGATGAGGCGCACCAGTGCGGTGTTGACGCTCATTAAGGCGGCGGCGCCCAGTCCTTGCAGCAACCGGGAGAGGGTCAGCCCCACCAGGCTGTCCGAGAGGGCGCAGCCGATGGACATGACGGTAAACAGCAGGAGGCCCGCCAGATAGACCTTGCGATAGCCGATGATGTCGCCCAGGGAGGCGAGGGGCAGCAAGGTCATGGTGATGATGAGCTGATAGGCCGTGACGATCCAGATGGAGGCGGCGGCGCTCACTTGCAGTTCGCCGGCCAGCGTCGGCAGGGCCACGTTGACGATGCTGGCATCCAGCACCGCCAGCATGATGCCAAAGGCGATGGTGGCAATGGCGCCGATGCGAGCCGGCATGGGGACGCCATCAACGGCGAGCTCACCTGGGCTGCCAGGCGGTGGCGGGGCGGAGTGCATCACATCAAGATCCGAATTTTGGGGCTGGGCTGCCCGCAGGCCATGGCCTAACCCTACTGGCTTTTGCCTGCTTCATCAACCACTTGAGATAGGCTCTGTGGTGCCTCTCTGTGCCAATGGATCTTGTGGCCAAACACATGGCGGTTGCAGGTGAGCTTGAGGTGTTGCAGGCGCAGCCGCCAGATCGGATGCCTGGCAAGCCGGGCCAGGGGATGACGTTGGCAATACAGGGCTCGGGCGGCGCGGGCTGGCGGGCCCTCCAGGCACGTGGCCAGGGCGGTAAATTGCACCCCTATGATGTCGATGAGGCTATCGGGTTGACCGCTGATGCTGCCAGCTACCTGGGGACTGTGCCCCATGGCGGCACCGTGGCGGGTGGCTGGGCTGGTGAGCAGCAGCAGGTCGCCCAGCGTCAGATCCACCGCATAGAAGCAGCTGGCGGCCCACAGGCCGTCTTCATCCTGGGTGGCCAGGCTAAGCACATGATGCTGCTGCAGAAAATCGGCAAGCAGGCCAGGGATGGGGGGCATGATTCCTCCAAAAAACAGGGCCGGTAAACCGGCCCCGTCTGTAACAATCTTGATGCGCTGTTTAGTCGCGGCTCATGCCCAACAGGCTGAGCAGGCTGATAAAGATGTTATAGATGGAGACATACAGGCTGACGGTGGCGGAGATGTAGTTGCGCTCGCCGCCGTGGATGATGGCGCTGGTCTGCATCAGGATGGCACCGCTTGAGAACAGGATGAAGAGGGCGCTCATGGCCAGATGCAACGCCGGGGTTTGAATGAAGAAACCGGCGATCATCATCACCACCAGCACCACAAAACCCGCCATCATCATGCCGCCCAAGAAGGACATGTCCTTGCGGGTGACCAGCACATAGGCCGACAGTGCCAGGAAGGTGGCCGCCGTACCGCCCAGGGCGGTCATTACCAGCTCCATGCCCTGGGTGGCCACCACCAGGTTGAGCAAGGGGCCCAGGATGTAGCCCATGAAACCGGTGAAGGCGAAGGCAAACACCAGCCCCAGCGGGCTGTTACGGTTGCGCTCGGTGAGGAACATCAGGCCATAACAACCTAGCAGTGAGATAACCAGGCCCGGGTGTGGCAGGCCCATGGCGGCACTGAACCAGGCTGTCAAGGCCGAGAAGGCCAGGGTGAGGGAGAGCAGCAGGTAGGTATTGCGCAGAACACTGCTGATTTCCAGATCCAGGGTACGGCGCTGGGTAAGCACTTGGGTCGGTTGCATCGTGATGGGCTCCATCAAAAAGGGCGGTCTACTGCGCCTAATGTGGCGCTGAAGTGCCGGAATTTCAACCGAAATGACCATCGACCGGTCGACATTGTTTAAAGCGTAGGCAAACTGTCGTCACCATCACGCCGGACTATTTACAACGGACAGGCGGCTTTGTAGTATGCGCCCCAAGCCGGAGGGGTGGCAGAGCGGCTTAATGCAACGGTCTTGAAAACCGTCGATGGGCGACCATCCGTGGGTTCAAATCCCACCCCCTCCGCCAGATTTGAAGAGCGAGCCTTAGGGCTCGCTCTTTTGCTATGGGCCTCGTTAGCCATTTAAGGAGCAGGCGATGCTGACCGCCGCCTTCAGCGTGTGTTTTACCCATCCGGACTTCCTGGTGCTGAACAAGGCGCCCGGCATCGGCATTCATGATGAGGCGGGTGCGCCCGGTCTCATCCATCTGGCCCGTGAGCAGTTGGGGCTGGAGCTGTATCCCGTGCACCGGCTCGACAAGGTTACCTCCGGCCTGTTGCTGGTGGCGCGGCACAAGGCGGCCAATCAGGCCTTGAGTCAGGCCTTCGCCCTGCGCCTGGTGAAGAAGCAGTACTTGGCCATCAGCGATCACAAGCCGAAGAAGAAGCAGGGGCTCATTCAGGGCGACATGGTCAAGGGGCGGCGCGGCGCCTGGCTGCTGACCCGCAGCCTGGAGAACCCGGCCATCACCCGCTTCACCTCCACCAGTGTGGGCGCGGGGCGACGGCTGTATTGTTTAAGCCCGCTCACCGGCAAGACTCACCAGTTGCGGGTGGCCATGAAGAGCCTGGGGGCCCCCATCCTGGGGGATGCCCTCTATGGTGGCAGCCCGGCCGATCGCGTCTACCTGCACGCCTGGCGCATTGGGTTTCCCTACGCCGATGAGCTTTGGCAATTCGAAGCGGCCCCTGAGGTGGGTGAGGGTTTTGCCCAACTGCCGGCTGAAGCGGCGCTGGCTGCCGCGGCCGACTAGCCAGTCACGCCATCTTTTGGCTCCCAACCCGCTTTCATTCTCTGTTGCTCGCGTCCGGTGGTTGGCGCGCGTGCGTCCTTTGCTCATCACGGACGGCGGTCATGCCTGATTTCCTGCTGGTAAAGCCGTGATGGCTAGTGTGTGTCCGTTTCATTAGGCCTGGCCTGCTGAATATTTGACCATTCAAATCGGCGAACGCCCTATTTCATCACCCTGGTTAGCCTGGGATCGGCATGGGGCGCCAACTTGGTGCAATCCTTGCCTGCCCCTGCGGTTTTGCCGGGCAAAAGGCCCTAAAAAGTTGGCCCGCTATTTGCGATAGACAAAATAAGCCGGGTGGAAACCAACTGTGAATTCGTTTCTCACTGGCCTGCCGTTAAGGACGCCTTACCGGGTGTTCAGGTCGATAACTCATTAATTGCAGGGAAGAATCTATGGTGAATAAGCAAAGTCTCGCAGCGTTGGCCGTGGCAGCTGGCCTCTTCATGACCACAGGGGTACAGGCCGCCTCCGGTGATACCCTGGCTCAGGTGCTCAAGCGCGGTCAGCTGCAGTGCGGTGTTAGTGACGGCCTGCCAGGCTTCTCGAATCCCAATGCCAAGGGCGTGTGGGAAGGGATGGACGTAGACATGTGCCGTGGCGTGGCAGCGGCCGTGTTTGGTGATGCCAGCAAGGTCAAGTATGTGCCGCTCAATGCCAAGGAGCGCTTCACCGCCTTGCAATCGGGCGAAGTGGACATGCTCTCCCGCAACACCACCTGGACCATGAGCCGGGATGCCACCCTGGGCCTGACCTTCACCTCCACCAACTACTATGACGGTCAGGGTTTTCTGGTGAAGAAAGGGCTGGGTGTCAAGAGTGCCAAGGAGCTGGATGGGGCTGCCGTCTGTATCCAGGCCGGTACCACCACAGAGCTGAACCTGGCGGACTACTTCCGCGTGTTGGGGCTGAAGTTTACTCCCGTGGTGTTTGATACCTCGGATCAGACTGTCAAGGGCTTTGAGTCAGGCCGCTGTGACGTGCTGACCTCCGACCAATCCCAGCTGTATGCCCTGCGCATCAAGCTGGCTCAGCCCGACGAGGCCCTGGTACTGCCGGAAGTGATCTCCAAGGAGCCGCTGGGCCCCGTGGTACGGCAGGGGGATGATCAGTGGGAAACCCTGGTGAAGTGGACCCTGTATGCCATGGTGAACGCCGAAGAGCTGGGGGTCACCAGCCAGAACGTGGACGAGATGAAGAAGTCCAACAATGCCGACGTACGTCGTCTGCTGGGACTGGAAGAGCCGTCCGGCACGGTTCTGGGGGTGAAGGCCGATTGGGGCTATCAGATCGTCAAGCAGGTGGGTAACTATGGTGAGGTGTTTGATCGCAACGTCGGCGCCGGTTCACCGCTGAAGATCGCCCGTGGCATCAACGCCCTGTGGAACCAGGGTGGCTTCATGTACGCACCGCCCATTCGCTAAGCGCGCCTTTGCTAAGCACGCATGAGGCCGGCTTTGGCCGGCCTCTGTTCAACCTGTCTTTGCAACTGCAGGAAACCAAGATGGCATTAGAACTGACGCCAGGCCTCATCAGCAGGTTGCCGCACCGTGAGCGCTGGTTTTACAACAGTCGGGTGCGCTCCATCCTGTTCCAGGTGTTGGCCATCGCCGCCGTGGTGGGCTTCATCTACTACTTTTTGAGCAACGCCTTTCACAACATGGAAACCCGGGGGATCTCCACCGGCTTCCAGTTTCTCGATAACAAGGCGGGATTTGGCATTATTCAGAGCCTGATCCCCTATGACGAAACTTATTCCTACGGCCGTACCTTTGTGGTGGGGCTGCTCAACACCTTGCTGGTCTCACTGCTGGGCATAGTGCTGGCTACCGCCCTGGGCTTTGTCCTGGGGGTGGCGCGGCTTTCCCGCAACTGGCTGGTCAGCCGGCTGGCGGCCGTGTATGTGGAGCTGTTTCGTAACATTCCGCTGCTGCTGCAGATCTTTTTTTGGTATTTCGCGGTGCTGCGCACCCTGCCGGCTCCTCGCCAGAGCATCAGCCTGGGGGAGGCGCTGTTCCTTAACATTCGCGGCCTCTATATGCCGGCCCCCTTGCCCGAGGCCGGCTTTGGCTGGCTGAGTGTGAGCCTGCTGCTGGCCCTGGCGCTGGCGCTGGCGATCTCTGGGTGGGCGCGTCGGCGGCAACGGCTCACCGGTCTGCCTTTTCCCTCCTTCTGGGTGGGGCTGGGGCTGCTGGTGGCGCTGCCGCTGTTGCACTTTTATGCCCTGGGGGCACCACTGGCCTGGGAACTGCCGGCCCTCAAGGGCTTCAACTTCCAAGGCGGTATTACCGTGATCCCCGAGCTGGCGGCCCTGCTGCTGGCCCTGACCATCTATACCGCCGCCTTCATCGCCGAAATAGTGCGCTCCGGCATACTGTCGGTGAGCAAGGGGCAGCATGAGGCCGCCGAGTCCCTAGGCCTTAGCCGGGCCCAGACCTTGCGGCTCGTCATAGTGCCCCAGGCGCTGCGGGTCATCATACCGCCACTGACCAGCCAGTTCTTGAACCTGACCAAGAACTCCTCCCTGGCCACCGCCATCGGGTATCCGGATCTGGTCTCGGTGTTTATGGGCACCACCTTGAACCAGACCGGCCAGGCGGTGGAGATCATCGCCATGACGATGGCGGTCTATCTGCTCATCAGTCTGGTCACTTCTTATCTGATGAATCTGTACAACGCCAAGATGGCATTGGTGGAGCGTTAACATGGCCGTATATGAGACGATTGACGCCAAGCCGGCACCGGGTCGCCAGGCCGGCCTGGTGCGCTGGTTGCGTTGCAACCTCTTCTCCAGCTGGAGCAATGGCATCCTGACCCTGGTGGTGCTCTATCTGGTGCTGCCGCCCTTATGGCAGTTGATCCAGTGGAGCTTGCTGCAGGCGGACTGGGTGGGCAGCAGCCGCGAGGCCTGTACCTCTGGCGGCGCCTGCTGGGTGTTTATCAATAGCCGCTTTTCCCAGTTCATCTACGGTTTTTATCCCGAGGCTGAGCGCTGGCGGGTGGACATCGTCTTTGCTGCCAGCGCCTTGCTGGTGGCGGCGCTGCTCTATCCCAAGACGCCGGCCAAGGGCTGGATAGCGTTGCTGTTCTTCGGGCCCTTCCCCCTGCTGGTGCTCTGGCTGTTGCATGGCGGTTTGGGCCTGACGGTGGTGGATACCCACTATTGGGGTGGCTTGATGCTGACCCTGTTGCTGGCGACCGTCGGCATAGTGGCGGCCTTGCCCATCGGCATCTTGCTGGCGCTGGGCCGCCGCTCCAAGATGCCGGTGATCCACAGTCTGTGCCTGGTATTTATCGAGTTCTGGCGCGCTGTGCCCCTCATCACAGTGCTGTTTATGGCCTCTGTGATGCTGCCGCTGTTCCTGTCCGCTGAGGTGGAGCTGGACAAGCTGTTGCGGGCGCTGATCGGCATAGTCTTGTTCCAGTCGGCCTATATCGCTGAGGTGATCCGCGGCGGCTTGCAGGCTATTCCCAAGGGGCAATACGAGGCCGGTGAGGCCCTGGCGCTGAGCTACTGGAAGTCCATGGGACTCGTCATCCTGCCCCAGGCACTCAAGATCACCATCCCCTCGCTGGTCAATACCTTCATTGCCCTGTTCAAGGACACCAGCCTGGTGACCATCATAGGGCTGTTTGATCTGCTGGCCGTCGGCAAGGCGGGACTGGCTGATCCCAACTGGCTGGGCTATTCGGTGGAGGCGTATGTCTTCATCGCCTTCATCTTCTGGATTTTCTGTTTCGGTATGTCCCGCTACTCCCTGTTCCTCGAACAGAAGCTGCATACCGGTCACAAGCATTAAGGATTACGCCATGAACACGCAAAAAAACGACATCGTGGTCGAACTCAAAGACGTCAACAAATGGTACGGCGAGTTCCATGTGCTCAAGGAGGTGAACCTGCAGGTACGCCGTGGTGAGAAGATCGTCATCTGCGGGCCGTCCGGCTCCGGCAAGTCCACCATGATCCGCTGCATCAACCGGCTGGAGGAACATCAGGCCGGCGATATTAGCGTCATGGGCACCAAGCTCACCGGTGATCTGCGCAACATAGAGCATGTGCGCCGGGATGTGGGGATGGTGTTTCAGCACTTCAACCTGTTCCCGCACCTGACGGTGCTGGAGAACTGCTGCCTGGCGCCCATCTGGGTGAAGAAGACGCCGCGCAAGGAGGCCGAGGCGCTGGCCATGAAGTACCTGGAGCGGGTGCGGATCCCGGATCAGGCCCACAAGTACCCAGGCCAGCTGTCAGGCGGGCAGCAGCAGCGGGTGGCCATTGCGCGCAGCCTGTGCATGAGCCCCCAGGTGATGCTGTTTGACGAGCCGACCTCGGCCCTGGATCCTGAAATGGTGCGTGAGGTGCTGGATGTGATGGTGGAGCTGGCGGGCGAGGGGATCACCATGCTGTGTGTCACCCACGAGATGGGCTTTGCCAAGCAGGTGGCCGATCGCGTGATCTTCATGGACCGCGGTCAGATAGTGGAGGAAAACACCCCGGAGGCGTTCTTCAACCATCCGCAATCTGAGCGCAGCAAGCTGTTCCTGAGTCAAATCCTGCACCATTAAGTCGATCTGACTGGGCGTCAACACCAACAAGGCGAGGGAAACCTCGCCTTGTTGCTATCTGCTTGCCTGCTGCGCCTGGCCAGGTTTAAACGCAGGACGCAGCTTAAGCCTCCTTGTCGTTCTGCTCCAACAGGTGCCCCAGCTTGCCGGCCTTGGTATTGAGATAGAAGTTATTATGAGGGTTGCGCCCTTCTTGCAGGGGCACCCGGGCATGAACTTGAATGTCGAGCTTTTGCAGCGACTTGATCTTGCGAGGATTATTGGTCATCAGATCCACCTGCTTGACTCCCAGCGCCTTCAACATGTCGGCGCAGATGGTGTAGTCCCGCAGGTCGGCGGCAAAGCCTAGGGCCACATTGGCCTCCACGGTATCGACGCCCTGATCCTGCAGGTGATAGGCGCGGATCTTGTTGAGCAGCCCAATCCCGCGGCCCTCCTGGCGGACATACAGCAGCACGCCACGCCCCTGTTTGGCGATGCGCTCGAGGGCCGCCTGCAACTGAAAGCCGCAATCGCAACGCAGGCTAAACAGGGCGTCACCCGTTAGGCACTCAGAATGGATGCGGGCCAGCACCGGCTCATCTGTGGACACATCGCCCATCACCAGGGCGGCGTGATCCTTACCGGTGGCCGTTTCCTCAAAGCCCACCAGGCTAAAGATGCCCCAGGGGGTAGGAAGTTTGGATTGGGCGACGAGGGTAACACTGCTCATGGAATACCTCTGCAGACATCAACGGCAAACGGCGCCAGCCAGCGCCGTGGGTAATGGGCGATTTTCACCGTATTTATCCGCCCCTTGCAATAGTTGATTCCAATTGCTTGTCTTTAACCCATTCATCGTGCCCCCCCGCGCCCCTTAGGGTATACTGCCGCGCGATTTTCTCCGGTCAGGAGACATCACCTGTTGGTTAATACATTGAAAGGGGAACCCCATGGCGGATTTGGCTCCAGTCATCACCATTGATGGGCCCAGCGGGGCAGGTAAAGGCACTGTGTGTCAGAAGGTGGCGCAGCAGTTAGGCTGGCATCTGCTGGACTCTGGCGCCATTTACCGTGTGCTGGCCCTGGCCGCCCTGCATCACGAGGTGGATCTGGACAATGAAGGGTCTCTTATGGCGCTGGCTTCACACCTGGACGTGCAATTTACGCCCGGGCCAGAGGGGGTGCGCGTGCTATTGGAAGGGGAACTGGTCGCCGAGCAACTTAGAACCGAGCAGACCGGCAATGCTGCCAGCAAGGTGGCGGCCTATCCCAGTGTGCGGGAGGCCCTGCTGCGGCGCCAACGCGCCTTTCGTGTCATGCCCGGGCTCATCGCCGATGGCCGCGACATGGGCACTGTGGTATTTCCAGATGCACAGGTCAAAATCTTCCTGGATGCCAGCGCCGAGGAGCGAGCCAACCGGCGCTGCAAACAGTTGCAGGCCAAGGGCTTTGATGTTAACTTTGAGCACCTTTTAGCCGAGATAAAACAACGGGACGACCGGGATCGGAATCGCCCCGTGGCGCCGCTCAAACCCGCCGACGATGCCCTGGTGGTGGACTCCACCCAGATGGGTATTGATGAGGTGGTTGAGCGGGTTTTGTCTTACGCTGAAACGAAACTTCGCGCCGGGCGCTAGTCCGGTTCGGTGTCTTTCTCAAGGATGAAAAAGACTGACTGAAACAACCCCGCATCGGCCGGATTGCCATGTGGATGTTAACTTTAAACCTAACCTAACATGACTGAATCTTTTGCTCAGCTCTTTGAAGAGTCTCTGAAACAACTCGAAACCCGTCCGGGCGCCATCGTTAAGGGCCTGGTAGTCGCCATCGAGAACGGTATCGTTCTGGTTGACGCCGGTCTGAAATCTGAATCTGCCATCCCGGCCGAACAGTTCAAGAACAGCCAAGGCGAGCTGGAAATCAATGTAGGCGACTATGTTGATGTGGCTCTGGACTCCGTTGAAGATGGTTTCGGCGAGACTCAACTGTCCCGTGAAAAGGCCAAGCGCCACGAAGCCTGGCTGCAACTGGAGAAGGCCTACGAAGAACAGGCTACCGTTGTTGGTCTCATCAACGGCAAGGTCAAGGGTGGTTTCACCGTCGAAGTGAACAACATCCGTGCCTTCCTGCCTGGCTCTCTGGTTGACGTGCGTCCGGTGCGTGACACTGCCCACCTGGAAGGCAAAGAGCTGGAGTTCAAGGTCATCAAGCTGGACCAGAAGCGCAACAACGTTGTGGTTTCTCGTCGTGCCGTGATCGAAACTGAAAATACCAGCGAGCGTGACAGCCTGCTGGCCAACCTGCAAGAAGGCATGGAAGTCAAGGGTATCGTCAAGAACCTGACCGACTACGGCGCCTTCGTGGACCTGGGCGGCGTTGATGGCCTGCTGCACATCACCGACATGGCTTGGAAGCGCGTTAAGCATCCTTCCGAGATCGTTAACGTGGGTGACGAAATTGCCGTTAAGGTGCTGAAGTTCGACCGCGAGCGGACCCGTGTGTCCCTGGGCCTGAAGCAGCTGGGCGAAGATCCGTGGGTGGCTATCGCCAAGCGTTATCCGGAAGGTGCCCGCCTGTCTGGCCGCGTGACCAATCTGACCGATTACGGCTGCTTCGTTGAAATCGAAGAGGGCGTAGAAGGCCTGGTGCACGTGTCCGAAATGGATTGGACCAACAAGAACATCCATCCGTCCAAGGTTGTTAACGTAGGCGACCTGGTTGATGTGATGGTTCTGGACATCGACGAAGAGCGTCGTCGTATCTCCCTGGGTCTGAAGCAGTGCAAGGCTAACCCCTGGCAGCAGTTTGCTGAAAGCCATGCCAAGGGCGATCGCGTTGCCGGTAAGATCAAGTCCATCACCGACTTCGGTATCTTCATCGGTCTGGATGGCGGTATCGATGGTCTGGTTCACCTGTCAGACATCTCTTGGAACGCTAACGGCGAAGACGCCGTGCGCGAATTCAAGAAGGGCGACGAAATCGAAGCCGTTGTTCTGCAAGTGGATCCGGAGCGTGAGCGCATCTCCCTGGGCGTGAAGCAGATCGAGGAAGATCCCTTCAATAAGTACCTGTCTGACAACAAGAAAGGTGCTATCGTTACCGGTAAGGTAACCGCCGTTGATGCCAAGGGCGCCACCATAGAGCTGGAAGAAGGCGTAGAAGGCTACATTCGTGCCTCCGATGTGTCCCGCGACCGCGTGGAAGACGCCTCTCTGGTTCTGTCCGTGGGCGATGACGTTGAAGCCAAGTTCATGGGCGTAGATCGCAAGAACCGCACCGTTAGCCTGTCTGTCCGTGCCAAGGACGAAGCTGACGAGAAGGCTGCCATCGATACCCTGAACCAACAGCAAGACGATGTTGGTTTCACCAACGCCATGGCCGAAGCGTTCAAGGCTGCCAAGGGCGAGTAATCTCCCCTTAGGCACAAAAAAGGGCGGTCTTGACCGCCCTTTTTTTAATCATTATTTGCCCCCGACACATACAGGAGTCCTGCTATGACCAAATCCGATTTGATTGAGCGCCTTGCCAGCAAGCAAATGCACTTATCTGCTAAAGAGGTTGAGGCGGCGATTCGGGAGATCCTGGAGCAAATGGCGTCTACGCTGCAGGATGGCGAGCGGATTGAAATTCGCGGTTTTGGTAGTTTTTCACTCCATTATCGTGCGCCCCGTGTTGGCCGTAATCCTAAAACAGGGGAGAAGGTGGAGCTGCAAGGTAAGTCTGTGCCGCACTTCAAGCCGGGCAAGGAGCTGAGAGAGCGAGTGAACCTGGCCGGATAAACGGCGGATAAAACCGCATTTTTAGTGTGTTTATCTGAGGGCATCTTCATGCGTAATCTGGCTATTTTTTTCGTGGTGCTGGCGGTGTGTGCCATTGCCTTGACCCTGGGCGCGGAAAATAATCAACTCATAGGTGTCAATTTCCTGGTTGCCCGCGGTGAGTTTTATCTCTCCACCCTGTTAGCCCTGGTCTTTCTGGGAGGCTTTGCCTTGGCCAGTCTGGTATGGTCCTGGGGATATTTTCGCCAGCAGTTTCGGCAGCAGAAGCTGCACAAACAGCTACAGCGCCAGGCTAAAGAACTCCATAGTCTCAGAGGCCAGCTAGGCAAGGAATAATCTTCAAATGCTGGAACTGTTGTTCCTGTTGTTGCCGATAGCCGTGGCCTATGGCTGGTATATGGGCCAACGCAGCGCCAGGCTAGATAAAGAAAATTTAGGCCACAAACTCTCTCGGAACTATGTTGCCGGGATTAACTTTTTGCTCTCCGAGCAGCCGGATAAGGCCGTCGATCTCTTTATCGAAATGCTGCAGGTGGACGAAGAAACACTCGAAACCCATCTGGCGCTTGGCAATCTGTTTCGTCAGCGTGGCGAAGTGGAGCGTGCCATCCGTATCCACCAAAACCTGGTGGCCCGACCTCATCTGACTTATGAACAACGCAATCTGTCGATGCTTGAGTTGGCACGGGATTTTATCGCTGCAGGCTTGCTGGATAGGGCAGAGAGCATACTGCCGGAGCTCGTAAAAGATTCGGATCATGAAGAGGCGGCGGCCAATTTGCTCATCGACATCTATCAGCAGATGCGTGAGTGGGACAAGGCCATCGCCGTCGCCGAGCGCAGCAAGCGCAAGCTGGGTGACAAGGTGATCCCCTCCATCGCCCATTTTTATTGCGAACAGGCTGAGTTGCTGCTCAAGGCCCAGGATTCCAAAAAGGCCATTTATAAACTCAAGCGCGCCTTGCAAACCGATGAGCGTTGCATCCGTGCGCGACTCATGCTGGCCCGTGCCTATTGGCAACAGCAGCGCGCTGAACTCGCCATTGAGACGCTGCAACCCCTGCCGGCTCTGGATCCGGATTTTGCCCCCGAGGCCTTGCCCCTGTTGCTGGCGTGTCTGGCCGAGCAGGAAGAAACAGAACTGGGCGTGGTATTGCAGCAGTGGTTGCAACAGACCCATGCCGCCAGTGTGCTGCTAGCCCTGGCGGATGAGCAGGAAAAGCTACTGGGACGGGCTGCGGCAGAGCAGCTGGTACTGGACGAACTCAAGCGCCATCCCACCATGAAGGGCTTTCACCGCTTGATCCGTTATCAGTTAGCCGAGGCGCGCAGTCAGGAGGCACGAGAAAGTCTCGGCTTGCTGGCATCGCTGGTACAAGAGCAGATCAACGTCAAGCCGGTGCACCGATGTCGCCGCTGCGGCTTCTCGTCCCGTGTGATTTTTTGGCAATGCCCCTCCTGTAAGGGGTGGGGCACCATCAAGCCCATCCGTGGTTTGGATGGGGAATAAAAAGCAGGAGTAGTTATGACAGATCCCAAGGTGATTGTGGCGCTGGATTATGCGGACGAGGCCGCAGCCCTGGCATTTGTGGCAAAGGTGGATCCCAGCTTGTGTCGGTTGAAGGTGGGCAAGGAGATGTTCACCCTATTTGGCCCACACTTTGTGCGCCAGCTGGTGGCTAAAGGGTTTGATGTCTTTTTGGATCTCAAGTTTCATGATATTCCCAATACGGTGGCCAAGGCGGTAGCGGCCAGCGCCGAGTTGGGCGTGTGGATGGTGAATGTGCATGCCAGTGGCGGTCAGCGCATGATGGCTGCCGCCAAGGCGGCCTTGGCGCCCTATGGTGACAAGGCCCCCAAACTCATCGCCGTGACCGTGCTGACCAGCATGGAGCAGGCGGACTTGGCCCAGATTGGCTTGGACATACCGCCATTAGAGCAGGTGTTGCGCTTGGCGAGCCTGACGCAAGCGGCGGGGCTGGATGGGGTCGTCTGCTCGGCGCAGGAAGCACAATTCCTCAAGGAGCGGCTGGGCCAAGAGTTCTTGTTGGTCACCCCGGGCATTCGGCCGGCCGGCAGTGAGACCGGAGATCAGCGCCGCGTGTTGACCCCGGCTGAGGCGGTGAGCGCCGGTGCAGACTATTTGGTGATAGGGCGGCCCATCACCCAGGCGGCAGAGCCGCTGGCCACCTTGCAAGCCGTTAACGCCAGCCTGATCTGAGCCACATTCCGGCACCCAGCATGAGACCTAAGAAGGCGCCGAGCCTGTGGGCGCCATCATATACGGGCACGGCGATGAGTTCGGCCGTCACGCCGTCCTGATGCCAGTGATCCCAGCCCAGCTTGAGTAATAGGCCCAGCAGCCAGTAGCACTGCTGCCGGTCGCCGGCCCGCAGGCTGCACAGCGCGGCATAACAGAAGAGGCCGTGCAGGGCACCTGAGAGCCCAACGTAGCGGTGCAGGCTGGGATCCAGCCACAAGATCGCCAGATTGATGAGTGGCACCAGGAGCAGCAGGCAGGCAAGCTGACGCCGCAGACCACAGTCGGCACGGTAAATCCAGCTGATCAGCAGCCAGCCCAGCAGATTCATCAGCAGATGCGCTGTGTTACTGTGTACCAGCCCTCCGGTCATGAGCCGCCACCAAGCGCCCTGAAGAATAGCCTGCCGCTGATAGGCCAAGTCAAACCATTGGCTGTGGATGAGCTGCAACAGGATAAGTAGCAGGGGTAGGCCAAGCATCCAGAGGGTCTCGGTGATCCTTGGGCGTGTGGCTGGGAGGAGGGTCCGAAAGGCGAAGGTCATAAGGCGTGTTTAAAAATAAGGCCGCAACAGCGGCCTTATTGAGAGAAGGTGATTAGTTTTGCTCGATGAGAAAATCTTCGAGCTTGCCACCGGCTTCAATGTGAGTACGAATGGCCACTGGTTGACGACCTTGACCAGTCCAGGTCTTCTCTTGGCCTGCTTCATCGGTATAGCGATATTTAGCCGGGCGGGGAGCGCGCTTGCCGGCTGGCTTTTCGATTTCACCCATCAGCTCTTTGAGCTCGATGGGATCAATGCCATCGGCGCGCAGCATATCCATATATTGATTGATCTTGCGCTTACGCTCTTCTTGCGCCTCACGCTGGCTGGCTTCTTCATTGCGGCGTTCTTCCACCACCAGGCTCAGTTTTTCAAGCCCCTCTTCCAGTTGCTCAAGAGAAACTTCGCGTGCCGCAGCGCGCAAGCTGCGAATGTTCATTAAGACTTTCAAAAATTCGGACATGTTCAACACTCTCATTGATGTGTTTTTACGGGGGTATGATTTAAGCGAAATTTATAAACAATATATTAATTAGTCAAGGATCCATCTTTAATAAAATCCGTAAAAGCGGATTGGAAAAAAATAAATGGGATAAATTCTGGAACGTGTTTCAGCTGAGACTTTATTTTGCCAGCACGATTGTCTTGACATCCAGGGTGTGCTGGATAAAATCACTGCGATTTACCTTTAGTAGAGGCGCGTTGCCTATCAGTACCGGTTCAGAGGGTGATTCCTGTGAGGTTCCGGAAAAGGAGTCAACGCCGAAGTGGGTGTATGCATCATCATCGCCTGCTGGGGCCGTTTCGAACAGGAACGGCACTGTCATAGTTCAATACTATGGAGCGCTACCGAAGGGGTTCTGTATTTCACCTGCCCGGCAGGTCGCTTTTGCATCCCTCTTCAGTAGATCTCCGCCTGAATATAGGTGAGATGAGATCATGGCCTTGGCCCATTATTCTGATTCTGCTCTGTCACTGCTGCCGCCCTTGTTGGCGGTGGTGCTGGCCATTACCACCCGACGCGTCTTGCTATCCCTGGGCATCGGTATCCTGGCCGGGGCCTTGCTGCTTAATCTGGGGGCGCCAGGGGCGACGGCCCATTATCTGGCTGAGAAGTTCACCAATATTGTCTGGAGTGAGGGCAGCTGGAATAGCTGGAATCTTAATATCATAGGTTTCTTGCTGCTGCTGGGCTGTTTAATCAGCCTGATGGCCATCTCCGGCGGTACCCGTGCCTTTGCTCTTTGGGCGCAGCGGCGGATCCAGACGCGTCGTCAGGCCAAGATGATGACAGGGCTATTGGTCTTTTTATTTTTTATTGATGACTATTTTCACAGCCTGGCGGTGGGCACCATTTGCCGGCCGGTGACCGATCGTCACCGTATCTCTCGCGCCAAGCTGGCATATCTGCTGGATTCTACGGCGGCTCCTGTTTGTGTGTTGATGCCGGTTTCATCCTGGGGCGCCTATATCATCGCCATCATTGGCGGCATTCTGGCCGCGCACGGATTGACAGGCCACAGCCCATTGGCGACCTTCATGGCCATGGCGCCAATGAACCTGTATGCCGTCTTTACCCTGCTGATGGTGGCCTTGGTGGTACTGCGGGATCTGGATCTGGGCAGCATGGCGCGGCATGAGGCCGCTGCCGCCCAAGGCGAGCTATTTGACCCCGCCCGTGGCATACCGCCGGGGGCCTCTGCCGAACTGCCCGAGTCAGAACGGGGGCAGGTCAAGGATCTGGCCTGGCCGATCATTACCCTGGTGCTGGCTACCGTGTTTTTCATGATCTACAGCGGTGCGAGCAAGCTGGCTGTGGAGGGGGCCGCCTTCTCGCTATTGAAGGCGCTGGAAAACACCGATGTCGGTTTGTCACTGGTGAAGGGGGGGGCGAGCGCCCTGCTGGTGGCTGGGGCGCTGGCGCTGCGTCTGCGACTGCCCCTCACGCATTGGGGGTTGGCGGTAAGACAGGGCCTGCTGGCCATGTGGCCTGCCATCCGCATCCTGGTGTTGGCCTGGGCCGTAGGGGCTGTGATCCGCGACATGGAGACCGGCAAGTTCCTGGCATCACTCACCCAATCCGGGCTCTCGGTGGGGCTGCTGCCGGCCATGCTGTTTGTGCTGGCCGGTATCATGGCCTTCTCCACAGGGACCAGTTGGGGCACCTTCGGGATCATGCTGCCGCTGGCCGGGGATCTGGCCATGGCCAGTGAGCCGGGCCTGCTCTTGCCCATGCTCTCGGCAGTCCTGGCGGGCTCGGTATTTGGCGATCATTGCTCTCCCATCTCCGACACCACCATTCTTTCCTCCACCGGTGCCGGCTGCCATCACATGGATCATGTGGTCACTCAGCTGCCTTATGCCCTGTTGATTGCTCTGGCCACCGTTTTGGGCTATCTGGCCCTGGGATTTAGCGGCTCGACGCTACTGGGCCTGACGGTGACGGGGCTGGTGTTGCTGCCGTGTCTGCTGTGGTGGCGCCGACGCGCTGTGCTGCAGCCGGCCTGAGGCCACTGTGCTTGAGTGGGCGCCCCGCTGACGGGCGCCCTGTTTTTTGCCATCATGCGCCCCTGGCGTTCTCTTCAAGGAGCAACATGGCTTCCCTGCACTATAAATTTGCCGCCATGAATTCCGGCAAATCCACCCAGCTTATCCAGGCGCATTTTAACTATGTGGAGCGTGGCATGCGCCCTCTGGCCATGACGCCCGCCATCGATGATCGCTTTGGCGTCGGGGTGATCACGGCCCGGGTCGGGCTGGAGCTGAAAGTCCCTGTGTTTAGTGAGCAGAGCGATCTGTTTGCGCTGCTGGCTGAGACGGCGCCGCGACCGGACGTGTTTATCGTGGATGAGGCGCAGTTTCTGACTCGGGCCCAGGTCTACCAACTGGCGCGGATAGTCGATGCCTTGCGGATCCCGGTGATCGCCTATGGCCTGAAGACGGATTTTCGTGGCGAGCTGTTTGAGGGCTCGTATCACCTGCTGTGTCTGGCAGATAAGGTGGAGGAGCTAAAGAGTATCTGCTGGTGCGGCAACAAGGCGCACATGAACGCCAGGGTAGGCGAGGGAGGGCGCGTGGTACGGGAAGGTGCTCAGGTAGAAATCGGCGATGCCGATCGCTACGTCTCCTTGTGCCGCAAGCATTTTCTGGCCGGCCAGGCCTACCCTGAGCTTACTGCTCCGGCTGACTGAGCAGGTTGGCCCACTGGTTCGCCTCCAGGTAGAGGCGGGCCACCTCCGCTTCATTGAGCCCCATCTTCTCCGCCCGTTTGGCAATGCGCGGCCAGTTGGCCTCTTCATAATCCCGGATGAACGCCAGATAGAAGGCCAGCTCACCACGATTGTGTACCAGTGCCTGGACGATGGCCGCGGAGACAGGCACATCCTGCAGCAGGTGTTCGAACGATTGATCCAGCAGGGCCTCAAGTAACGAGAAGAGACCACACAAGAAGGCCTCGGAGGGATTGGTCCATTGCGGTCGGTGCAAGGAGAGCAGCTCGCAAAACCGGGCGCGTACCAGGCACATGTGATAGAGCTCGGGACTCTTGTGCTCGCCGACGCTGGTGGTGGTTACCAAGGAGACGAAACGGCGCAGCTCCCGGTTGCCGAGAAACACCGCCGCCTGGCGGAACGAGGTGATGGGTTTGCCGGCGCCATAGCGCATGTTATTGACGTAACGCAGCAGCTTGTAGGAGAGGCTGACATCGCTGCTCAACAGCCCCTCGATGCGGTCAAGATCGGGCTCCTCCTTGTTGACCTCCTTAAGCAGGCGCATCAGGGTCAGCTGACTGGCATTAAGGGTTTTTTGCTGCACTACCTCGGGGCGGCTGAAGAAGTAACCCTGAAAGAAGTGACAACCCATGGCCATGGCCGCCTCAAACTCCGCCAGATCCTCCACCTTCTCTGCCAGATACTGCAGCTTGAGGTGGCGATGGCCATCGATAAAGCGGCGGATCTCCTCCTCTGAGCTGGTGCGCCAGTCGAACTTGATGATGTCGATATAGGGCAGAAACGGCTGCCAGCGGGGGTCCAGGGTGAAGTCATCCAGGGCGATGCGATAACCCCGCTGCTTCATCTGTTGCACCTTGGCCAGCAGCCGGTCATTGGGGGTGGCGGTCTCGAGGATTTCGATCACCACCTTATCGGTGGGCAGACTATCGGCCAGACCTTGCAGCAGCAGGCTTTCGGGAAAGTTGATGAAGCAGGGGTGATTACCAATCAGATGCTCTATGGGCTGAGTGAGAAACTGTTCGGCGATCAGCTTGTTGGTGGCCTGCTCGGGACTGATGTTAGGGAAGACGTTTTCCAGCCCCTGACGAAACAGCAGCTCGTAGGCAACCGGCTGTTGCTGACGATTGAGAATGGGCTGACGGGCAACAAATGAATACATAGGCAACCAGAATGCGAAATGACCCGCGCAGGAGCGGATCTGAGGAACTCTAGGCGGCAAGGTAACAGTGGTGGGGCGGGGCTGCAACTGTGCCGGCGGCAATTATTCGCGGCAGTCACAAATCTATAAAAACAGACCACCGGCGAGAAAATGCCGGTGGTCTTAAGGGCTTAGAAGCGGTAGTTCAGTTGCAGTGCGGCGAGCCAGGCGGAGGCGTCGGAGCGGTAGTGGATGTCTACACCACTGGTGAGACTTTCCTGCAACTGGGCGTCATCCCCCTGCAGGTAAGCGACACCCAGATCCAGGCTCAAAGCCTCATTCATCTGGTAGCTAGCGCCCAGGCTATACCAGAGACGTTCGGTATCCGGAATGCTGATCACATGGTAGGCCGCCTGGCGATCCTGTGCCAGGCCGGCGCGTAGCGTCCACTCGGGTGCCAGATACCAGCTGGCACCGATGGCATAGCGCCAGCTGTCCTTGAACTCCAGATCCTTCTGGAAGCAGTCACCGCCACATTGATCACTGGTGGCTCGCAGCTCCTTGAGCGCACTCCAGCCAGTCCACTGCACCGAATAGTGCAGTGCCCATTGCCGAGCCAGCTGGTGGTAGCCGGAGAATTCGGCGATGGCCGGCAGCTCCAGATCCAGCTTACCGGGTACTGTGTTGAAGCCGGTGGTGGTGCCTGAGTATTCGCCCTCAAGCTTGACGGTGGAGCCGGAGCGATAGCTGAGGCCAAAGCGGTTGGCTTCGTTGTATTCATACAGGACGCCGGCATTCCAGCCCCAGGCCCAGGTGTCGCCTTGCAGATCGACGATGGCGGTATCGCTGGAGAGGGCCGGATTGAGGGCGGCGAGGGCACCGGCGCGGCGTACCAGGCGGGCATCGGCGTAGATGGCACTGATACCGGCGCCCAGGCTCCACTGCTCGTTGAGCCGGTAGGCCACATTCGGATTGATGTTGAGGGTGGTGAGCTCCGTCTTGCCCCCCAGGGCCCCTGCCACATAGTTTTCATCGTATTCGGTGGAGAGGCCGAAATTGGAGAAGAGGCCCAGGCCGACCGCCCACTGTTCATTGAGGGGCTGGAGATAGTAGAAGGCCGGGATCATGGCACTGGGAGCCACATCCTGGGCATCCAGGCTGCTGGCACTGATGAGGCCGCCCAGGGCATCGTCTTCGCCCTGTAAGTTGATATTGGGGGCGACATAGGTGGCGACCAGGCTCATTTCCGCACGCTTGAAGCGGGTCATGGCGGCCGGGTTACGGGCCAGCACGGCGGCATTGTCTGCGATGGCGGCTTCGCCTGCGAAGGCACGACCCAAGCCAGAGGCTGAGTGTTCGTTGAGGTTGAACGCAGCGGCCTGAGCGCCGCAGGCCAACAGGCTGGCAGAGACGGCGAGGGCAAGGGTCGCAAGCTTGGTCTTTTGCATGATGTTTTCACAACTTGATAGGCGTTAACAGGAGGCGCGATTGTACGGGGGCCTCCGTCACCGGGAAATCAGACCAGCGGCCAAAAAAGCGACGATCTCGCCGCGAAACGGTAAAAATGTGAAGGAGATACTTGTATTTGGTGTTGAACGACTCCCGCTAGTCCAGCGCGCCCGGGTTGAGGCCGGATGCCGCAGGCTCGTGTGGTTGCCGCCAGGTCAGCAGGCGGCGCGTCAGGCCGGCGGGCCAGCGATACGCCACCGAATCCGGGGCAAAGCAGGCGGCCAGCAGGGGATCCAGCTCACTGGCCAGCGTCCGATAGCAGGGCATGGCTTCGACACAACTGGGTGGCGACACCGGCCATCGCCATCGCGCCCAGGTCAGCAGGCAGGCATGCAGCTGCCGGGCATCCGCCTGCTGGCCTGCACGGATCAGGCGCAGGCTGTGCCAGATGAGTGCCAGAGTGGGAGGTAGCGGCAAGGAGATAGGCTGGCGCCGCTGGCGGCGGTGCTGGCAGATCAGGAGCCACAGCAGCAAGGGCAGTCCCACCAGCCCCAGCCACCAGTCGCGCCAGGGGGCGCTGCTCTGGCGAGGGCTGGCCACTGCCGGGGCGGCAGGCGGCGCCGCCAGAGGCAGATCAATGGCTGGCAGGCGCGCTGTGGTCACCTCTTGGCGCACGGCATCCCACCAGGGGATTTCGATGGCCGGCAGCGCTATGACAGCGCCGCTGATCGGGATCAAGGCCTGCCGCAGGGTCTGGCGGATCTGCAGGCGACCGTCTTGCAGCCGGATCTGCAGCTGGTTGCCATCTTCGTAGCTGCGCAGCCCCGGATGTTGCGGCAGGCTCAGGGTGGGAAGCCGGCGCGGATCTGCGTTCACCAGCTCCAGGGTCAGCTCCCGTATGATGGGGGCGCCCAGGCGATAAGGGCCCTGGGTGGGCTCCCAGCGCTGGGTCAAGCGCACCGCCTCAGCCACCAGCTCAGGGGCGTCAGGCGGCAGGGCTGCCACCACAAGGGGGCTATTGGGGGCCTGCAGACGTAGGGGCCTCGCCCGCAACTGCAAACCCTGGGCATCTTCAAGCTCCTCGCCCTGGGCCTGGACGCCATACAGCTGCAGGGCGCCGGGCACCTCGGGTACCACCAGATAGCGCCGCAGCAGCCCCAGCACCCGCTGACCCTGATGGAGTTCGCTGGTCTGTTCGTCTTCACCCAGTACAGAGATGCTGGCCCCCTCCAGGCTGGGGGCCGTGAGGCTGGCCATCTGTACCCCGGGGTGCATCCAGATCCTGGCCTCGTAGATAAGCGGCTGGCCGACCAGGGCCTGTTCGCGGCTGAGCTGCCCCTGCAACTGGGCCGCCTGACGGGCCAGATCCGGTGCCGCGGGGGCGGAGGGCGGCGCTATCTGCAGGGGTTGCTCGGCGGTGCTCTCCTCACCGACCCGCAGGGCCGGCAGGGGGATCCGGCCACTGAGCCGCGGCACCAGGGGGATGTGCCACTGAGTGATCTGCTGCCGGCTATCTTGCTGCCAACGCAGCTGGCCGATGATGAAGCTGGCAAACAGCGGTTTGATATCCAGCGCCTCGGCCGCCAGCAGGCCATCGGCGGTCACCGTCAGCTGCAGGCTCTGCGCCTGCTGGTAGGGCGGCGGTGATAGGCTCAGGCGCGGCGCGGCCTGCAGGGGCAGGCTCAGCATCAGCACCAGCACCAGGAGAAGACAGCGTGTCACCAGGGTTCCTCCTGCAGCCGGCTGGGGCGCTTGGCCGCCTGCAGGCGCAGGCGGTTTTTCATCAGGTTGCCGGGGGCTTCGGCCACCGCCTTGAGGGGATCTGCGTCGGTGGCCGCCTGGTCGGCTGGCTGGGGGCTCTGACGCTGGGCTTGCCCCTGGTTGGCCAGCCAGTTGGCCACCAGCTCACGATTGAAACGGGCATCGTAATGGTTGGCATCCAGGGCCAGGGCGGCATCGTACGCACGCAAGGCCTCCGGGTAGCGGCCCAGTTGTACCAGGGCGTTGCCACTGTTGTAGCGGGCCTGAGCCCCCTCCAGCAGGCCATAGGCCGCCAGGGCGGCCGGATAGTTGCCGGCCCGATAGAAGGCATTGCCGCGCCAGAGGGGATCGTCGAGTTGTGCTGCCGCCTCGGCGTAGCGCTGGGCCTGATAGAGGCGGATGCCATCTGCCGCCTGTGCCGGTGCAGGCAGCAGGGGGCCCAGCAAGGACAGCAGGCACAGCCACAGCAGGCCGCGGCGAAACAGCAAGGCCAGGGCGATCAGCGGCAGCAAGAGCCAGTAGCCCAGATCGACCTGCTGACGCCCCAAGGGTGCCCCCCGGCGCTGGCCGGCATCCGGCCGGATCAGGGTCGGCCATTGATCGGCGTCACCGTCGAGACGGTAGAGATGGCCGCCAACCCCGTCAGCCAGTCGTTGCAGCTGGATGTAATCCGTCTTGGCGATGACCAGTTGCCCCTGGCTATCCCGCAGCAGGCGGCCATCGTTTAAGGCGATGGCGGCACCCGGTGGTGTGCCGGCCACCAGCAGATCCAGCGGCCAGGGTTGCCCGGCCATGAGTTGCGTAATGGCCTGAGCCTGGGGCGCGGTCAGGTTGTCTGTGATGAGCAGCAGGCGGCCACGCAGGGTCTGGCTTTGCCTCAACTGGCGCAGGCCCAGGCGCACGGCCGCCACCGGATCTGAACCGGCCTGGGGCATGACGCCAGGCTCCAGCTCCCGCAGCATGTGCTGTAAGGTGGCATGATCGTCAGTCACCGGGCTGATGACGAAGGCATCGCCGGCAAAAGCGATGAGGCCGACCTTGGCGGTGGGGGCCAGCTCCAGCAACTCCAGCAGCTTGTAGCGGGTGCGGATCAGTCTGGAGGGCGGCAGATCGTCGGCCAGCATGGAGTGGGAGACATCCAGCAGCCAATACCAGGACTGCTCCTGCTCATACAGGGCGTCCTCGGTCTGGATGGCCGGGCCGCTTAATGCCAGCAGCGCCAGCAGGGCGGCCAGCCAGGGCCAGCGATGGCGGCGGCGCAGGCGGGGCTGGGCCGCATCCGGGCTCAGGTAGGCCAGCAGGCTGGGGCGGATCAGATCCTGGCGGCGGATGAGCAGGCGCCGGCGCTGCCAGTAGAGCAGTGCCAGGGGCAGGAGGGCCAACAGCCACCAGGGGCGTAACAACACCAGATCACTCATACAGGCGTCTCACCAGCAGTAGGAGGCACAAGGCCAGCGCCAGGCTCAGTGGCCAGGGGTAGAGCTCCTGGCGCGGCTGATAAAAGCGGGCGTTTCGTTCACTGGGCTCCAGCTCGTCGATGGCCTGGTAGATGTTGGCCAGGCTGTCGGGATCCCGGGCACGAAAGTAGTGCCCACCTGTGACGGCGGCGATGCGGGTCAGGGTCTGTTCATCCAGATCGCTGTGGCTGCCGTCCGGATCTTCCGGATCTTCGGCCCCCAGCCCTATGGTATAGATACGCATCTGGGCATTGGCGGCCAGCCTGGCGGCGGTCAAGGGGGGCAGCGTCTCCACCGTATCCCGGCCGTCACTGAGCAGGATCAGCACCTTCTGCTGGGTTTGCTGCTGCTCCAGGCGTTTGAGGCTGAGGCCAATGGCTTCGCCGATGGCGGTGAGATGACCGGCCAGGCCGAAATCCAGTTCAGCGATGAATTGCGCCAAGGTGGCATGATCCGCCGACAGTGGCATCATCACATAGGCGTGATCGGCAAAGAGGATGAGTCCCAGCCGATCGCCCTGCCGGCGCTGGACAAACTGGGTCAGCTGCTGTTTGACCACGCTCAGTCGATCCACCGGCGCCCCCTCGAGCACCATGTCCTGGGTGCGCATGCTGTCCGAGAGATCCACCGCCAGCATGAGGTCACGTTGGGCTTGTTCCAGGGCCAGCGGCTCGCCGAGCCACTGCGGCCGCGCCAGGGCCAGGCACAGACATGCCCAGGCCAGCAGCAGCAGCAGGGGTTGCCAGCGCTGTGTCGCCAGTGGCCGTTCGCTGACATAGGGCAGGGTGGGGATCACCAGGGGTTCCCCCAGCAAGGAGGGGACGGCCCGCAGGTGGCGGCGAACCAGCAGGGGCAACAGCAGCAACAGCAGCAGCCAGGGCCAGGCCAGGATCAGCATGGGGTCTGTCTCCGCAGCGCCAGCAGCAGGCGATGGCATTGCGCCAGCAAGGCGGCAGCCTCTTGCGTGCCCAGGGGACGCTGACCATACAACCAGGCCTCCCAGTGCCGGCCAAACTGGCTAAAACGGGTCTGGCCCAGCCGATCCAGGTACAGCAGCCAGGCCTGCCCCGTGAGTGCTGCTATCTCCTGCCTGGGCTGGTAGCTGAGCAGCAGGGACTTGAGAAACTGGTTGATGGCCAGGGCGTTGGGCGGATCACTGCGCTGCAGGCGGCGCCAGCGCAGGTAGTGTCGCCACCAGATCCGCTGGCGATACAAGCTCAGCGCCAACCAGAGCAGTCCGCCGGCGAGCCCCAGGGCGGCCAGCAGCCACAGCGCCGTGTCGAGCGGGCCCGCACCAGGCAGCGGGGCTTCGTGGATGTCTCTGAGTTGTTGCAGGGGAAAGCCCATCATAACCCTCGCAGCTGAGTGGAGAGCGGAACACTGGCATCGAGTTCAAACAGCTGGTTACAACTGCTGCGTAGCTGCAGGCGCAGCTGCTGCTGACGAAAGTGGCCCACCTGCTGGTAGTGGCGGACAAACTGGGGATCGTTGGCATGGATCACCCCCTGCTGGCGCAGGTTGTCCACCGCCAGATGGCCCTGGCCTTGCAGTTGCAGCTCCAGTTGATCCCGTACCTGCCAGCAGCGGACCTCATGCTGACGGCTCAGGCGTCGCAACCAGTGCCAGCCCTCGTTAGCCAGCCGGTAGAAGTCGCTGATCACCTGGATCTGGCTGCCGGGGCGGACCAGCAGGTTCATCTGCGCCAGGCCCTGATCCAAGGGGGTGGCCAGCGCCGGACGCGCCAAGCCGCGCTGATAGGCGTTAAGCAGTTGGCTGAGCAGCAAGAGCACGTCCTTGCGGTTGCCGCCAGGGGCCAGACGAAGACGGGATTGCTCCACCAGCAGCAGACCACCAATCTTGTCGCCATGCCGTTGGGCCTGCCAGGCCAGGGCGGCGGCCAGTTCACAGGCCATCCGGGCCTTGAGTTGACCCCGTGAGCCGAAATACATCTCAGGCGACAGATCCAGCAGCAGGTAGACGGCCCTGTCGCGCTCCTCGCGAAACAGCTTGGTGTGGGTGCGGCCGGTACGGGCGGTGATCCGCCAGTCGATGGTGCGCACATCATCGCCCTGTTGATAGGGGCGCACCTCGGCAAACTCCATGCCGCGCCCCTTGCCGCGGGATCTGTGCAGCCCCTGCCGCAAGCCACCGCCAAAGCGGGCCGAGAGGATGCCGCCCAAGCGGTGGCACTGCAGCAACTGATCCAGGCTCAGCTGGATGCCATCATCGCTCATGCGGCGACAACCCGCTGCAGCAGGCGTTCGATCACCTGGTTGGTATCAATGCCATCAGCCTCTGCCTCCATGCTTAGCAAGAGGCGGTGGCGCAGCACAGGGTAGGCGCAGTGCTGAATATCATCCGGGGTAACAAAATCCCGGTCGGCGAGCCAGGCGCGCACCCGGGCACAACGGGCCATGGCCATGGTGGCGCGGGGGCTGGCGCCATACGCCAGCCAGCGACCCAGCTCGGCATCGTAGGCCGCGGGGCGGCGGGTGGCCATCACCAGGGCTACCAGGTAGTTCTCCACCGCTGGCGCCAGGCTCACCTCCAGCACCGATTTGCGGGCGGCAAACAGCTCGGTCTGACTCAGGCGGGGCGGCTCGGCCTCTGCGCTTTGGCGGCTCTCATCATGATTGAGCCGCAATATGGCCAGCTCGGTGGCGGCATCCGGGTAGTCCAGCTGCAGATGGAGCATGAAGCGATCCAGCTGGGCCTCCGGCAGGGGGTAAGTGCCCTCTTGTTCTATGGGGTTCTGGGTGGCCATCACCAAGAACAGTTCGGGTAACTGGTAGCTTTTGCGGCCTATGGTGATCTGGTGTTCGCCCATGGCCTCAAGCAGGGCGCTCTGCACCTTGGCGGGCGCCCGGTTGATCTCATCGGCCAGCAGCAAGTGATGAAACAGGGGGCCCGGCTGGAAGACGAAGCTGCCATCTTGTGGTCGATAGATGTCGGTGCCGGTCAGATCCGCCGGCAGCAGATCCGGGGTGAACTGGATACGGTGAAAGCGCCCTTCAATGCAACGGGCCAGGCTCTTGACGGCGCGGGTCTTGGCCAGGCCCGGCGGGCCTTCCACCAGTATGTGACCATCTGCCAGCAGGGCCATCATCAGCCCCTCCACCAGTTCCGGCTGGCCCAGCACCTGCTGGTGCAGGTAACTGCGTACCGCATTGATCGTTTGCTTGGGCATTTCAACATCTTAGTTATGAACAGATGGCGGCAGTCTACACCCTTTGGCCCGCCAGTTGGGGGATGCGAAGGGCACATTGTGAGGCGTGCCGGGTATTGACGAACGGGAATATGAGCTACACCTAGCATAAGCCCATGATCGCTGGGAGTGCTGACCATGAGAGGGACAAGCCAGACGGTTCACCCGCAGCGTATCGCCGTGGTGGCAGGGCTCAGAACCCCCTTTGCCAAGCAGGCGACCGCCTACCGCGGCTGCTCGGCCCTGGCCCTGGGCTCGGCCTTGGTCAACGAACTGATACGGCGCAGCGATCTGGATCCGGCCTTGCTGGATCTGCTGGTGTTCGGTCAGGTGATCCAGATGCCTGCCGCACCCAATATTGCCCGCGAGATAGTCCTGCTCTCACCGCTTGCCCCCAGCACCGATGCCTACAGCGTCAGCCGTGCCTGTGCCACCAGCTTTCAGGCGGTGGCCAATCTGGCCCAGGGCATCTGGCTGGGGCAGTGTCAGGCCGGCATCGCCGGCGGTGCCGATTCGAGCTCCTTGCTGCCCATCGGCCTGACTGAACCCCTGGCCGTGGCCTTGCTGGATCTGCGTAAGGCCCGCACCTGGCAACAGCGCTGGCAGGCGGTCAAGCCCCTGCGTTTAGGCCATTTTCGGCCTGTGCCCCCGCCGGTGGCTGAATATGCCACCGGCCTGAGCATGGGACACAGTGCCGAGCTGATGGCCCAGCGTCATGGCATCCGCCGCGAGGCGCAGGATGCATTTGCCCTGGCCTCCCATCAGAAGGCCGCCGCCGCCTGGGCAGCGGGGTGGTTGGATGAGGAGGTGGCGCCCTGCCACCTGTTGGGCGAGGGGCCGCCATTGCTCCAGGATAACCTGATCCGCGCCGAGGCCAGCTTGGCGGACTATCAGGCACTCCCGCCGGCATTTGTCCGGCCTGGGGGCAGCATAACGGCGGGGCAACGCCTCGGCGCTCACCGATGGTGCCGCCGCCGTGCTGCTGATGAAGGAGAGTCTGGCCCGGGCCCAGGGGCTGCGCCCGCTGGGCTATCTGCGCCAGCATGGCCTTTGCCGCCAAGTCCGTGCAGGAGGATCTGTTGTTGGCGCCGGCCAAGGCGATCCCGCAGGCCCTGGCTCTGGCCGGCTGCCGCTGGGAGGAGCTGACCCTGGTCGATATGCATGAGGCCTTTGCCGCCCAGGTGCTCTGTACCCTGCAGTGCCTGTCGGATGAGGAGTATGCCATCGGTCAACTGGGCCTGGCGGCGCCCCTGCCACCCTTGGCGGCAGAGCGGTTGAATGTGCTGGGAGGTTCCATCGCCTATGGTCATCCTTTTGCCGCCACTGGGGCACGCATGATCACCCAGACACTGCGCGAGCTAAGACGCCGGGGCGGCGGGCTGGCACTGACCTGTGCCTGTGCCGCCGGCGGCCTGGGGGTGGCCATGGTATGGGAGGGCGCCTGATGAGCGGGGCTTTGACAATCACGGCGGGCCCGGCAGGCCTGCTGATCCTGACCATAGACAATCCGCGGGCCGGCATGAATCTGCTGGACCGGGCGCTGCTGCCTGAATTTGCCGCCCTGCTGGATCGGCTTGCCGACGCCGCGCCGGCCGGGCTGCTGATCTGCTCTGGCAAGCCGGATAACTTCATCGCCGGGGCCGATATCCAGATGCTGGATGCCTGTGCCGATGCCGAGGCGGGCAGCGAGCTGGCCCGCCAGGGGCAAGAGCTGTTTGCGCGCCTGTTCGGTAATAGCTGTCAGCCTGACGCAACCAAGGCTCTGATAGGCATAATGGTGGATAACCGCCAGGAGGCCCTTCGTCCATTTCTTACCGCCAATGGTAACATGAGCGTCGAATCCGGTCCA
>JAJOIN010000124.1 GCA_021209335.1 Aeromonadaceae bacterium
CACCAATGCCGAACATTCGGCGAGCTGTTACATCGTGTGCGCTGCTTCCTGGATAATGCCGCGCCGTTCCCTGGCAATGGACATGGGCTTATGCAACTGGAGCGGAATTAGGATCAGCTATTTAGTCCAGCTGTTGAACTCCACCTCCTGCTGACTCTGGTTGTAACGATAACCCATGATCTCGTCGGTACCGGCAATGGCACCATTCTCATTGGCATCGTAGGAGAGCAGGACACAATCAAACAGGGGAGCGGCAACCGACAAGCGCTGCAGATCCCGCGGCGTGGTGGTCATGGCGGCGCTGGCATCCAGGGTAAAGGCGCTGAACATGGCGCTGCGATCCAGGCTGGTCACCACATTGCCACTGGCATCAATCGGGTCACCATTACTGTTGCGGGCCAAGATCTGAGCGGCATCGGCCTTGAAGCCGGCGCGCTGAATATCCCGGGCCACTATGTTGAGGGTGGCTTGTAGATCCTGATTGAGCATGGAGAGCTGCACCGAGGTGGAGTTGGCCCGGATCACGGCGGCATACAGGGCGGTGACGGCGGCCGCCACCAGCAGACCAGCGACCAGAGCCACCAGCATCTCCACCAAGGAGAAGCCCTTGTTCCTTACGAGCATGCATCCACCCCCGTCAGCTGGGTTCCGGCGGGCGTGCACAAGTAGACCCGCCCCAATTTGTTGGTGGTAACCTTAATCTCCTTGCTGCCCAGCGACAGCAGGATATGGCCATCCAGCATGGAGCCACGCAGTGTTCCCATCCGCAGCTCACCGCCGGGATAGCCAATGTTTTTTATCTGTACCTTGGGATAGCTGGCCGCATCGCTCCCCCGGCTCTGACCATCCCCATTGATGTCGCAGGTAGCCGTGCAGCTATCACAGGTACTGGCATCCAGATCAGTGATGCGATAGCACCAGGCGCTGCCACCAAAGAACAGCACCTTGAGGTTTTCATTGTTGCGCTTGGTGGATTCGGAGCGGGCAAGCAGTATGTCACCATACAGGGCGCGACCGGCAGAAGAGAGGGTATTGTCCTCACGGAACTGGATATAGCTGGGGATGCCGATGGTGAGCAGTATGGCCAGCACCAGGATGGCCACCATCAGCTCCAGCAGGCTAAACCCCCGCAACCTCATGCAAAACATGAAAGCTCCTTGGCAAAAAAATATTAAAAAACAGATCCATTGCGTTTAGTTTAGCCTTATAACATGGGCCCCGGTAAATTAGGATTCGGTTATGCAGATTTACTCGAAAGGCGTCACGTTGTTAGAAGTGATGATCGTCATCGTCGTGGTTGCCATCCTCGCCGCCATCGCCTATCCCAGTTATATGAGCTACCTGACCCACTCCCGCCGAGCCGAGGCGGTACGCGGTCTGCTGACTGCTCAGCTCAAGCAAGAGGAGTGGCGGGTCAGTCACGCCGGCTACAGTAGTAGCCTCACGGATCTGGGCAATCCGACCAGTGACTATTACAGCTTCAGTGTCTCGGCCTCCGGCAGCACCTATGAACTCAAGGCGACCGCCAAGAGTGGTACCACCCAGGCCAACGACACAGGGTGCACCCAGCTCACCCTGGATCAGCAAGATCAGCGCCTACCTGCCGCTTGCTGGCAATGAGACCGCGCCCCACAAACAACAAGGCCCCGCACTGCGGGGCCTTGTTGCTCTGATGCGTGAGCGCCTCAGCTGTCCAAACGCAGCTCCAAGGGTACCTCAAACACCATGTCCTCCTCCGGCCCCTGATATTCGCTGACCGTCTCGGCGCCCAGCGCCTGCAAGCGGGAGACGACGGCCTGCACCAGTACCTCGGGCGCCGAGGCCCCGGCGGTGACCCCCACAGTACTCACCCCCACCAGCCAGGCCGGCTCAACCTGGGCCGCATCGTCAATCAGATAGGCACAAGCGCCCATCCGCTCGGCCAACTCCCGCAGGCGATTGGAGTTGGAGGAGTTGCGGGAGCCTACCACCAGCACCAGCTCAGCCTCCGCGGCCAGGGCGCGCACCGCATCCTGACGGTTCTGGGTGGCATAGCAGATGTCGTCCTTGCGCGGCCCCTGGATCTTGGGGAACTTCTGCTGCAGGGCGTCGATCACGGTCCGAGTTTCATCCACGCTCAGGGTGGTCTGGGTGACAAACTGCAGCCGCTCCGGATCCTGGATGGCCAGCGCCGCTACCTGCTGGGCATCCTCCACCAGGTACATGCCGGCGGCGGCATTCTCATACTGGCCCAGGGTGCCCTCAACTTCCGGGTGTCCCTGGTGGCCAATCATGATCACCTCATCGCCCTTGCGGCTGGCGCGATGCACCTCCATATGCACCTTGGTCACCAAGGGACAGGTGGCATCAAACACCTTGAGTCCGCGCCGCTTGGCTTCATCCCGCACCGCCTTGGACACACCATGGGCCGAGAAGATGACGATCTGGTCGTCCGGCACCTCATCCAGCTCATCGACAAACACGGCGCCGGCCTGCTTCAGGGTCTCCACCACATACTGGTTGTGCACCACCTCATGGCGCACGTAGATGGGGGCCCCGAACTTGGCCAGGGCGTTCTCCACTATGCTGATGGCACGATCCACACCGGCACAGAAGCCTCTGGGGTTGGCCAGTATCACTCTCATGATGGCTTGTCTCCTGCTGCCTGTTGGGCGCGGCGGAACAGCAGCCCTTCCAGCACTATCATGACGGCACCGACACAGATGGCGCTGTCTGCCAGGTTGAAGGCGGGGTAGTGCCACTGCCCCACATGAAAGTCGATGAAGTCCACCACATGGCCATAGGCCAGCCGATCGATCAGGTTACCCAGAGCCCCGCCGATGATGAGGCTATAGGCGATGGGTGACCAGCGGGCGGCCGCCGGCAGCTTGCGCAACCAAACCAGCAGGGCACTGCTCACCCCCAGGGCAAACAGGGTGAAGAACCAGCGCTGCCAGCCGGGTTGATCCGCCAGAAAACTGAACGCCGCGCCCTTGTTATAGACGTGCACCAGGTTGAGATGAGGCACTACCGGCAGCCCTGGATAACCGAAAGGCAACCATTGCAATACCGCCAGCTTGGTCAACTGATCCAGCAAGAGGACCAGGGCGGCCAGCCACAGCCAGCGCAGCCCGGTTTGTTTGAATAGACTCATCATCAAGCGTACTTGCGCACCTCACCCTCACCGGCCACGTTGCTGACGCAACGGCCACAGATCCCTTCATGCCCGGCGTGGCTGCCCACATCGGCCACATGCTGCCAGCAGCGTTCGCACTTGGCGGCAGGCGAAGCCTGCACCAGCACGGCCAAGCCGGCCAGCTCGGTGGCTATGGCCTCGGCCGGCGCGGGCTCGCGACTGACCTGCGCCTGGGAGGTCAACAGCACAAAGCGCAGCTCCTCGCCCAGCGCCGCCAGCTTGTCGGCCAACTCGTCGGCGGCAAACAGGGTGACCTCCGCCTGCAGCGAACCACCGATGCGCTTGTCGTTGCGCGCAGCTTCCAGGGCCTTGTTCACCTCGGACCGCACCGCCAGCAACTGAGCCCAGAAGGCGTCGTCCATGGACTCACCAGCCTGGAGCCCGAACAGGCCGTCATACCACTCCTGGGTGAAGACGAACGGGTCCCGCTCACCGGGCAGCAGGGCCCAGATCTCATCGGCAGTGAAGCTCATGATGGGCGCCATCCAGCGCACCATGGCCTCAACAATGTGGAACAGGGCGGTCTGGCAGGAGCGCCGCGCCAGGCTGTCGGCCTTGGCGGTGTACTGACGATCCTTGATGATGTCCAGGTAGAAGGAGCCCATCTCCACTGAGCAGAACTGCATCAGCTTCTGGGTTACCTGGTGGAAGTTGTATTCGTCATAGGCCTGGGCGATTTCGTCCTGTACCGCCTTGGCGCGCCCCACGGCCCAGCGATCCAGCACCACCATCTGTTCCGGCTGCACCATGTCAGTGGCCGGATTGAAGCCGTTAAGGTTGGCCAGCAGGAAGCGGGCCGTGTTGCGAATGCGACGGTAGGCATCGGCGGCGCGCTTGAGGATCTCGTCGGAGACCGTCATCTCGCCGCTGTAGTCGGTGGAGGCCACCCACAGGCGCAGTATGTCGGCGCCCAGCTTGTTCATCACCTCTTGCGGGCTCACCACGTTGCCGATGGACTTGGACATCTTGCGGCCCTGGCCATCCACGGTGAAGCCGTGGGTCAGCACCTGGCGATAGGGGGCGTGATCCTTCATGGCCACGCCGATCATCAGGGAGGACATGAACCAGCCGCGGTGCTGGTCGGAACCTTCCAGATACATGTCCGCCGGTTGACCGTTGAACTCGGGACGCACATCCACCACGGCGGCGTGGGTGGAGCCGGAGTCGAACCAGACATCCAGGGTGTCCGGCACCTTGTCGTACTGAGCCGCGTCCTCACCCAACAGCTCAGCCGGATCCAGATCCCACCAGGCCTGGATGCCCTTGGCTTCCACCCGCTGGGCCACGGCTTCCATCAGCTCGGCCGAGCGCGGGTGCAGTTGCTGGGTCTCCTTGTGCACGAACAGGGCGATGGGTACGCCCCAGGTGCGTTGCCGGGAGATACACCAGTCGGGCCGGTTCGCCACCATGGCCTCGATGCGGTTCTGCCCCCAGTCGGGGATCCACTGCACGCCCTTGATCTCGCCCAGCGCCTTCTGGCGCAGGCCGGCCTGCTCCATGCTGATGAACCACTGCGGTGTGGCCCGGAAGATGATCGGAGTCTTGTGACGCCAGCAGTGCGGGTAGGAGTGACGGATGGCCTCTTGATGCAGCAGGGCGCCGGTTTCTTGCAGCACCTCCACCACGGCAGCGTTGGCCTTGAACACGTGCTGGCCGGCAAAGCGCGGGGTATCCGGCAGATAGACGCCATTGCCGCCCACCGGGTTGACCACTTCCAGGCCGTATTGTTGGCCTACCACAAAGTCTTCCTGGCCGTGGCCCGGGGCGGTATGCACGGCGCCAGTACCGGAGTCGGTGGTGACGTGATCCCCCAGCACCAGGGGCACATCAAAATCATAGAAGGGATGAGCGAAGCGCAGCAGCTCCAGCGCCGCCCCCTTGCAGTAACCCAGGTTGTGATACTGGCTGATGCCGGCTCGGTCCATCACATCCTTCACCAGGGCCTCGGCCAGGATCAGCCGCTCGGGCTGGTCGCCGTCCACCTGCACCAGGGCATAATCCAGCTCGGCATGCAGGGCCACGGCACGGTTGGCCGGCAGGGTCCAGGGGGTGGTGGTCCAGATCACCACGGACACTGGGCCATGGCCCGGATGACCGGCGGCGCAATCAAAACGCCCCACCACAGCAGCCTCATCCACCGCCTTGAAGCGCACGTCGATGGCCGGCGAGGTCTTGTCCTGATATTCAACTTCAGCCTCCGCCAGGGCGGAACCACAGTCGGTACACCAATGCACCGGCTTGGAGCCCTTATGCAGGTGCCCCTTGTCGATGATCTTGCCCAGGGCCCGGATGATGTTGGCTTCGGTATTAAAATCCATGGTCAGGTAGGGGCGATCCCAGTCCCCCAGCACCCCCAGGCGCACGAAATCGGCCTTCTGGGATTCAATCTGGGTCTTGGCGTACTTGCGGCACTCCTCGCGGAACTGGGCCGCGGAGACCTTCTCCCCCGGCTTGCCCACCATGCCTTCCACCTTCAGCTCGATGGGCAGGCCATGGCAATCCCAACCAGGCACATAGGGGGCATCGTAACCCGCCATGCCCTTGGACTTGACGATGATGTCCTTGAGGATCTTGTTGACCGCGTGACCGATGTGAATGCTGCCGTTGGCGTAAGGAGGCCCATCATGCAGGATAAAAGACTTCTTGCCCCGCTTGGCCTGGCGAATGGCACCGTACAGATCTTGGTCGTACCAGGCCTTCAGCATGCCCGGCTCACGTTTGGCCAGGTCGCCGCGCATCGGAAAGGAGGTTTCCGGCAGGTTCAGGGTGTGTTTGTAGTCGCTCATCGGTCCTTGGTTCCGTTACTGTTGCGTGGATGAGCCCAGGCCAAAAAAGGCACGTGCCACCTGGGCATCCCGTTCTATCTGCTGCTGGAGCGCAGCAAATGACTCAAATTTCTGCTCGTCTCTTAGCTTGTGACAGAGGCGAACCTGGATCTGCCGCCCGTACAGGTTGCCGGCAAAGTCGAACAGGTGCACCTCCAGTTGGGGGCGGGTGCCATGCACAGTGGGCCGCACGCCCACATTGGCCACCCCATGGTGGAGTTGGCCAGAAAATAACACTTCTACCGCATACACGCCACTGACCGGCACCCGCCGCCGCTTGAGGTGCACGTTGGCGGTGGGGAAGCCGATGGTGCGCCCCAGCTTGTCACCGTGGGCTACCCGCCCCGACAGGGTATAGGGCTCACCCAGCATGCGCTGCACCTGGGTCAGGTTCCCCTCCCCCAAGGCCTCGCGCACCAGCGTGCTGCTGACCCGCTGGGCATCGACACAGAAGCTCTGGGTGCTGACCACGGCAAAACCGTGACGGCGGCCGGCCTGCTGCAGCAAGGCAAAATCCCCGCGCCGCTGCCGGCCAAAGCGAAAATCATCGCCCACGATCAAGAAGCGCACCCCCAGCTGCTGCACCAGTATCTGCTCGATAAACAGCTCGGGCTGCAATTGGGCAAAGGCGTGATGAAAGCGGACGCACAGCAGGCGGTCGATGCCCAGGCGGGCCAGCGCCAGGTACTTCTCCCGCAACCGGGTCAGCCGCGCCGGCGCCTGGTGCTGGATAAACAGCTCCAGCGGCTGCGGCTCAAACAGCATGACGCAGGCCGGCACGCCCAGGGCATGGGCCTGCTGCTTAAGCTGCTGCAATACCGCCTGATGCCCCAGATGCACACCGTCAAAATTCCCTATGGTCAGCACACAACCGGCATGTTCAGGGCGCAGATTATGAAGACCGCGGATCAACTGCATGACGCTGGTATTTCCTTAGCTGGCTGGCGAAATCGGCGGATTATATCCCAAAGGCCCCATGGGTTCAGCCCTCGGCGGCAGTTTTGAAGTGCCGCGGCCGGACCCCGGCCACCAGCAAGACCAGGCAGTAGACCAGCCCGCCCAGCAGGATGAGCTTGGTCAGCTCCAAACTGGCGCGGGCCATGGACCAGTGGCTCCACACCTCCAGCGCCGGCGAACAGTACCATAGCAGGGTGCTCATGGCGGCCGTGGCCAACAGCAGCCGCACGACAAACAAGCCAGTGTCACGGGTGGGTCGATAGACCCCGGCCCGATAGAGGCCGGAAAATAGCAAGACGGCATTGAGGGTGCCGGAGCAGGCGGTGGCCAGCGCCAGCCCTACATAGCCCAGCGGATAGATGAAGATCAGGTTGCAGACCATGTTCGCCACCATGGCCAGGATGCCGATGCGCACCGGGGTGCGGGTATCCTGGCGGGCGTAAAAGCCCGGCGCCAGCACCTTGATCAGCATCAAGGAGAGCAGCCCAGTGGTGGAAGCCAGTAGGCTGGCCCCCGCCATCTGCACCTCGTGGGGGCCAAACTCACCGCGCATGAACAGCACCCGCAGTATCGGCTCGCGCAGCAGCATGATGCCAAACATGGCCGGTAAGCCTAGCAGCACCACCATCCGCACCCCCCAGTCCATGGTCTGGGCAAACAGCGTGGGATCGGCATCCACATGGCGCCGGGAGAGCGCCGGCAGTATCACTGTGCTGATGGCCACGGCGAACAGCCCCAGGGGAAACTCCAACAGACGATCCGAGTAGTAGAGGTAACTGATGGCCCCGGTGGCCAGAAAGGAGGCCAGCATGGTGTTGAGCAACAGATTGATCTGGCTGACCGACACGCCAAACAGGGCCGGCAGCATCAGGGTACGGATCTTCACCACCCCTGGGTGATGCCAACCCCAGCGCGGCCACACCAGCAAGCCCATCTGCTTGAGAAAGGGATACTGAAAGACAAACTGCAACAGACCGCCGAGAAAGACACCGATGGCCAGCCCTATCTCCGGCTGGGCCAGATGGGGCGAAATCCACCAGGCGGCGCCTATCATGGCCACGTTGAGAAACACAGGAGTGAAGGAAGAGACGCCGAAGCGGCCGTAGGTGTTGAGCACGGCCCCGGACATGGCGGTGAAGGTGATGAACCACAGGTAGGGAAAGGTGATCTTGAGCAGCAGGCTGGCCATCTCGAACTTGGCCGCCCCAGGGCCATCCTGCAACCAGTCGATGAACCAGCCCCAGCCAAACAGGGCGGTCAACACACCAGAACCGAGCATGCCCAGCAGCGTCACCAGTGTGATGATGGCCCCCAGGGTACCGGACACCACCGCCAGCAGCTCCCGCACCGCCGTCTTGTCATCATCGGCCTGCTTGTACTCGGTCATCACAGGGATGAACGCCTGGTTGAAGGCCCCCTCAGCAAACAGCCGGCGCAAAAAATTAGGGATGCGGTTGGCAAAGAAGAAGACATCCGCCGCCAGACCGGCCCCCAGCAGATGGGCAATCACCACGTCGCGCACCAGCCCCAGCACCCGGGAGGCCAGGGTCATACCGGACACCAACAGGCCCGATTTGAGGAGTTTCTTGCTCAAGAGAGATCCTTAAAAACTGTGACAACCGCACAAAGGCTGCTAAAATCGGCCGACAGTTTAACTATCCGTCACGGCCCAGGCTACTGGCTCGCGGTGGTTATTTGCTCAAATCATTTGACTTTAACGGGCTGAGGAGGCATATTCTCGGCCTTTTCAGCACACTCGCTAAGACAGTTTTAGGAGTTATACCTTGGCTAACATCAAATCTGCTAAGAAGCGCGCGATTCAGGCAGAGAAGGCTCGCCAGCACAACGCCAGCCGCCGTTCCATGACCCGTACCTACGTGAAGAAGGTGGTTGCCGCTATCGCCGCTGGCGATAAGGCTGCCGCACAAGCCGCCTTCACCGCCGCTCAGCCGATCCTGGATCGCATGGCCACCAAGGGCCTGATCCACAAGAACAAGGCCGCCCGTCACAAGGCTCGCCTGGCTGCCCAAATCAAGGCCCTGTAATCCGGCCCTGACGGCACAAAAAAACCGGCAACCGCCGGTTTTTTTTTGTCTGCTGCATAGCAAAAAAAGCCAGACGACTAAGCCTGGCAGTAAAGCTGGTGCAATACCCCTATGATGCGGCGCACCTCATCACTCTTGAGGGAGTAATAGACGGTCTGGGCACACTTGCGCGTGGCCACCAACTGATCCCGGCGCAGTACCGCCAGGTGTTGCGACAGGGCAGATTGGCTCAGCCCCAACCGCTCGTTCAGCTCGCCCACCGACAGCTCCTGAGCCTGCAGGTGACACAGGATCAGCAGCCGATGCTCATTGGCCAGCGCCTTGAGCAGCGAGACGGCCTTGCCGGCCTGGGTCTGCATCTCTTCAATCTGCATGGGTCGCATCTCGTCGCAAGGAAATGCTGGCATAATACCAGCAACGCCTCGATTAGAAAGGAAGGGATGACTGTTTTACCGGCTAGAACGGTTGTTGCCCACCAAATAACTCGGAAAAATCACTCTCACAGATCTTCTTCACCGCCGGGTGCTGGATCATCCGCTCGGCAAAGATCACGTAATACTCTTCCTTCAGCTCATGGGTCT
>JAJOIN010000024.1 GCA_021209335.1 Aeromonadaceae bacterium
AGTCTGCTGGCGCTGCTGGCGCCCTGGCTGGTCCCCGCCCTGCTCAGCGCCAGTGGCGCCGAACCCCAGGTGCGTGAGCAGGCCGCCCTCTACCTGCACTGGCGCTGGTGGGCCGCCCCCGCCGCCCTGGCCAATCTGGCCATCAGTGGTTGGTTGCTGGGCCTGGAGCGGATCAAAGCTCCTGTGCTGCTGCTGGTGCTGGGCAACCTGTGCAACATGGGGCTGGATCTGTATCTGGTGGTGGGGCTGCATCGGCAGGTGGCCGGCGTGGCCCAGGCCACCCTGCTGGCCGACTATCTGACCCTGTGCGCCGGCTTATGGCTGGTCCGCCGGGAGCTGCATCGTCGGGGCGGTCGGCTGCGGGATCTGCTCCCCCAGCTGGGTGGCGATCTGGCGCCCCTGCTGCGGCTGAACCGGGATCTGCTGATCCGCTCCTTGCTGCTGCAGGGCTGTTTTGCCAGCCTCACCCTGCTGGGGGCCCGGCTGGGCAGCGAGTACCTGGCCGCCAATGCCCTGCTGCTGAATCTGCTCACCGTCAGTGCCTTTGCCCTGGATGCCTTGGCCTATGGCGTGGAGATCAAGTGCGGGCAGGCCCTGGGGGCCCGCCAGCTGGATAGGCTGCAGGCCTATTGGCAGGCGGCCTGCCGGCAAGGGGCCCTGGTGGCCGGGTTGCTCGGCTTAGCCTATCTGCTGCTGGGCGATCAGATCCTGGCCCTGCTCACCCATCAGTCCCAGTTGCTCGCCCTGGCGCAAGTCTACCTGCCCTGGCACTGGCTCCTGCCCCTCATCGGTGTCTGGAGTTACCTGTGGGATGGGCTCTTCGTGGCCGCCACCGATGGTCGGGCCATGCGCAACAGCCTGCTGCTGGCCAGCCTGGGCTTCGCCCTGGCCCTGACCAGTCTGCCCTGGTTGGGCAATCACGCCCTGTGGCTCGCCATGAGCCTGTTTCTCGCCCTGCGCGCCCTGGCGCTGGCCTGGATCTGGCGCTACCGGCATCACAACGGCCGTGCGTTGATGGCACCCACCGCGGCTTGCTAGCCCGCCAAAAACAACAGGCCGCCCTAAGGCGGCCTGTTGCATTGCGCGCGAGCCCGTGATCAGGCCGCTGAGTTGCCGGTTTGCGGACGACGACGGCGTTGCGGGCGATTGCCGGCAGGTTTGTCGGCCGAGTTACCCGGCGTAGCCGGTTTGGCAGAAGCCGGGCGACCCTGGCCTTGCGGCTTGGCGGCAGATGCGCCTTGTGGACGCCGGCCCTGACCTTGCCCCGGCCGGCGGGGCGGCGGGCTCTTACGCTCCGGTTGCCCCTGGCCATGGGCGATGGCATCCAGGGTCTGCTTATCCGGTTCAAAACCGGGAATGATCTCCTTGGGCAGCGTCTGCTTGATCAGCTTCTCAATGCCACGCAGCAGCTTGCCCTCATCGGCCGCCACCAGGGAGATGGCATGACCCGCGGCCCCGGCACGACCGGTACGGCCGATACGGTGCACATAATCCTCGGCCACGTTGGGCAGCTCGAAGTTCACCACCTGGGGCAGCTGATCGATGTCCAGCCCCCGGGCCGCGATGTCGGTAGCCACCATGACGGTCAGCTCACCGGACTTGAAGCCCGCCAGCGCCTTGGTTCTGGCGCCCTGACTCTTGTTGCCATGGATGGCAGCGGCCTGGATCCCTTCTTGACAGAGCTTCTCGGCCAATCGGTTGGCAATGTGCTTGGTGCGGGTAAACACCAGCACCTGCTCCCAGCCATGACGGCGGATCAGCTCGCACAGCAGGGCCGGCTTGCGGCTCTTGTCCACCGGGTGTACCAGCTGCTCGATGCGCTCGGCGGTACTGTTGCGTGGCGCTACCTCGATGGAGAGCGGGTCCTTGAGCAGACGGGTGGCCAGATCGCGGATCTCGTCGGCGAAGGTGGCGGAGAACAGCAGGTTCTGCCGCTTGGCCGGCAACAGGGCCAGCACCTTGCGGATATCGTGGATAAAGCCCATGTCCAGCATGCGGTCGGCTTCATCCAGTACCAGCACTTCCAGCTGATCGAAGCGCACGGCATTTTGTTGGTACAGATCCAGCAGCCGGCCCGGGCAGGCCACCAGGACATCGAGCCCCTTGCGCAACATCATCATCTGGGGGTTGATCCCCACACCGCCAAACACCACCCCCGAGCGCAGTGACAGGTACTTGCCGTAGTTGCGGACACTCTCCTCCACCCGGGCGGCCAGCTCCCGCGTCGGCGCCAGGATCAGGGCGCGTACCTGGTTGGGTTTGACCTTGGGGCCACCGGCCAACCGCTGCAGCAGGGGCAGGGTAAAGCCGGCGGTCTTGCCGGTGCCCGTCTGGGCGGCCGCCATCAGATCCCGTCCGGCCAGCACGGCTGGAATGGCCTGGGCCTGGATGGGAGAGGGTTCGCTATAGCCCTGCTCGCTGACGGCGCGCAGCAAGGCCGGGGAAAGTCCAAGGGAGGAAAAACTCATAAACACCTTTTAAGGCTGCGGAGAACCGCAACAACGATGGGCATACTAAAGAGGCAGGAGCTTACCCCCTTTCACCGGAGGTGACGAGCAGAATGTGACTGGGCTCGGTGTTTTTGCCTCAAATTGGCACGTTTCTCGCCAACAGCTAGCCGGTATTCCGTTTGGCCACCGGTTGCCACCACCTGCCGGTGCCAATTCTCACAATTTGTGGTGAATCACGCAAAGGTACTGTCTGCCATGTCCGATTGTCTGTGCAATAAACCCGATCGCTACGTTAGCTTTGACGGCATTGATTGTGACCAAAATGCGGCCCTGCTGATGCAGACCCTGCTGCGCCACCTGGCGGATCCAGCCAAGTGCAATGCCTTCTGGACCTATTTTCTCAACAAGCGCCGGCCAGCCTCGGGTCCCGCCCCCGATGATCTCTTTTTGATCCATAGCCACCTCAATCAATTGCGGGACTTTTTTGAGGAGCATGATGACGAGGCGGCGCAGCAGCTGCTGGAGAAAATCGAGCTAGAGTGCTGCTAAGTGGGATGACTTGTTGCCAACGGGCCCCTGGGCTACCCTAGGGGCCTGATGTCGGCTTATCCGGCATCACTTAGGCAATAAGGAGCCCAGCATGAGTAAACAACCCCTGCCCCATCAACATCAGCGCGGTGAGATTACCGATAACGCCCTGGCGGCCCTGGTGACCGATCCCCTGTTTCGTAACCGCATCGAACAAAACCGCAAAGGCAAGGGCAGCTACCGCCGCCATGCCAAGCACAAGACCGGCGACGGATCAGCCCAGCTCAGTCTCGCCGCCTGATCTGCGCTGATCCGTCCTCGCGTTCGCTCCACCCCTGCCTGCATGCCACTAGACCATAAGAGAGTTTCCATGCGTCTGCTTCTACCCTGTCTGCTTGTCCTGAGTCTGCCAGTTCTGGCCGCCACCCAACTGACCCTGCCGGATGGCCGTGAGGTGGTGCTGGAAGAGGACTTCACCTGGCACTATCTGCTGACCACACAAGGCAAACCGGGTGAGGCCATGACCCTCAGCCAGCAGGCGCTGGCCACACCGGCGCTGCTGACGCAAGCCAGCGCACAGGGCGTCACGGTGAGCCTGGCGCAGCAGCAGCACGCCGATGGCCGGTTACGCCTGACGCTGCGGGTGCGCAATCAGCAAGCCGGCAGTGTGGTGCAAGTCGAAGGTCGGGTTCGCTTCTATTCTGCCCAGGGCACGGCGCTTACTGAGGCCCCACTGCGCTTCTGGCAGTCCATCTACCAGTTGCCGGACACCTATTTGCGGCAAGGGGACACCCAGGACTTCACCACCGACTGGCTCGACTTACCGGCGGGCCAGGACACCCCCCTGCTCCAGTTGCAGATCGAGACGGTCAAGCGCCGCTCCTGATGCCGCATCGCCCTCATTACGTTAAATGCCGGGTTGCGCCGGCCAACTGGTCGCTGACAACTGCACGGCCTGCTGGCCACAACAATCACAGCGCCCCGGATGCCGTGATTGCCGAGGCCAGCTAGCCGCTACTGGAATTGATTGATGAGCCAAGCCAGGCGCTCACGTGGCAACTTGTTGTCGTCAAAGAAGTTTTGCATGCGCAAGAAGGTGATGCCGTCGTAACCAGGATTGCGGCCCAGTGCCCGGGCGATCTGCTGCCAGCCTTGCTCGCCATACAGCTCGCCGGCCAGGGCATTTTCCCCCATCAGGGACACCCCCACCTCGTGGGCGGCATCGGCAAACCAGCTCACCAGATCGGCGGCACGGGAATAACCTTCGTAATCCTTGTTGATCATCTCCAGGCAGGTGAAGTGCACCACCACCCGTGAGCGATGCTCGGGGGCAATGAGCGCGTCCAGCAGCCGCACATACTCGCGCTGATTATGGGGGCCCAGTGCCGGATGGGGCGCTATGAGTCCGGCGGTGATCTCCGCCACCCGCGGACAGGCCGGATCGCTGATCTCCCAGTGAATGCCGGGGATCTTGATGCCGACAGGCACGTCCTTCAGGGACGACTGACCAAACAGGGCCAGCGCCGCGTTGAGGATCTGGCGGCCGTGACGGATCAGCGAGCCCTGATACCAGCTGAGGAACTCCCGCCCCCAGGCCGAATAGACGTACTCCTTGTTATGGAACAGGTTATCGGCCATCGGCATGGGGATCTCGTCCAGCTGCTTGTACTGGCTGCCGAAGGCATAGTTGAGGGCGGCCACATTGCCGAACTTACCGTGCAGATAGTGCTGCCAATCCCGCCGGGCCAGTGGACTGTAGCACTGCAGGGTGCCCCGGTTAGGGTAATTCCCCCAGTCATGGGCATTGTAACTGGGAAAGCGCAGCTCCCCCGCCGGACCCAGGCTGACGTTGATCTCGTCTATCATGGCGGCCCGCTCGGCATAATGGGCCGCAAAGGCCGACATGAAGTTGAGATAAAACGGAATGACATAGGGATCGGCCCACAAGGAGACGTACTCCATGGAGGCATCGCCGGTTTCGCTCACATACTGCAGATCCCGCACCGACTCCAGCTCGGGATGGCGCTGGAGCAAGATGCCCCACAGCCACAGGGGGATGGTCTGCATGTAATCATCGTTGACGTTGCCCCCGGCCTGATGGAAGGAGAGGATGGGCACCCAGTGCATCTCCTGCTCGGCCAGCACCGCCACCAGGCGATCGTAATAGCTCCAATCAAACTGGCCGGGCTGGCGTCCCTCCACCAGGCCCCACCACAGATCGGTGGAGACGGCTGTCACCCCCAGGCGTCGCAGCTGGCGCAGTTGTTCGGCAAAGGCCCGCCAATCCGCCTCTTCCACCATCTGCCGCTGATTGGCCACTTTGAGGTGCAGGGGCCCCATGACGCGGAACTGCTTGCTGGCCAGTTGTGGCAACTGGCCCTGAGCATGCTTGAGCCGCGCCAGCTGCCGCAGCCGTGACTGCCCTTGCTCGGCCAGCAGGCTGGGTAGATCTCCTAGCAGCCAACCGCGAAAGGCGCCTTGCCGTAGCACCGCCTGGACCAGCCGGTCCCATTGGGGGTGATCTTGCAACACATCCGGCCGTCGGCACTCGGCCATCAGGGAGATCCCCTGGGCCTGCGCCGCCGCAATCCATTGTTGAACCAGCGGACTGGCCGTCTCTGCGTGGGGGGTGGCGACGCCGGGCAGCAATAAGGTGAGCTCGGCTGCTCCCAAGTGCTCCTTGAGCGCGACCAGCAAGGGCTGGGGATCTGCCGCCGCCCCAGGCCCCTGCAAGCCGGCGATCAGACCCGGCGGCAGGGGGACCTCATCACTCAAGCGGGGCAAGGTACCACACAACCGCAGCCCCAGTTTGACGTGCCAAGGCGCCCGGAAGGTCTCACGGGCCAGACTCAGGATCTCACAACCATAGGTTTGCAAGGATCCGCGATACCAAGCGAAAAACTCCTGCCAAGCCGGGCCATCAGGCTGCTCCAGCAACCACAGCAGCAGCTTGCGACGTGCGCCTATCTGGCTCAGTCCCTCAGCCTCTGGGTAGCCCCAATGACGGCACCAGGCTTGCTCGCTACCGTGTCGCAGCAACAAGGTGCGGTGCAGATCGGTCAAGGCCAGCTCGCTAAAACAGGGCAACACCCTGGCCGGCTCCCCCGCCTCATAGCGCCCCAGCCAGGGGTAGCGCCACTCCCCGTCCGGCCCCAGTCCGAAGAGGATCTGCTGGACGGCACCGGACTGGGAGGAGAGGTGCAGTGCCATGCCTTGCAGAAATTGGCGATAAAACGGCAGCGTCACCTCCTTGGCCCACAAGGAGAGCGCGGCTATGGTGTCCCGGCCGTATTGATCCAGGTATTTGAGGCTATCGATGGGAAAATGGGCCGGCAGGGCCTGCTGTAACCGGCCCCAGAGCCAGTCCGGCAACAGGGTCAGGGCACTGGGCTGGTTGAGGCCGGACGCCACCAACGCCACCTCCGCCACTATCTTCAATCCCTGGCTGTGGATCTGGCTAAATAACCGCTGATAGCCCTGCCAGCTGGCGGCCTCATTGGCCTGCTCCGGCGAAAAGGGGGCGACCCAGCGCCAGTGGATCGGCACCACCAGGGCATCGACCCCTTGCCGGCTCAGTTGTTGCAACTGGCCAAGCCACTGGGCAGTTTGCTGCGCGGTGGCCGGTAATTGCACCAGACGGCGGGTAGATTCGGTATCCAGATAGACCCAAGACTGCAAGGGACCGGGATGGGCTGACATGAACAACTCCTCATGAGTTGGTGAGACGGCAAAAACTGTCACAGTTTGTCGCCCCAGCCCGATAAAACTGCAAATCTGACAGGCTTTTCAGACAACGCTCATGTGAGCCAGGTCACATCCAAAGGCGGCAGGGCCGGCGGGCTCTGCACAGCTGCTTACAAATACAACGTATTGATAACAAAGATTAACGGCCGCGAATGCGTCGGATCCCGGCCTCATAGAAGCCCTCAGCGCCACCCTCTGGGCGGGTCTGGAAATATTTCAAGAACCACATGTACTGCTCAGGCCGCTGGGCCAGCAAGCCCTCGATTTCCTGATTCATGCGCTGGGTATCGGCCAACAGATCGCCGGTCGGGTAAGGGGTGAGGACATCACCAAACAACAAGTCGTACTCACCGGTAGTGGCGTTATAGCAAGAGAGCAAGGGCACAACCCTGGCTCCGGTGAGTTTCACCAGCCGAGGCAAGGCGGGCAAGGTGGCCTTGGGGACCCCGAAGAAGGGCACAAACAGGCTGGCCTCGGCGCCGTGATCCTGATCGGGCAGATAAAAGAAGTGACACCCCTCGCCCATGCTTTTTATCACCGCCTTCAAACCCGCGCTGCGCTCATAGACCCGGCCACCATAGCGGGCTCGCTGGCGGTTGATAAACCAGTCATAGAGGGCATTTTTGGCGCTGTGCATCATGGTACACATGGGATAACCCTGGGCGGCGAAAAACATGCCGCCAGCGTCGATGGCCCAGGTGTGGGGAATGAGAAAGATGAGGGGGCGGCCGCCATCTTCCATCGCGGCCTTCACCTTATCCCAGCCGTGGGGCCGGTAGCGCTTGAGCAAGCGTTGCGCGGAGAAACAGCTCGGCTCGGCAAACGCCAGAAAGCATTGCAAGCCGACGCGGATGGAGTCCAGCAATAAGGCCTCACGCTGCTGTGGGCTCAGAGCAGGGAAACACAACTCCAGATTGGTTCGGGCTATGTAGCACTGTTTTTTGGAAAAACGCAGCACCAAAGGGGCAAAGACGGCGGCGAACTGATCTCGCAGGCGGACCGGTAACCAGGCCAACAGACACAAGAGCCCCAGGCTCAGCCAGGTGAGCCAGAACCTGGGGTGCAGGTAGCGGGCCTGCAGACGGCGGTCAAAGACGGGATCGGAACGAGACATAACACTCCCCCAGAAGACATAAGGCCGTCATCATAATGAAAACACTGTCCAAGATCACCCAGGCAGCGCCGTCGCTTAAGGCAGGGTTAAGATCTCGGCGATCAGCGTTTTTTTGCGGGACAGGGGCAGCCAGCTGGCCTGCACGGCATTCAGGGCCAACTGACGCAGCTGCTCCCTACTGGCACGCAGATCCTTGGCTACCGCCTCAAAGTTCTCCTGCAGGTAGCCACCGAAATAGGCGGGATCATCGGAGTTGAGCGTGACACACAGATCCCGCTCCAACAGCTGCAGCAGGTTGTGATCGGCCATCTTGTCAAACACCTTGAGGCGGGTATTGGACAAGGGGCAGACAGTCAGCGGGATCTGCTCCTCGATCAGACGCGTCATCAAGGTCTCATCGTCACTGGCGCGCACGCCGTGATCGATGCGGCACACCTGCAGCCGATCCAATGCCTCCCAGATATAACTGGCGGGCCCCTCCTCCCCGGCATGGGCCACCACCTTGAGCCCCAAGGCGCGGGCCCGGTCAAAGACCTGGGTAAATTTTGCCGGCGGATTGCCCAGCTCCGACGAGTCGAGCCCCACCCCCTGGATCTGCTCAAGATAAGGCATGGCGGCATCGAGGGTCGCCTGAGCCTCTTCCTGGCTCAGATGCCGCAAGAAACACAGGATAAGGCAACTGCTGATCCCCCACTGCTGCTCGGCCTGGGCCAGGGCGGCCCGGATGCCGGCTATCACAGTCCCCATCTTGATGCCGCGGGCGAGGTGAGTCTGAGGATCAAAGAAAATCTCGGTGTGTACCACATGCTGCGCCTGGCAACGGCTCAGGTAAGCCCAGGTCAGATCGAAGAAGTCCTGCTCGGTCTGCAGGACGGCGGCGCCCTGATAATAGAGATCCAGGAAAGACTGCAGGTTGTGGAAATCATAGGCGGCGCGCAGGGCCGCCACATCGGCATAGGGCAGTTGGATACCGTTGCGTTGGGCCAGAGCGAACATCAGCTCAGGCTCCAGGGTCCCTTCGATGTGCAGATGCAGCTCCACCTTGGGGAGTGCGGCAATAAATGGCTTCATAGGCTTCTCTTTCAATACGTTGTGCTCTGGGTCATGATGCCAATTAACCAGACCTACGGCAAAGCGACTGTGTGGGTCATGCTCAGAAATCTGCGATTGACCGAGTGCCGGCTCGGCATGGGTCTAACAAAAGGACGGTCATGAAGACGAAAAACATCATCTGCGATATCGACGGCGTCATCTTACACAATAACCATCTGGTACCCGGTGCCGATCAATTTGTACACCAGCTTCTGGAAGCCAACCGTCGCCTGTTATTTCTGACCAATTACCCGGGGCAAACCCCCAAAGACCTACAGAATCGCTTTTTGGGGGCCGGCATCCATGTGCCGGAGGACTGTTTCTATACCTCGGCCATGGCCACTGCCGATTTTCTCAAGCGGCAGGAGGGTCGTAAGGTGT
>JAJOIN010000097.1 GCA_021209335.1 Aeromonadaceae bacterium
AGCTGGCCGCCATCATCACCATACTGCCGGCCGCCTTCGTGGTGATCGCCGAGCACATAGGCCACTTCATCGTCACCGAGAAGATCGTCGAGCGGGATCTGCGCAAGGACCCGGGCATGCACAGATCTGCGCATCGGCCCCTGGCGCTTTCGGGTGGTGGGGGTCATGGCCCCCAAGGGGCAGTTTCTGGGCTTCGATCTGGACGACATGATCTTCATCCCAGCGGGCCTCGCCCAGAGCCTGTTCAACCGGGAAGGCCTGATGGAGCTGGATGTCATCTACGACGCCCAGATCCCCACCCAGACCCTGCTAAAGCAGATCGATCAGCGACTGACCCAGCGCCACGGCCGCCGCGACTTCACCCTCTACTCCCAGGAGGACATGCTGGGTTCGCTGGACAAGATACTGGGCATCCTCAGTCTGGCCATAGGCAGCCTGGGCGCCGTCTCTTTGCTGATCGGTGCCGTGGGTATCTTCACCATCATGACCATAGCCCAGCAGGAGCGCCTCACCGAGATCGGCCTGCTGCGGGCCTTGGGGGCCTCGCCGGGCCTGATCTTGTCACTGTTTCTGGCCGAGGCCAGCCTGCTGGCGCTGCTGGGCGGTCTGCTGGGGGTGCTGCTGTGGGGCTTGCTGGCCCTGATCCTGCATGGGCTTTGGCCAGGCTTGCCGCTGGACTGGCAGCTGCACTACCTGCTGGCCGCCCTGGGCTTTAGCGCCCTGGTGGGACTGTTTGCCGGCCTGCTGCCGGCGGTGCGCGCCATGGGGTTGGATCCGGTGGCGGTGCTGCGTGATGAGTAGATCACAAAGCGCTAGACAAACCGGCAAAAAAGACTTAGGGATGGAGATGTTGAATTTTGCTTTGCCAGTCAGTCGACTAGGCTTGATCCAGGACCCGCAGGGCTGGTTCAAGCTGTGGTAACACGACGTTTTTTGGGGGTGGTACATGGGCATTTTCGAGCATTATCAACAACGCTACGAGGCATCCCGTCAGGAGGTTTACAGCCTGCAGGAATTCCTCGAACTCTGTAAACAGGACAAGAGCTGCTACGCCTCGGCCGCCGAGCGCCTGCTGATGGCCATCGGTACCCCAGAGCAGGTGGACACGGCCCAGGATCCGCGCTTAAGCCGTATCTTCTCCAACCGCATCATCAACCGCTATCCGGCCTTCAAGGACTTCTACGGCATGGAGGAAGCCATCGAGCAGATCGTGGCCTACCTCAAGCATGCCGCCCAGGGGCTGGAGGAGCGCAAGCAGATCCTCTACCTGTTGGGCCCGGTGGGGGGCGGCAAGTCCTCCCTGGCTGAGAAGCTCAAGGCGTTGATGCAGAAGGTGCCCATCTACCGGCTGCAAGGCTCACCGGTGAACGATCACCCCTTCTGCCTGTTTGATGTCAATGAGGATGGCAAGCTGCTGGAGCAGGAGTACGGCATTCCTTCCCGCTGCCTGCGCACCATAATGTCGCCCTGGGCCGCCAAGCGGCTGCATGAGTTCGGCGGCGACATCAGCCAGTTCAAGGTGGAGAAGGTCTACCCCTCCATCCTGGATCAGATCGCCATCGCCAAGACCGAGCCCGGTGACGAGAACAATCAGGACATCTCTTCGCTGGTGGGCAAGGTGGACATCCGCCAGCTGGAGCATTTTGCCCAGAACGACGCCGACGCCTATGCCTATTCCGGCTCCCTGTGCCGGGCCAACCAGGGCATGATGGAATTCGTCGAGATGTTCAAGGCACCCATCAAGGTGCTGCATCCCCTGCTCACCGCCACCCAGGAGGGCAACTACAACGGTACCGAAGGGCTCTCGGCCCTGCCGTTTGAGGGCATCATACTGGCTCACTCCAACGAGTCGGAATGGCAGCACTTCAAACACAACAAGAACAACGAGGCCTTCCTCGACCGGGTCTACATCGTCAAGGTGCCCTACTGCCTGCGGGTCTCCGAAGAGATCCACATCTATGAGAAACTGCTGCAAAACAGCGAGCTGGCCAATGCCAAGTGTGCCCCCGGCACCCTGAGCTACCTGGCCCAGTTCAGCGTGCTCTCCCGCATCAAGGATCCGGAAAACTCCAGCATCTATTCCAAGATGCGGGTCTATGACGGCGAGAGCCTCAAGGACACGGATCCCAAGGCCAAGTCCTATCAGGAATACCGGGACTATGCCGGGGTGGACGAAGGCATGACCGGGCTCTCCACCCGCTTTGCCTTCAAGATCCTCTCCCGAGTGTTCAACTTCGACCACAGCGAGGTGGCCGCCAACCCGGTGCACCTCTTCTATGTGCTGGAGCAACAGATAGAGCGGGAGCAATTCCAGCAGGAGACCCACGACAAGTACCTGGAATTCATCAAGGGTTACCTGGTGCCCCGCTACATCGACTTCATCGGCAAGGAGATCCAGACCGCCTATCTGGAGTCCTACTCCGAGTACGGTCAGAACATCTTCGACCGCTACGTCACCTATGCCGACTTCTGGATCCAGGATCAGGAGTACCGGGATCCGGAAACCGGTCAGCTGTTTGACCGCGGCGCCCTCAACAGCGAGCTGGAGAAGATCGAAAAGCCCGCCGGCATCAGCAACCCGAAGGATTTTCGCAACGAGATCGTCAACTTCGTGCTGCGGGCCCGAGCCAACAACGGCGGTCGCAACCCCAACTGGACCAGCTACGAGAAGCTGCGCAGCGTCATCGAAAAGAAGATGTTCTCCAATACCGAAGATCTGCTGCCCGTCATCTCCTTCAATGCCAAGACCTCGGCGGATGAGATGAAGAAGCACGAGAACTTCGTTGAGCGGATGATGGAGAAGGGCTACACCCGCAAGCAGGTGCGCCTGCTCTCCGAGTGGTATCTGCGGGTACGCAAGTCCGCCTAAGGTCGTATGCAGTATGAGGAGTAGCTATGGCCCATTTCATCGATCGGCGGCTTAACGGCAAGAACAAGAGTGCGGTGAACCGGCAACGGTTCATCCGCCGTTACAAGCAGCAGATCAAGAAAGCCGTCGCCGACGCTGTCTCCCGGCGCAGCATCCAGGATATCGACCAGGGCGAGAGCGTCAGCATACCGGCCAAGGATATCCTGGAGCCGCAGTTTCACCTGGGTAAGGGCGGCCGACGGGAACAGGTCCAGCCGGGCAATGATCGTTTCGTCACCGGCGAACAGGTGGAGCGGCCCAGCGGAGGCGGTCAGGGCGCCGGTCAGGGCGAGGCCAGCAACCAGGGGGAAGGCCAGGACGATTTCGTCTTCGAGCTCTCCCGGGACGAATACCTGGATCTGCTGTTCGACGATCTGGCGCTGCCCAACCTGCAATCCTCCCAGGCCAGCAAGCTTTTGGAGATGAAGACCTTTCGCGCCGGCTATACCGCCGATGGCGTGCCCAGCAACATCAACATAGTGCGCTCGCTGCAAAACTCCCTGGCGCGCCGGGTGGCCATGCAGGCGGGCAAGAAGCGTGAGCTGGCCCGACTGGAGCAGGAGCGCCGCCAGGCCCTGATGGCCCCCGAGCCCGATGCAATACAGCTGGCTTGGCTGGATCAGCAGATCCAGAGCCTCAAGCGCAAGATAGGCCAGGTGCCCTTCATCGATACCTTCGATCTGCGCTACAACAACTTCGTCAAACGGGCCGTGCCCACCAGCCAAGCGGTGATGTTCTGCCTGATGGATGTCTCCGGCTCCATGGATCAGGCCACCAAGGAGATGGCCAAACGCTTCTATATCCTGCTGTATCTATTTTTGGTGCGCAGTTACCAGAACGTGGAGGTGGTGTTCATTCGTCACCACACCCAGGCCAAGGAGGTGGACGAGCAGGAGTTCTTCTACTCCCAGGAGACCGGCGGCACCATAGTTTCCAGCGCCCTCAAGCTGATGAAGGAGATCATGCAGGCCCGCTACCCGGCAGATCAATGGAACATCTATGCCGCCCAGGCCTCCGATGGCGACAACTGGGCCGACGACTCCCCCCTGTGCCGCCAACTGTTGGAGGAGCAAATCCTGCCGCTGACGCGCTATTACGCCTACATAGAGATCAGCCAGCGGGCCCACCAGAGCCTCTGGTACCAGTATGAAACCCTGGTGCCACGCTTTGCCGGCTTTGCCCTGGAGAACATTCGCAAGGCCGACGACATACTGCCGGTGTTTCGCCAGCTGTTTAAGAAACAGGCCGCCTAGGAGGTGTTATGGACGCCAAGTGCACGCCCCTGCCCGACGGGCCAGACTGGACCTTCGCCCTGCTGGATCGCTATCAGGCCGAGATAGAGCGGGTGGCCCAGCATTATCGCCTGACCAGCTATCCCAATCAGATCGAGGTGATCACCGCCGAACAGATGATGGACGCCTACTCCAGCGTCGGCATGCCCATCGGCTACCACCACTGGTCGTTCGGCAAGCGCTTCATCAGCACGGAGCAGCACTACAAGCGCGGTCAGATGGGGCTGGCGTACGAGATCGTCATCAATTCCAATCCCTGCATCAGCTACCTGATGGAGGAGAACACCCTGCCCATGCAGGCGCTGGTCATGGCCCATGCCTGCTATGGCCACAACTCCTTCTTCAAGAACAACTACCTGTTCAAGACCTGGACCGATGCCGACTCCATCATCGATTATCTGGTGTTTGCCCGCCATTACATCAGCGAGTGCGAGGAGAAGTTCGGCATCGACGAGGTGGAGTCGCTGCTGGACTCCTGCCATGCCCTGATGAACCAGGGGGTGGATCGCTACAAGCGGCCGCAGAAGCTCTCCTTGGCCCAGGAGAAGCGGCGACAAAAACGGCGGGAAGAGTACCTGCAATCCCAGGTCAACGAGCTGTGGCGCACCCTGCCGCAGGCCAGACACACCCAGCCGAGCCATCCACGTTTCCCGGCCGAACCCCAGGAGAACCTGCTCTATTTTGTCGAGAAGAACGCGCCCCTGCTGGAGCCCTGGCAACGGGAGATCATCCGCATCGTGCGCAAACTCAGTCAGTACTTCTATCCCCAGCGGCAGACTCAGGTGATGAACGAAGGCTGGGCCACCTTCTGGCACTACACCATCCTCAATCACCTCTACGACGAGGGGCTGGTCACCGACCGCTTCATGCTGGAGTTTTTGCACAGCCACACCAATGTGGTGGCCCAACCGGCCTATAACAGCCCCTACTTCTCCGGCATCAACCCTTATGCCTTGGGTTTTGCCATGTTCCGGGATCTGCGACGGATCTGCGAGGCCCCCACCGAGGAAGACAGGCGCTGGTTCCCGGACTATGCCGGGGCACCCTGGCTCGACACCCTGCACTTTGCCATGGAGAACTTCAAGGACGAGAGCTTCATCAGCCAGTTTTTAAGCCCCAAGGTGATGCGGGATATGCGGCTGTTTGCCATTGAGGACGACGATCAGCGCAACTACCTGAAGATTGGCGCCATCCATAACGAGGAGGGTTACCGGCAGCTGCGACAACACCTGGCCGCCCAGTACAACCTGAGCAACCAGGATCCCAACATTCAGGTCTTTGATGTGGATCTCAAGGGTGACAGAACCCTGCGGCTGCGCTACGTGCCCCACCAGCGGGTGCCGCTGGACGACAGTCACGCCCAGGTGCTCAAGCACCTGCACCGGCTATGGGGCTTTGCCGTCACCTTGGAAGAAGAAGGCACAGACGGAAGTTTGCGCCTGCTCAGCCGCTGTCCGCCACAGGTGGACGCCTCCAGCAGCCAGGCCTGAACCATCACACCTCGTCGAGGTTGACCGACATCTTCTGTTTCAGGCGCCCCCACAGCACCCCGGACTGGGCGCCATAGTGACGCACCAGATAGACCACCGCATCGGCGTCCCGCTGTTGCGCCAGTTCCCCCAGCTTCTGGTAGAAGCCGTAGGCCAGCTCCCGCGCCTGGGCCTCGGCAAAGTAGATGCGCCCCACCCGGCTGTACAGGCTCTTGAAACCGTTGAGGATCAGGGCATAGATGGGGTTGCCGGAGGCAAAGGCCAGTTGGTGATAGAGGCGGTAGTCAAAGTCGGCAAACTGGTCAGGCTGCTCGGCCAAGTCCGGCGCGCCCGTCACCAGGTTCAACACCTTATCCGGATTATTCTTCACGGCACCACGCAAGAAAATGGCGCTGATATTGGTGCGGGCGGAGAGCAACTGGTCGATCAGTGCCGGAAATTTCTCCTGATCCAGTCGACCTATGGTCTCCAGTATGTTGAGGCCCGAGGTCTCCCAGAAGTTGTTCACCCGGGTCGGCTTACCGTGCTGTATGGTCAGCCAGCCATCCCGTGCCAGGCGCTGCAGCACCTCCCGCAGCGTGGTGCGGGTCACCCCGATCAACTCGGACAGCTCCCGCTCGGCCGGCAATATGGTGCCGGGGGCGAAGCGGTTATTCCAGATGGATTCGATGATGTACTCTTCGGCAAAACCAGCCGGACTTTGGGCTTTGATGACCATGTCATTGCTCGTCGGTGTAAAAACAGCGGGGATGATAACAAAGCCGGTACAAATGTAACAAGCACAGGTGCGACCAGTTGGACACCGCTGGCCGTAACTGTTTGAGCCAGCTCAAATCTGGTTCATTTCACCGCTATTGTGTTAGGGCATGGCGGCCAAGTTGTTTACACTCCTAGCCTGGCGCCCCACCACGTACACAGCGCCAAATAGGGAAATAACAACTAATCGTGGCCAATTTAGAGAAAACGCAATGAATATGAGTTTGAGCAAGGCTTTTGCCCTCAATTTCCTTGGCAGTGCGCCCAAGTGGTACAAGATGAGCATTGTTGCCTTCTTGTTGATTAATCCCCTCTTGTTCAGCCTGGATCCCTTCGTGGCCGGCTGGGTCTTGGTGGCCGAATTTATCTTCACCCTGGCCATGGCGCTCAAGTGTTACCCGCTGCAACCCGGCGGCCTGCTGGCGCTGGAGGCCATCGCCATTGGCATGACCAACACAGATCAGGTCAAGCACGAGGTGGCGGTCAACCTGGAGGTCATTCTGCTGCTGGTGTTTATGGTGGCGGGTATCTACTTCGTGCGGCAACTGTTGCTGTATGTCTTCACCAAGATGCTGGTGCGGGTACGCTCCAAGATAGCCCTCTCCCTGGCATTCTGCCTGATGGCAGCCTTTCTGTCGGCCTTCCTGGACGCCCTGACCGTGCTGGCGGTGGTGATCAGCATCTCGGTGGGCTTCTACGGCATCTACCACAAGGTGGCCTCCGAACATCCGGTCGATCACGACATGAATAACGATGACACCGTCAAGGAGCATCACAAGCAGGATCTGGATCAGTTCCGTGCCTTCCTGCGCAGCTTGCTGATGCACGCCGGTGTGGGCTCGGCCCTCGGGGGCGTCTGCACCCTGGTGGGGGAACCGCAGAATCTCATCATAGGCGAGCAGGCCAACTGGCACTTCGCCGAATTTGCCATCCGGGTGGCCCCCGTCTCCGTGCCAGTGTTTCTCTGTGGCCTGCTGGTGTGCATCCTCGTCGAGAAGTTCCGCTGGTTCGGCTATGGCGCCACCATTCCCACATCCGTCTACCAGATCATCAAGGAGTATGATGAGCACGCCGATGCCAGCCTGACCCTCCGCGACAAGGTCAAACTGGCGGTACAGGCCGTGATCTGTCTGTGGCTGGTGCTGGGGCTGGCGCTGCACCTGGCAGCGGTGGGCCTCATCGGCCTGTCGGTGATCGTACTGGCCACCGCCTTCACCGGGGTGACCGAAGAGCACGCCATCGGCAAGGCGTTCTCTGAATCACTGCCCTTCACCGCCCTGCTGTGTGTGTTCTTCACCATAGTGGCGGTGATCGTGGATCAGCACCTGTTCGTGCCGGTGATCCAGTGGGTGCTCAACGCCCCGGCCGAAACCCAGTTGCCGCTGTTCTATCTGGCCAACGGCCTGCTCTCCATGGTCAGTGACAATGTGTTTGTCGGCACCGTCTACATCACTGAGGTGAAACAGGCCTGGATGAGCGGCGCCATCAGCCGGGATCAGTTCGATCTGCTGGCCATCGCCATCAATACCGGCACCAACCTGCCGTCGGTGGCCACCCCCAACGGTCAGGCGGCCTTCTTGTTCCTGCTGACGTCGACCCTGGCGCCCCTGGTCCGCCTCTCCTATGGCCGCATGGTCTGGATGGCCCTGCCCTACACCATAGTGCTGACCCTGGTGGGCCTGGCCGCCACCATGTATCTGTTGCCGGATCTGACCCAGAGCTTCTACGACATGGGTTGGATCAATCACCATACAGCGACGGTCGACCCGGCGGCAGCGCCTTCAGGCCATTGATCAGCCACACAATTAACCGATAAAGGACCCGCCGGGTCCTTTATTTTTAGTCCGATTTATTCTCTAATCAGCCCCTCCATCCTCATTAGGAATCGCCATGTTCGCCACCCTGCAAGCCTTCAGCGCCCGACGCACCGGCTGGGCCCTGCTCGCCCTCACCATACTGGCCTTCGAGCTCTGCGGCCTCTACTTTCAGCACGTGATGGATCTGCAGCCTTGTGTGCTGTGCATCGACGAGCGGATTGCCTTCTTAGGCATTCTGGCGGCGTCACTCATCGCCCTGATCAACCCGCGCTGGTTTATCCTGCGCTGGGGCGCCCTGCTGCTGTGGGGCTATAGCGCCCTGCGCGGCCTGCAACTGGCCCTCAAACACACGGATCTGCAACTGCATCCCTCCCCCTTCAAGTCCTGCCCCCTGTTCCCCACCTTCCCGGCAGATCTGCCGCTGGACAGCTGGCTGCCCTGGCTGTTTGAGGCCTCCGGCGACTGCTCGGAGCGGCAATGGGCCTTCCTGGGCTGGGAGATGCCCCAGTGGCTGATCCTGATCTTCGGCGCCTACCTGCTGGTGGCCCTGGTGATCGCCCTGGTCAACCTGCGTCGCGGCAGCTGCTGCAGCTAACAGGTCCCATCGGCAGCGGTCGCCGCCTGGCAAATCCCCCAGAGCGCCTGCCGCTGCCCCAATAAACGCACCTGGCGCAGCCGGGATGCCGCCGCCACCTCTCGGCGCAAGCGGTGACTGCCTTGCTGTTTCAGCCAATCGGCCAGCCCGGTCAGATCCGAGATCTCCCCCAATGCCGTCTGCCAGTGGCGCAAGGGTGCCAGCTGGTCCACCGTCCCCCCCAGCAGCCACCTCAGATAGCGCAGTCGCTTGATGGCCAGTCGCAAGCCATGGTAACGCGCCGGTTTGCCTGCTTGGAGCCGCTCATAACTGGCCATCACCCGTTCCGCCGCCTGGGCCTGATAGCAGGCGAGCCAGGCGTCCCACGGCAGGCGCAAGGCCCGGGCCAGATCCTGCCGCTGGGCACTCAAGCCGGCCAG
>JAJOIN010000098.1 GCA_021209335.1 Aeromonadaceae bacterium
CTGCAGCCTGAATATCCTCGAGGGCGGCAGTCAGATACCCGGATTCGTCGATGGCATCGATGATGGCAAGCGCGATGGCAGCATCCACATCACTGAACGGGGTGAGCCGCATCTGCCACAGCAGGTAGTCCTGCAGGTTCTCGGTGGTCTCCCCCTGATAGACGCTGTCTTCCCCGTCATGGATGGGGCCTGCACTCTGAGCTGTACCGGCCGAGTAGACCTCGTCCCAGGTGGTGTCCACCGGCAGTTCATCCGGCATGCTCTCCTGGGCCATGGCATCGCTGGAGTCGAGTTGACTGGCGTCCTGTGTCTCTGCCTGACTGGTTTCCTGCGCCTCGTTCTCCTCTTGCTCCAGCAAAGGGTTGTTGTCGAGCGCTTGCTGAATTTCCTGCTGGAGTTCCAGGGTGGAGAGCTGGAGCAGACGAATCGCTTGTTGTAATTGTGGCGTCATGGTCAGGGACTGACCGAGACGCAACTGTAATGTCGGCTTCATCTACGTCGGGATATCCTTATGTTCAGCGAGGCAGTCACCTAACAAAAATGAGGGGTGCCCCCTTACTATAGACTGAATTGATCGCCCAAATAGACGCGCTTGACCTGCTCATCGGCGAGGATATCGGCCGGCGCGCCCTCGGCAATCATCTTGCCGTGGCTGACGATGTAGGCCTTCTCGCACACATCCAGCGTCTCTCTGACGTTGTGGTCCGTTATCAGCACACCCAACCCGCGTTCTTTCAGATGCTGGATGATCTTTTTGATATCGATGACAGAAATAGGATCAACACCTGCGAAAGGCTCATCGAGCAGAATGAATCTCGGCTCTGCCGCCAGCGCCCGGGCGATTTCCACCCGGCGACGCTCCCCACCCGAGAGGCTCTGACCCAGGCTGTCGCGGATATGGGTGATATTGAACTCTTCCAGCAACTGTTCGACCTTATCCTCCCGCTCTTCGCGGCTCAACCCCTTGCGGGTCTGCATGACCCCCATCAAGTTGTCGAACACCGACAGGCGCCGGAAGATGGAGGCCTCCTGAGGCAGATAGCCGATGCCATTGCGGGCACGGATATGCATGGGCTGCAGGCTGATGTCCTGCTCGTCGATGGTGATGAGGCCGGCATCTCGCTGCACCAGGCCGACGATCATGTAGAAGGAGGTCGTCTTGCCCGCACCGTTCGGGCCGAGCAGGCCCACGATCTGGCCCGTTCCCACCTCCAGGCTCACATCGCTGACCACCATGCGGCGCTTGTAGCTCTTTTGCAGACCCGTTGCTTTTAACACTGCCATGGCTGTTGTTTCCTACTTCTTCTGATCGGCGGGTTTGTCAAAGTTCTCCACCTGATCCGGCAGGAACACCGTCTTGACGCGCTGGGTGGGCCCCTTGCTCTCGGCAATCATCTTCTGCTTGACGATGTCGTAGCGAATGAGATCGCCGGTCACCTGGCTGTCTTCCTGCTTGAGCTGGCCATTGCCGGTGATGGTCACCAGCCGGTTCTTAAGCTCGTAGCGGATGCTGTTGCCATGGGCATTGACCGGTTTGCCGTTGTCCAGCACCTGGAAGAAGGTGGCTGGGTTGCCATACGCGGTCATCACCTCGGCGCCCTTGTCGCCGGAGCGGATCACCACCACCTTGTCGGCCTTAATCTTGATGGTGCCCTGGGTGATGATGACATCCTCGCTGAAGGTAATGCGGTTGTCCTGCATCTCCGCCACCTGCTTGACCGCATCCACATAGACCTTCTCGGCAAAGTCGGACTCTTTGGCATTCAGGGAACCGCACAGCAACAGGGCCGTGAGGGCCAGATTAACGTTTTTCATTGAAATAAGTGGCATGGCCTTTATCCAGTAACTCGAAATATTTACGTTCCAGGTGACCCTTGAGGCCAACGCCCTCGGTCTGGAACTCCTGGCCCACAATGCTGATGTGCTGGTTGCTTCTCATCCCCTGCGTCACCAGATCCAGCTCCAGATAGGAGGTATCCAGCGTGGAGATGAAGGAAGCGGGCAGCAGACCGTCCAGATGCACCTTGTCACGGAGGATCACATTGTCATCGGTGTTGAGCACCCCGGTTTCGGCCGTCAGCTTCCATTCGGCCGCGCCCTTGTCATCGAACATGTAGACCACCGGCCTGGTGAAAGTGGCCTGCTCGAGTACCTGGTAGTACTCCGCATATTCGGATTCCAGCCGCTCGGTGCGCTTGCCCTGCTCGTTGAAGCGGGTCGTCACCAACTCTCTGGCGGTGAAGTCCGGTTGAAAATTTTCCGTCTTGGTGGTCGGCTCGGGGACCAGCTCGATCTCCCCCAGCTGCCAGGCCGCCAGCGCAGCCAGAAACAGCAGGCCGAACAGCACAGTCTGTTTGTTCATCGCGACGCCTCGGGTTGATAGTCAGCCAATCCCTGGGCCTGCAAGATCAGGTCGCACACCTCGCGCACGGCCCCGACGCCACCGCCAAGCCGCGTCACCAGATCCGCCTTCGCCAGCACAAGCGGATGGGCGTCGGCAACGGCGATACCCAGGCCGCAAGCCTGCATCACCGGCAGATCGATGGTGTCATCTCCCATATAGGCGGCTTGCGATGCATCCAGCCCGAGCTTGGTCAGCAAGGCCTCGAAGTGGGGCAGCTTTTTGTCTGCACCCTGCACCAGGTGCTGGACTCCGGCGAAGAGGTGGAGAGCCTCATCCGCTTAAAGCCCGGCGAAGAGATCACCTTCTACCAGAACGACGAGGGCGCCCTGCAGGCCCTCTCCTACCCCATGGGGCTGGATGAGATCCTCTGGGTGGAGCAGGCCCGCGACGGCTTTGCCTGCCGGGTGGAGAAGATCAAGCTGGAGCGCCGCCAGCAGATCGCCCAGGGCAGCATCGACAGCAGCTTCTGGGAGGCAGGCCAGGCTGCCGGCCTCAACAACAGCCTGATCCTGGGGCTGGCCAGCATCTTTGCCTGGGACATCGACTTTGCCCAGGACCTGCAGCCCGGCGACAGCTTCAGCCTGATCTACGAGGAGCTGTACCGGGATGACGAGAAGCTCAGCAGCGGCAAGATACTGGCGGCCGAATTCATCAACCAGGGGCAGCGCTACCTGGCGGTGCGCCACCGGGATGGCCACTACTACAGCCCCCAGGGCAAGGCCATGCGCAAGGGCTTCCTGCGGGCGCCGGTGAACTTCCGCTACATCACCTCCCACTTCAATCCCAGACGCAAGCACCCGGTGACGGGCCTGGTGCGCCCCCATAACGGCATCGACTACGGCGCCCCGGTCGGCACCCCCATCATGGCCGCCGGCGATGGGGTGGTGAGCGCCAGCAGCTACAACGGCCTCAACGGCCACTTTGTCTTCATCCGCCACAGCGCCCGTTACACCACCAAATACCTGCACCTGAGTAAGCGGGAGGTCAAGGTGGGACAGAGGGTCAAACAGGGACAGACCATAGGCCGCCTGGGCGGCACGGGCCGGGTGACAGGCCCTCATCTGCATTACGAATTTCTGGTAAACGGGGTGCACAAGAACCCCAAAACCGTCCCGCTGCCGGAAGCCACCCCGCTCGCCGGCCAGTCACTGAACGACTTTAAGCTGCGGGCCCACAGCCTGCTGGCCCGCCTGGCGCTGGCGCAACCCAGCCAACTGGCCCAGACCCAGCCCGCGGAGGAACGCTAACCCATGGATCTCTACATTGGCCTGATGTCCGGCACCAGCATGGATGGCATAGACGCCGCCCTGGTGCAGTTCGACGGCGATACCCCGACCCTGCTGGCCACCCAGGGGCAGCGCTGGCCGGTGCCGGTGGTAAACCGGCTGCATGAACTCTGTACCCCCGGCGCCAACGAGATAGACAGGCTCGGCCGCCTGGATCAGTTGGTGGCCATTCACTTTGCCCAGGCGGTGAAGGCCCTGCTGGCCAAGGGGCCCTATCGACCAGAACAGGTGCGGGCCATCGGCTCCCATGGCCAAACCATACGCCATCGCCCTGAGCAGGGTTTCACCCTGCAGATCGGCCACGGCGCCCGCCTGGCGGTGGAAACCGGCATCGATGTGATCTGCGATTTTCGCATGAAGGACGTGGCCCTGGGCGGCCAGGGCGCCCCCCTGGTGCCGGCCTTCCATCAGGCGGTATTCGGCGCGCCGGGCAAGCTGCGCTTCATCCTCAATATCGGCGGCATTGCCAACATCTCTGTGCTGCCAGGCCGGGAGGATCAGGTGCTGGGCTTTGATACCGGCCCCGGCAACACCCTGATGGATCTGTGGTACCGCAAGCACAAAGGCGGCAGTTACGACCCGCAAGGCAGCTGGGCCGCCAGTGGTTTTGTCAGTGAGGACTTACTGGGGCGACTGATGAAGCACCCCTTCCTGGCCCAGTCCGCCCCCAAAAGCACGGGCCGGGAGACCTTCACCCTGGCCTGGCTGGAACTGTTTTTGGCGGAGCGTCCGCCCCTGCGGCCCGAGGATGTGCAACGCACCCTGCTGGAGTTCACCGCCCGCACCATAGTGGATGCCCTGCTGCCCCAGGCCGAAGGCCAGGCGGCGGAGCTGTTTATCTGTGGCGGCGGCATCCACAACCGCGCCCTGATGCTGCGGCTGTATGAGCTGCTGCCCGGCTGGCAGCTGGACAGCACCGAAGCCCTGGGCCTGCACCCGGACTGGGTGGAAGCCATCGCCTTTGCCTGGTTGGCCAAGTGCTTCGTCAACCGGCAGGCCGGCAACCTGCCGGCGGTGACCGGTGCCAAGCGGCCGGCCATCCTGGGCTGCCTCTATCCTGCCGACTAGCCCCCCAGCACAGGCGCCCTTGCCTGGCGCCTGGTTGGCTTGGCGCCACCGCGCCAGGCCCATGGCCGGCAAGCGCCCCTTCAGCATACCGAAGCCACATTTCGCGATAACCGAAAACCCATTCGATTGACACCCGGCGCAAAGCCGTGTCTGCTATGCCCGCCCGGTTGAATAGGGTTTTTATCTTTATTTTTAATATCTTATCAACATTTCCCTTTTTGGAGCTCACGGAGTAATGATGCATAAGAGTCTGTTCTTGATGGCACTGATGCTGGGTCTCACGGCCTGTGGTGGCGGTGGCGACGGGGGTGGCTCGGACGGTGGCGACCAGCCCACCGACCGCTTCACGGCCACCACCACCACCACGGTTGGCGGGCGCCTGCTGCCGGCCTCCTTGCAGCTGGCGGCCGGGCAGAGCGGCACCTTTCGCATCGAGGCGGCCACCGGATATCGGCTCGACAGCATCACAGGCTGTGACGGCCGGCTCGACGGCGATCACTACACACTGTGGCGGCGATCCGCGCAGACTGCACCATCAGCGCCACCTTTATCAGTCATGCCGCCCAGGCCATCCGCGACGAAGACCACACCCAGGCATCCGCCGACGAGCTGATCGACCACGCCCGCGCCAGCCTGGCCCGCGCCGAACAAGCTCGCCAGACGCTGCTCACCCGCCTGTATGCCGGCATCGACACCCTCAGCTGGCACCCCAGTCACGACTCCATCACCTTCACCAGCTACCTGCCGGAGTCCACTGTCACTGTGCTGCCCTCCAATGTCGATGGCAGCGGCAACCCAGCGGTACGAGGCCTCGTTATGGCATCGGAGCAAGAGGGTTACCGATGGGCCGCCATGGGCGCCAACCTGTTTTCGGTGAATACCTCCGCCGACACGGATCGCCTGCTGCAGGGGCTGATCCACTGGCTGACCGCCGGTGGCGATACCCGTGATGGCCTGAACATCATCACAGCCCAGGTGCCCAGCCGCAGCGACAGCCACTACTTTCCACACAACGAGGCGATCCGCAGCTGGCTGGCCAGCCACTACCCGGATGCCCATCAGATCAATGAGGCCAATCGCTGCGACTACAGTGCGCTGAGCCAGTGCATTGACGCGCGTAAGCCCGATCTGATTGTGCTGAGCGACATCGACCGTGAGGGGCTGGGCTATGCCGGCATCGAGGCCGCCATCACCCAGGCCCAAGCCGCCGGCATCCCCCTGCTGCTGGCCAACTATCGCCGTGAAGCGAGCCCGCTGCTGAGCCCGCTCTATCAGCAGATGGGGCTCACCCCCTATGGCAACTACTGGTCGAAACTCAACGCCAGCCAGCTGGCCACCAGCACTGTCATGGCCTCGGATAGCCAGTTGGCCAGTGTGGATGCCCTGCTGGCGCAGCTGCAAAGCGGCCAGTTTGATATGAGCTGGATCCAGGAGTGCAACAGCAACTTCCTCGACTGCCAGGGAGCAGACTTTCTGACGCACTTCAAAAATGGCGCCGACTGGCTGCGCAGTGCCGTCATCACGCTGGATCAGCAAGGGCGCAGCGCCTTCACGCTGGCAAATGCCGATCTGCTCAAGGCCGCCCTGCTGCTGGCCGACAAGTACCGCAGCGACATCGACTATCCGATTGACTGGGCGGAGGCCAGCGCCTGGCAACAGGCGCTATTCGCCGACTGGCTGGTCCACTACGCCCGCCCCCGTAACCTTGGCCAACCGGATCTGGGGGAATATGTCACCGACCGCAGCCAGGTGCTTAAAGGCAGCGCCGCCCGCTACGCCTTGCCGGCCACCGGCACAGAGCGCAAGACCATAGGCGTGCCCTATCCGGGGCAGTGGACCACCACCGGCTGGTACGTGCTGCCGGGGCAGACCGTCACCCTGACGCGCCACGACAGCGGCCCGGCCATCGTCGAGGTCAAACTCAACTACCACAGACGCAACACCAACCGCGCCTTTGAGCAGAAGATCTACCGTGCCCCTCTGGAGCTGGCGACCCAGCGGCTGCGCCTGGCGCCCGGCGCCAGCCTGCGCTTCTCCAGCCCCTACGGCGGCCCCCTCTATCTGGCCCTCAGCGGTGGTGAGGGTGCCCTGAGTGCCGACATCGGCGCCAGCGGCATCACCTGGCACCCCAGCATCAGCGACTTCAGCGATGCCAGCCAGATCCAGCGTTTCCAAACCCGGCTGCAGGAGACAGCGCTGCCCCATGTCGATCTGCGCAGTGACGGTGCCGAGCAGCACCTGCGGCGCGACCGGCTGACCAACGCCATCGCCGCCGATGACGACGTCGCCAGCCTGCTGCGCAGCATCGCCGATGACCATATCAACGCCGTCTATACCCTGGCGGGCTTCAAGATCCAGGGTAAGAGCCTGGCTGAAAGCCTGCCCGCCGAGGTGGTCAGCGCCTGCACCGCCCTGCTGGGTGACGACTGTCTGGATGACAGCCTCCATACCCGCAGCCTGATCCAGCACGCCAACTATGACCAGAACGCCCACTGCGGCTCCGGTTGCAGCGGCAACCCCTGGGATGCGGCCTGGAACATCTCCCCCACCGGCTGGGGCGATAACCACGAGCTGGGCCACAACCTGCAGACCAACCGCCTCAACGTGCAATACGCTACGGCAGCCGATCGCGACAACTGGCCCGCTTACCGCAGCCGCGCCGGCGAGAACTCCAACAATATCTTCCCCTACTTCGTCAAATGGCGTGCCCACTACCTGCGGGATGGCAACAGCACCCCCATCACCGATGGCCACATGAACCACAAGGATCTCTTCTACGTCTTCATGTCGGATGTGCTGCAACGCCAGGACGCCAACGGCAACCGCCAGGTGCTGGGCGCCAACTGCCAGCCGCTGGACAGCGGCGATCGCTACGAGGGGCCCTGGCAGAGCAATGCCTATGCGGTGCATAACGGCTATCGGATGGCGTTCTACATCCAGATGGCACTGCGCGCCGATGGCCTGACGCTGGCCGACGGCACCCGCCTTAGCAACGGCTTCAACCTCTTCACCCTGCTCTACCAGCACAGCCGGCTGTTCGGCCGCCATGCCGCCTCTGCCGAGGCGTGGCTGGCCAACCGCGACCGCCTCGGTTTCAGCCTGTTCCCCTATGAAGGCCATGCTGTTTATGGTGGCAGCAAGGTCAGCAGCATACCGGGCAATGACTTCATGCTGGTGGTACTGAGCCATCTGACCGGGCTGGACTGGCGCAGCCACTTCGAGCTGCTGGGGCTGCGTTACAGCTCGCTGGCCGCCGAACAGGTAGCCCTCAACGCCACGCGCGGCAGCCTGCCGATGGGCATGTATGTGCTGGAGACCAACCTGCCGCCGGCCAACCTGAGTGCGGACCTGACCTTCCTGCCGCTGGCCACCGACGACGCCAGCACCCTGTGGCCGGATGGCAGCAGCCCGGCGCAGTGCGCGCCTTAAGGGCGCCAGACGACGCAGTCCAGACGCACCCGGCCTAGCACGGGTCAAAGATGAGGGATGACGCAGGAGAATAACTGTGTGACGGCATGGCCTGGGCCCCTACGGGCCTGGGCCATGCCTTGGCCGGCTACAACTGACCGATGGCCCAGCTGACAAAGCGCTTGCGCAGCGCCGGATCCGCCTGCAGGAACAGCTGCTGCAGTTGCGCCTCACTGACGGCCCCCGCCTTCAACGGAGCCTGTGCCACCGCAGAGGCCGCCGCCGGCTCGGCAGCCGCCTGCGTGGGCTGGGCCCGCGCGCTGGTCAGCGCCAGATGATCCTCCAGCAACGCCTGATAATTGGTGCCCAGCACAAAGCCCTTGTGCGGCACCGCCTGCTGGGCGAGCAGCTGACCCCCCTCGCCGGTGAGCGTCACTTGGGGCGCCTTGGCAAACGCCGCCATGGCCTGGCCATCGGCCAGCGACGGTTCGGCGAGTTGCAGACGGCCATCCCCCTGGATCTGCACCCGCAGCCACAGGGGCCCCGAGGTATGCGTCTCATCAAAATCACTGCTGCTGCGGGCGGGGATCACGCCCTGATAACGCACCAGCAACTGGTGCTCACCTGGGGACAGCGTCACCCCATGACTGGAAAAGCTCTGCCGGGGAACCAGGGCCAGCAACTGCCAACTCTCCGGCAGGCTCAGCTGCGCCGCCTGGCTTGCCAGGCTGATCCCGTAACACAACAAGGCCCACACTAACCGCATCGTCTCTTCTCCTTCACTCCCAACATGGGCGCGACTAACCCGCCGAGGTTACGCCGCTAAGATGACAGTTTTATCTCAGCCGCCCAGCGGGCAAACAAACGCCCAAAAAAAAAGCCGGGGCTGAGCCCTAATGCCAGTCAGTTAAGCCTGACTGGCATTGTTTTTACTAGGTTTTCTCGTCGCATACTTCTGTGGTTTGGCTTTGATGCACCTTGGGTAACTTCGTTCTCGGCGGGCGGGTAACTTGAACTGCTCTGCCTGTTTGTCCAACTCGGCGACACGCCCTGGAACCATGCCCGGTGACACAAACGGCAGGCAACTGAG
>JAJOIN010000020.1 GCA_021209335.1 Aeromonadaceae bacterium
CTTCGGCGCGCCACTGGGGCGGCAAGGGCAGCCAGGCGTGCATGCTGCCGGCCTGGTGCCGAATGCCCTTGTCAGCCAGCCGCAGTTGCAGCAGGCGACTGCGCTGGGCCAGCAGATCGCGCTGGCGTTGCAGCAGTTGCGCGGCGTCGCCTTGTTGCAGCCAGGAGCAGGCCAGCTCCACCAGCAAGGGGGAGATCATCCAGCTGCTGGCCCGAACCGCCTGGGCAAACGCGGCCCGCAGGCCGCTGGGCACTTGGGCATAGCCCAGACGCAGACCGGCGCTGATCCCCTTGGAGAGGCTGCCCAGATAGATGACCTGCTCCGGCGCCAGCTCCGCCAGCGCGGGCGGACGCTCAGGCGGCAACAGGCCATGCACATCATCCTCGATCACCAGCACCCGATACTGGCGGCAAATGGCCAGAATGGCCTGGCGTCGTTGCAGGCTCATGGTGGCGGTGGTGGGATTTTGCAAGGTGGGGACCAGGTAGAGGGCGCGGTACTGCCCCTGATGGCAGGCGCGCTCCAGTGCCTCTGGCAGCAGCCCCTCTTCATCCATGGCCAGTCCCTTGAGTTGGATGTTGAGCACGGTCGCCAGGTTTTTGAGTCCCGGATAGGTCAGGCCCTCACACAACAGGCTGCTACCGGCCAGACCGAGTGCCATCAGGCTCAGCAGTTGACCGCTTTGCACTCCGTAGGTGAAGAAGAGCCCCTCGGCATCCAGGGGCAGGCCCTGGCTCGCCAGCCAGTCGGCCAGTCGCTGACGCAGGGGCGCCGGGCTTTGTGCCTCGCCGTAGTCCATCAACTGCCCCAGTCGCTGGGGCTCCTGAGCCAGCTGCTGTAGTGCCCGCTGCAGCGGGCCGTGGCGCTCCTGCGGCACCGGCAGGTTCTGCCACATCTCCACCTTGTGAGGATCCGGAGCCTGCAGGTGCCAGGCGTGACTGCTGTGCCCCAGCGGCGGCCTGACATAGGTACCGGCACCCACGCGGGCCTGCAGCCAGCCCTGCTGCTCGGCCAGGGCATAGGCCCGGGTGATGGTGCCCACTGTCACGCCCAACTGATCCGCCAGGGCTCTGTGGGTGGGCAACCGCTGCTCAGCAGCCAGCTCACCTGACTCTATGGCTTGGGCGATGGCCTCCGCCAGTTGACGATAGAGTGGGCCTTGCCCGCTAAGCTGGGGTGTCCAGATTGTCATGGTGACAATAAACCTGTTGATCCATTATTGGGTCGATTATAGGGTGTGATTGTGCTGGTTGCAGCACAAATCATGTCTCAAAACAGTATTTGTATCGATACAATTTTGCATCCGGATGCCCTTTCTCGGGAGTTAGTTATGGAAATGCAATGGTGGGGCCCGCTGGCGGCGTTTGCCCTGGTGAGCAGTATCACCCCAGGGCCCAATAATCTCATGCTCACCAGTGCCGGGGCACGCTTTGGCTTGCAGCGCACCCTGCTGCATGTGGTGGGGATCAGCGCCGGCATGGGGCTGATGTTGCTCTTGGTTTCCTTGGGGCTGGGAGAATTGTTTGCCGCCCAGCCATGGTGCAATGGGGATTGCGCCTGGTGGGGAGTGCCTATCTGCTGTGGCTGGGCTGGCTGATCGGCCGGGCGGGTGCCCCCAGTCTGGCTCCTGATAGTCGGGATAAGCCCATGGCGTTTCATCAGGCGGTGCTGTTTCAGTTCGTCAACCCCAAGGCCTGGATGATGAGCCTGTCGGCCATCTCCAGCTTTACCCTGGCTAGCGAAGCTTATTGGGGCTCGGTGGCCTGGCTTATCGGCCTGTTTTGTCTCATCTGCCTGGGATCTTGTTTGTTATGGGCCCAGTTTGGGGTTCAGGTGGGGCAATGGCTCAAGACACCGCTCAGTTGGCGGCGATTCAATGGTGTGATGGGCTTGCTCACTGCCGCCTGTGTGGTGATGATATGGCGCTGATCTAAGGCATTGCATTGAGGTAGAAATGGAGCCGAGCTGGTGGTTGCCCCTGTTGGGGTTTGCGTTGGTCACCTGTGGGACGCCTGGGCCCAATAATATGTTGCTCACCAGTGCCGGAGCCAACCTGGGGGTGCGGCGCAGCCTGCCCATGCTGTTTGCCGTGGTGGGCGGGCTCAATCTGTTGATCCTGGCCACGGCCATGGGCCTGGGGGTCTTGTTCAGCCATTGGCCGCTGTTGCATCTGCTGCTCAAGGGGGCGGGCAGCCTCTATCTGCTGTGGCTGGCCTGGAAGCTGGCCTGGGCCGCGCCACCGGGATCGCAGACAGCCAGTGGTCTTCCCACCTGGTATCAGGCGGCCCTGCTGCAACTGCTCAACCCCAAGGGCTGGCTGATGGCCCTGTCGGCCATCAGCGGCTTTACCCTGGCCGGTCAAGACTACTGGCGCAGTGCCCTGGGGGTGCAGGGGGTGTTCTTTGCCATGGGCTTGCTGACCGGTGGTGTCTGGCTGCTGTTTGGTGCCAGTGTCCGCCGCTGGTTGCGCTCGCCCCAAGCCTGGCAGGGGTTCAATTTCAGCATGGCGGGTCTGACGGCGGCCTGTGTGTTGATGCTCTGGTGGTAGTTGTTCGAGTTTGGCCGCTGAACCGTGTAGAATTGCCGCGTTTTTCTCAGGCAGTGACAAGAGCCCAGACCACACCATGACCAATATGACCCTAGAGGTGGAGCCGTTTGCCGACATCCGCCCCTATCACGATGATGAAGTGCCGGCGGCCATCGACCGCCTGATCGATGATCCTGAACTGCTTAGCGCCATTGCCCGCTTTCGCTTCCCCCGGCTGACCCCCTGGTTGGGCTGGCTGATCCGGCCGCTCATTCGCCATGCCCTGCATCGGCGCTGGGCCAAGGTGCGTACTGTGCGGGATGTGCAGGAAGAGGTGGCCCGCTTCATGGAGAAGATGATTGCCGGCACCACGGACGGCGTCACCTTCTCCGGGCTGGAACAGCTGCAGTCCGGTACCGGCTACCTGTTTGTCTCCAACCACAGGGACATCGCCCTGGATCCGGCCTTCGTCAACTGGGGGTTGTACAAGTGCGGCCTGGAGACGGTGCGCATCGCCATCGGTGACAACCTGCTGCGCAAGCCCTGCGCCACCGAGCTGATGCGCCTGAACAAGAGCTTCATCGTCAAGCGCTCGGCCAAGGGGCCACGGGAGATGATGAAGGCGTTCAACGAGCTGTCGGCCTACATTGCCCACTCCCTGGCCGAGGGGCACTCCATCTGGATCGCCCAGAAGGAAGGCCGGGCCAAGGATGGCGATGACAGCACGGATCCGGCCATCCTCAAGATGTTTTACATGGCCGGCAAGCAGCAAAAACGCGAATTTGCCGACTACATGGCCAGCCTGAACCTGGTGCCGGTGAGCATCAGCTATGAGTACGATCCCGGTGATCTGGCCAAGGCCCGGGAGCTGTTCGAGAAGGCGCAGACCGGCGCCTACGAGAAGGGCGAGTTTGAGGACATCGCCAGCATAGTGGCGGGGATCGTCGGCTACAAGGGCCGGGTGCATGTGAGCTTTGGCAAGCCGCTTACTGCGGGTTTTGACAGTCCGGAGTCCCTGGCGGCCCAGATTGATGACGCCATTCATCGGCAATACCGGCTGTTCCCGAGCAACCTGGTGGCGGCTCAGGGGGCCCAGGCGCCGGTCAGCGAGGAGGAGCGTCAGCGCTTCGAGTCCCGCCTGGCGGCCATGCCCGAGCAACTCAGACCGCTGGTGCGGGCCATGTATGCCAAGCCGGTGGAGAACTGGTCAAGCCTGGATGGCCACTGAGCCGAGTCAGATCTGGCAAAACAAAAAGCCCCGCATCGCGGGGCTTTTGCATGCTAGGGCTTAACCACGCGGGCTAACCCCTTCAGGCCACCGCCTGCAAAGCGGCCGGTTCGCTATCCACCACCAGTATGTTGGCCTTGCGGAAGAAGTTGAACTCGGTGGCGGAGGCCCAGGTGTAGGCGCCCATCATGCCACCCACCACCAGATCGCCCACGGCCAGCTCCGGCAGCAGTATGTCTTCGGCGATGACATCGATGCTGTCGCAGGTGGGGCCGGCCAGCACGCTGGGGTGCAGCTCACCCTGAGCGTAGGGTGCCATCTTGGGGTAGGTGATGTGGTCGAACAGCTGACCGCTGTAGCTGCCGTACAGGCCATCGTCCAGGTAGTACCAGGTACGACCGAAACGTTCGGCCTTGCCCATGACGCTGCTGATGGAGGTCATGGCCGGTGCGCTGATGAAGCGACCCGGTTCGGCCAGCAGACGGGTGCCCGCCGGGGTGTTGGCCAGGGCGGCACGGATGGGGGCGCAGAAGGCATCGATATCCAGAGCCTCGCCTTGATAGGCCACCGGGAAGCCGCCGCCGATATCCAGTACCGTCAGATCCAGCCCTTCGGCCGCCGCTTGGCGCAGCAGGTCGTTACAGGCGTCGATGGCTTCCACATGGCGCTTGGCATTGGGCACCTGAGAACCCACGTGGAAGGAGAGGCCAATCACCTGGATGCCCTTGGCCTTGGCGTCCCGCAGCAGGGGCAGCACGGCGTCCGGGGTGCAGCCAAATTTCTTGGACAGATCCACCTTGGTTTCCGGGTTGGGGAAGCTGACCCGCAGCAGCAGACGAGCCTCATCACGGTAGGCGACAAACTTGTCCAGCTCCACCGGGTTATCAAAGACGAACACCTGGCAGCCATACTCCAGGGCGTGACGGATATCGCCATCGCGCTTGATCGGGTGGGTATGGATACATTCGTTGGGGGCGATGCCGGCCTCACGCATCAGATCCACCTCACCGTTGGTGGCCAGATCGAAGGCGGCACCCTCTTCTTTGAGGGTTTCCACTACGCCCATATGGGGCAGGGGTTTAAGCGCGTAATGCAGACGCACACCCGGCAGGGCGGCGGCCAGCGCACGGTATTGATGACGCACCGCGGCCTTGTCCAAGACCAGCAGCGGAGAGCCATGTTTGGCCACCAGGCCACGATAATCCATACCCGCAACGAATTGGCTGTTCATCTTATGCAAACACCTCACAAAAGGGCCATGGCCCTGTCACCAAGTTAACCTCCGGCATGCCGCTAGGCTCTGTGCCGGAGTGACGAAATAACAAACGGGCGCATTATGGGACTTCTGACTGGCTATGCAATCAATAAAATGTACTGGAAGGATTCATTTGGGGCGGCAACTGCCGTGTCTTAAGCATTTACAACCAATGGATATGTGGTGAACTGGTTTTAAAATCTAACAATCTCGCCTTTATTGGGGTTTAGCTCGAATGATCCGCGCCTGAGGGGCCGATACAGAGCAGATTGTCGCAAAGTGCAATAGATGAATAAATTTGCTTTTTAAGAGAAGAAAACGGCCGCACGTTGGCGGCCGTGGATGTTGCCGAGTATTCGATGTCACTCATCGTAAAGCCAGATTCAGGGATAATAGTCCTGCATGGAGGTCAGGGTGACGGTTCCGGCTGCCTCTCCCTGCTTGATTTGTCCCAGAGATTCATCGTAATGCATCCCACCAGCACCTCGAACGGTTAACGTTTTGGCTCGAATCGCCCCGGATAAGGTGCCGCTGCCCTCGATTTTTGCATCTGTCAGGGGGGCATATATGGCAGCATAGCCGCCATTGAAGGCGCCATCGGCTCGTACACCTTCGCTACCGGAATAGGATGAATAGATGCTCAAGGGGGCCTTACCATCATTGGTGCCGGCGCCGGCATCTGAGGGGTTAAGCAACCCATTGGATTGAAACTGAACTTTTCCCTGAACCAGAAACTTGACGCTGCTACCCGGTGCGATGTTAATAGCCGCTCCGCCACCGTTGGTATTCAGATCGCCCTTGATGATGAAGGTGACGTCCCCCCCAGAGATATTAAGCGTCGACCCCTCAAGCCAGAGGGAGTCCAGTACATAGGCGTTTTCTGTTTCACCAAAAACACTGACTTCCGTCGGTGATACGTTGCTGATGGTCGTGCTGTTTTGGGCATTGTCATCGGCGTAAACCTCTCCACTGGAAGGGGTGAAGTTATAACTCGTGTGTTGCCAATGATATCCTTTGATTCTGCCTTGCGACGGCAGCGCACCATAACCGGCAAATGCGGTGGTGATATCCAGCGGATCGCAGGGTTTGGATGGGATAACCGGAGCTGGTGTGGCCTGATTGACGATTTCCCCTGCGGTTGGCGTTAGCTGGTTCTGGTTGTTCTTGTTGGTCAATGTGCCGCCATAGCTCAGTGAGCCAACCGTAGTGTTGGGATTGGCCGTGACGTCACCGGTGACACTGGCATGCCCGGTGATTGTGGATGAGGAGGTCATCGTTAGATTGCCGCCCACATTGGCACCGCCAATTTTGGTTCCGCCGCCACTCATATTCAGGTTCTGAGTGGTGCTGATGGTGCCAGTGATTTCCGCTGATCCCTGTACCTCGACGTTGCCATTGACCATGACATCACCTCGAATAGGCGATGCGCCATCCAGCTTGACCAAGCGATCACCAGGGTCTATCGCTTCAACCTTAGCATTTTCATTTTTGTTGGTATCTTTATCATATTTACCGTTTTGGGGATCATAGCTGTCTATGTGTCCGGAGCCTTGTATTTCCATCCACTCGCATGAAATCACACCGGCATCAAAGGGATAGACGCCACTTTGTACGGCCAGGTTGGCCTTAATGTAGGCGGTAGCATCCTGATAGGAGCCCTTGCTGAGAAAGGTCTGTCTTGGCTGGCTATAGCTGGCCTGAGAAATAATATAATCACCGGTTGTCCGATTCAGGCTGCCTTGTATGTCGGCGATATTATCCCCCTCGGCGACATGGGTGTTGATGAGTGCCAAGGTGTCATAGACACCCTTCTCTGCGGCCTGATGGGCATTGATCATCTTCTGCTGATTGCCGCTCATGCGCTCTTGCAACCGGCTCTCCTTGATGGCGACAAAGGTGACCATACTGGCGGCCAGCGCCAGCACCAGCACAGTGATCAGCACATAACCGCCGTCTTTGCGGCGGGCGGGCTTTGCCATGGTTCTTCTCCTGTCTCTACGCATTGCAATCGACCTGGAAGTCGGGGGTTAAGGGTTACTCTGGCTCTTGAGGTATTTTTGCCGCAGGGCAAACCGCATGGGAATACCACTGCCAAAGCTGCTGGGCAGCCCGTCGGGCTTCAGGGTCACCTGTACGCCGTAGCTGCCGAAGGTGGAGATCGTCAGATCGGCGATGTTCGGTGCCATGATTTGCGCACCCGCGCCATCGTTGCACAGCAGTTGTTGGTTCTCTAAATAGAAGTGATCCTGATCGCCGTTGTTGCGGGCTCGGCCCAAGCAGCTCAGTACAGTGTCGCCGGCCTGGATATCGCCATAGGTGACAGTGATGCCCTTGCCATCGGCATCCAGCGTGGCGGAGCTGGCCTGGCGCAGGCTGCGGCCCATCAGCATGGCGGTGGTACGCAGGCTCTCCTGGGCCATCTCCAGCTGCTGGGTGGAGAGAATGGTGCCCTTGAGGGTCGAGTAGAAGGAGGCGGTACCCAGTACCAGCACCAGTCCCAGGGTGATGGCGATCATCAATTCGATCAGGCTGAAGCCGCCGGTGCGGCCTAGGGAATGACGCATGCTGATCTCCTATGGGCAGATGCTGCCGGGGAAGGCCGCCTGCAGCGTCAGACTGTTGTTGTCAGTTAATCGGCTGTCCTGCCAGGTCAGAGTGATGGTGGCGTTATCGGCATAGGTGGCCGGCACGGTGGGTGTGATGGACGCCGGGAGGCTGCTTTTCCAGCTGTTGATGGTCTGGGTGTAGACGGCGGCACTGGCCTTGTTGGTGCACAAATCGCTCCAGAGGGTTTCTACCAGATTGTTCGCGTCTATGGTGGCAATCGTGTAGTCCAGACTGCTGTAGGCGGCCTGCAGTGTCTTCAACTGCAAGGTGCCGAGCCCCAACAGGGCGATGGCGCCGATCAGCAGGGCGATCAGCACCTCCAGTAATGCGAATCCGCGCAGGGCGCTAGACAGGAGCGTCTTCATTTATGAGCAATTCCCCTGCTTGATATAGCCATGCCCCCCCACCAGGACACAGAGCTTGCGCGTCTGGCTCAGGGGGCTGGATTGGATGCTGATCTGCTGGTCTGAGCTGGCGGTCAGGGCACCGTTGGCGGCGACGGCTATCTGGGCGGGGCCGCTTAACGTGATGCCCTGGGCAATCGAGGCGGAGCGCCAGATCCGGTTGTTGCTGGCATCCACCACTTCGAAACCCTGGCTCCAGTCGTTGGTGACAAGGGGACGCAATCTCATGGTTTGCATGGTTTTTACCGCCTCGGTGCGGGCGATGCGATAGCCCATGGAGACTTCCTGGCTCGCCCCGTCAAAGCGGTTGTTGTTGATGAAGGAGCTATAGGCGGGGCCGGCCACACTGATAAGAACCAGCAGCACGCTGATGCTGACCATGAGCTCAATCAGGGTAAAACCTCTAGCATTCGCCATCTTCCTATCTCCAACAGTTGGCTTGCGCAGCCGTGGTTTCTGTCTTGTGGTTCAGCGTCATGGTGCCACAAGAGTCTGAGCTTTGCCCGTTTTTTGGGGTTGCCGTGAGGGTATAGGTGCTGTTGGCATAACTGACCGAGAAGGTGTAGCTGTTTGATGTTGGCACCGTGAGGCTGTTATAGGTACCTGTGCGGGCAAAGCTGCGCTCTTGTTGCTGGGCCAGTGTCAACAGTGTCTGTTGTGCCTCTTGGCGCTGACTCTGCTGGACATAATTGCGGTAGCTGGGGAGGGCCACCGCCGCGATGATGGCGACGATGGCGACCACAATCAGGAGTTCAATCAAGGTGAAACCTTGGTGCCGAAGGGAGATCTCTTTACTCATTGAAAAATGCCTCATCACGCTCGGGGCGTGGCGTGGATACGTGGTTAATCCCAGCGTTGTGGATGCCTGATAGGAAAGGATGGAAATGCATCACTTTTTGGCGATTATCACCATAAGCCGCTGCCTTGTATACGGTTCGCGGCTCGTTCTGTGAGCAGAGAGTTATTTCTGCGAGAGGATAGCGGGAGGGTGTTCGCCTAATTCAAGCGCCTCGAATGAGCCATTCCAGG
>JAJOIN010000035.1 GCA_021209335.1 Aeromonadaceae bacterium
CGGGGCTTGGCCAGCGCGGCGCTGGACTTGTCCGACGGCCTGGCCTCGGATCTGCGCCATCTGCTGCTGGCCTCCGGGGTGGGGGCCGAAGTGGCGCTGGAGCAAATTCCGCTGCCGGCGGCCCTGCGCGCCTTGCCGCCGGCGGAGGCCTGGGCCTTGGCCCTGGCCGGCGGCGATGACTATGAACTGTGCTTTAGCGCGCCCCCCCCAGCAGGCGGCGGCGATACAGGCCCTGGCGGCCCGGCTGGCTTGCCCGGTCACCCCCATAGGGCGTATCACAGAGCGCGCCGGCGAGCTGGATTGGCAGCACAGTGGGCAGCCGGTGGCGCCCCACTGGCAGGGCTGGGATCACTTCAAGGAGGCACCATGATCAAACCTGAACTCAAGCGCCTGAACTGGCGCAATCCGCTGCACTGGCTGGCCACCGGCTTCGGCGCCGGTCTCTCTCCCGTGGCGCCCGGCACCGTCGGCACCCTGGCGGCCGTGCCTTGTTACTACCTGGTGAGCGATTGGCCCCTGTGGGCCTATCTTGGCCTACTCTTGATAGGGTCGGTGGCGGGGATCTGGATTTGCCAGTCCGCCACCGAGGCCATCGGTCAGGAAGATCATGGTGGCATCGTCTGGGACGAGTTCATGGGCTATGGCATCACAATGATAGCGGCGCCGGCGGGTTGGTTCTGGCTGCTGGCCGGTTTCTTGCTCTTTCGTCTGTTCGACATCCTCAAACCCTGGCCCATCGGCTGGTTGGATCGGCGGGTGAAGGGGGGGCTGGGCATCATGGTGGATGATCTGCTGGCCGGGGTCATGGCCTGGTGGGGTATGCAAGTGTTGGCCTGGGGCTTGCATTAGAGCCAGACCGGTTGAGGCGAGAGAGACATGCTGAGCTGGGCTATTTTGGCAGTAGAAGATGTGTCAGATCGCAAAGTTGACAGAGTGGGATTCAGTTTAACCCCATTGTCAGCAGTAATGTAAATAAACAGCAAATATCTGACCAAAAGTGGCCCAGCTGCGCGTATGTTCGGTTGATCTGGTCATTAGTTAATATAATATCCCAAACAAGTTTGGCTAATGCCCTATGTCATGCGGTTGTTTGCTGCCTGCGGCACAAATGACCGCAGGATTGGCTGGGTTATGCCGATTTACACCGCATTTTAAACGTAATAACGTTAGCCCGCTTGTCGCTACAAACGGGCCAAAAAAGCGTCAATTGCTCTGCGAGCAGTTGGTTCGGGTAAAAGAAAAACACAGGGCGACCGCCCTGCAGAGGTTAATCAATGTCCTTGCTTGAAGTCAGGAACCTGCGGATCGAATACCCCTCCCGTCGAGGCGTGATGGCCGCGGTAAAGGATCTCTCTTTCACCATCGAAAAGGGCGAGATCCTGGGGGTCGTCGGGGAATCCGGTGCCGGCAAGTCCACCATCGGCAATGCCATCATCGACCTGCTTAGCCCGCCGGGCCGCATCGCCCGTGGCGATGTCTTTCTCAATGGCGAGAAGATCTCCGGTCTGACCCGGGAGCAGATGCGTGCCGTGCGGGGCTCCCGCATCGGCTTCATCTTTCAGGATCCCATGACCTCCCTGAACCCGCTGTTCACCGTGGAGCAGCAGTTGGTGGAAACCATTCTGGCCAACACAGACGCCACGGCCGAGCAGGCGTTCGAGAAGGCCCTGTTCCTGATGGCGGCGGTGGGGATCCCCCAGCCGGAGCTGCGCATCAAGCAGTACCCGCACCAGTTCTCCGGCGGCATGCGCCAGCGGGTGGTGATCGCCATCGCCCTCTCCGGCGACCCCGATCTCATCATCGCCGATGAGCCCACCACGGCGCTGGACGTCTCCATTCAGGATCAGATCCTGGAGCTGATCCGCGGCCTGTGCAAAGAGCGCCAGGTGGGGTGCATGCTGGTGACCCATGACATGGGCGTGGTGTCCAACGTCACCGATCGCGTGGCGGTCATGTACCGTGGCGACCTGGTGGAGATTGGCAGTACCGAACAGGTACTGGGGGCACCGAATCATCCCTATACCCAGAGTCTGATCGCCGCCGTGCCGCGCTCCGACGTCAAGCTGGTGCGCTTTCCGCTGGTCTCCTACATCGAAGAGGCCGGTGAGAGCCACGGCCTGGATCTGAAGAATCACTGGTTGGGCCAGGCCATGAGCGAGCGCCAGTATGAAGGCGCCCTGCTGCGGGTCGAGGATGTCAGCCTGCGCTTCACCACCAAGGACTCCCTGTTTGCCGCCCGGCGCAAGTATGTGCAGGCCAACAACCATGTCAGCTTCGAGATCCACGAAGGGGAAACCTTCGGCCTGGTGGGGGAGTCGGGTTCCGGTAAGTCCACCATAGCCCGGGTCATCGCCGGCCTCTATCCGCCCAACGAGGGGCGGGTGGTGTTTGAGGGGATCGACATGACTGCCCTCAAGAGCGAGAAGGAGCGTCGTCCGCTGCGTCGCCAGATGCAGATGGTGTTCCAGAACCCTTACTCCTCCATGAATCCGCGGATGAAGGTGGCGGACATCATCGCCGAACCGATCCGCTTCCACCAGTTGGCGGACAGCGAGCAGCAGATCCGGCAGATCGTCGGTGATCTGCTGGAGCATGTGGGGCTGGGCAGCCAGGCGGGGCTCAAGTATCCCCACGAATTCTCCGGCGGTCAGCGCCAGCGGATTTCCATCGCCCGTGCCCTGGCCACCCGACCGCGTTTTTTGATCTGCGATGAACCCACCTCCGCCCTGGATGTGTCGGTGCAGGCGCAAATTCTCAACCTGCTCAAGGATCTGCAGGATGAGCTCAAGCTGACCATGCTGTTCATCAGTCACGATCTGCCGGTGATCCGCCAGATGTGTGACCGGATCGGCGTGATGCAGCACGGTACCCTGCTGGAGGTGGCCGCCACCGAACAGCTGTTTACCGACCCGCAGCACGAATACAGCCGCAAGCTGATCTCGCTGATGCCGGAATTCAAGGGCATGAGCCGTGAAGGTTTGCAGATTGCCGGCTGAGCCCACGCTTCTAACAACAAACGTAAAACGGAGTAGATAGGATGAAAAAAGGACTGAACAAGATCGCCTATGCACTGCTGGCCGCCGGCCTGTGTGCCAACGCCATGGCCGTTAACCTGACCGTGGCCCTGGATGCCGACCCCGAGTCGCTGGACGTTTACGAGCAGCTCTCTGGCGGTATCCTGCAGTTTGCCCACATGTCTTACGACCCGCTGGTTCGCTTCGACAAGGATATGAAGGTGGAAGGCCGTCTGGCGGAGTCATGGGAGCAACTGAGCCCCACCGTGACCCGTTTCCACCTGCGCAAGGGCGTCAAGTTCCATTCCGGCAACCCCTTCACCGCCGATGACGTGATCTGGACCTACGAGCGGATCCTCAAGTCTGAGGACTACAAGGGCCTGTTCACCGCCTACGAAGGCATGAAGAAGGTGGATGACTACACCATCGATCTGGTGGCCAAGGCCCCCTATCCGCTGGTGCTGCAAAACGCCGCCTACATCTTCCCGATGGACGCCAAGTTCTTCACCGGCACCACCGAAGACGGTAAGGACAAGGCCGAAATCGTCAAGGCCGCCGGCACCTATGCCTCCAGCCATGTCTCCGGCACCGGCCCCTTCAAGGTGGTCACCCGCGAGCAGGGTGTGAAGCTGGAGATGACCCGTTTTGCCGATTACTGGGACAAGCAGACCGGTAACGTGGACAACTTCAAGCTGGTACCCATCAAGGAAGACGCCACCCGGGTCGCCGCCCTGCTGTCCGGTGACGTGGACATGATAGCCCCGGTGGCGCCCAACGATCAGGCGCGGGTCAGCAAGGGGGCCAACACCAAGCTGGTGACCGCCACCAGCGACCGTATCGTGCTGTTTGAGATGAACCAGCATACCCAGCCGGCCTTCAAGGACAAGCGGGTGCGCCAGGCGGTGAACTATGCCGTCAACCAGGTGGGGATTGTCGACAAGATCATGAAGGGCTTTGCCACCCCCGCCGGCCAGCTGAGTCCGGTTGGTTACCTGGGGCACGTGGACAGCCTGGCGCCCACCTATGATCTGGAGAAGGCCAAGCAGTTGATGAAGGAAGCCGGCTACGAGAAGGGCTTCAAGGTCACCATGATCGCCACCAACAACCGTTACATCAACGATGCCAAGGTGGCTCAGGCCGTGGCGGCCATGCTGGCCAAGATCAACATCAAGGTTGAACTCAAGACCATGCCCAAGGCCCAGTACTGGCCGGAGTTCGACAAGTGCGCCAGCGACATGCAGTTGATCGGTTGGCAGTCCGACACCCAGGATTCAGGCAACTACTTCGAATACCTGGTGATGACCAAGGACGACCAGACCGGCAAGGGGCAGTACAACTGTGGTTACTACTCCAATGCCGAAGTGGACAAGCTGGTAGAAGCCTCCAACCAGGAAGTGGATGTGGCCAAGCGTACCGCCATGCTGCAGCAGATCGAGCAGATCCTGGCTGACGATGCCGCCTTCGTGCCCGTGCATTGGCAGAACCTCTCCTGGGGGGCCAAGAAGAACGTGGGCGTGGAAGAGATCATCAACCCGCTGGATCTGCCCCACTACGGTGACCTCAAGGTCAGCGAGTAAGTCTCAGGCGAACCATCGCCTGACGTGAGACCCGGACGTTCCGCACTTCTTCGTGAAGGCGGAACGTTCGATTGTTAAGGGGGCCGCCAAACCGGCGGCCCCGCGATAGCAAGGACTATCCGTTCATGTTTACATTTCTAGTCAAACGGCTCTATCAGGCCGTCATTGTCATGTTTGTCATCAGTCTGGTGGCGTTCTCCATCCAGGATAACCTGGGGGATCCGCTGCGGGAGATGGTGGGACAGGGGGTGTCCGAGGCTCAGCGGGAGGCGCTGCGTGACCAACTGGGGCTCAACGATCCCTTCCTCGTCAAATACAAGCGCTTCTTGGGCAATGCCGTTCAGGGTGACTGGGGACGATCCTTCATCTTCAAGAAGCCCGCATTAGAGGTGATACTGGCCAAGCTGCCGGCCACCCTGGAGCTGGTCTTTGGCGCCACCCTGATCATAGTGCTGGTCTCCATCCCGCTGGGGGTCTATTCCGCCATCCATCCCCGCAGCTGGCTGACCAAATGCATCATGGGCTTTAGCATTGTCGGCATCTCGGTGCCGGTGTTCCTCACCGCCATCCTCTTGATGTACGTCTTCTCGGTACAGCTGGGCTGGCTGCCCTCCTATGGCCGGGGGGAGACGCTGAATTTACTGGGCTGGGAGTCCGGCCTGTTTACCCTGGATGGCCTGGCGCATCTGTTGCTGCCCTCCGTGGCGCTCTCTTCCATCATGCTGCCGCTGTTTATCCGCCTGGTGCGCTCCGAGATGCTGGAGGTGCTTAGCGCCGAATACGTCAAGTTCGCCTGGGCCAAGGGGCTGCACAAGAATCAGGTGCTCTATCGCCACGCCCTGAAAAACACCATGCTGCCGGTGATCACCGTCGGCGGTGTCCAGGTGGGTACCATGGTGGCCTACACCATTCTTACCGAAACCGTGTTCCAGTGGCCGGGGACCGGCTTCCTGTTTCTGGAAGCCATCAACCGGGTGGATACCCCACTGATCACCGCCTACGTCATCTTCGTCGGCCTGATCTTCGTGGTGACCAACACCCTGGTAGACCTGCTGTATGGTCTCATCAACCCCACCGTCAACCTGACCGCCAAAGGAGCCTGAGCATGACGCAACCTGCTGCCCTGAGCCGCTGGGCTCGTTTCCGCCAATCCGATTTGGTGTACTACTTCCTCAAAGACAAGGTGGCCATGGCCTGCTTTGCCGTCTTCGTCTTTTATGTGCTGCTGGCCCTGCTGGCGCCCTGGATTGCGCCCCACAACCCTTATGACGCCACCGGCTACGACATCATGGACGCCGAGTTGCCCCCCAGCTGGCTGGACGGCGGCGATGGGCGTTTCTGGCTGGGGACCGATAACCAGGGGCGGGATATCCTCAGCACCATCATCTATGGCTCACGGGTTTCTCTGACCATAGGTCTGTTCGCGGTGGCACTGCAGCTGGTGCTGGGCATCGTCATCGGCCTGCTGGCCGGCTACCTGGGCGGCCGGGTGGATAACCTGCTGATGCGCTTTGCCGATGTGCAGCTCTCTTTTTCCACCATGATGGTGGCCATCATAGTCTCGGCCATCTTCCAGGCGGCGCTGGGCGGTGAGTTCTACTCCCGCTATGCCATCTTCATGCTGGTGATCATCATAGGGGTGTCGGAGTGGCCGCAGTATGCCCGCACCATACGCGCCTCCGTGCTGGCGGAGAAGAAGAAGGAGTATGTGGAGGCGGCACGGGTCATGGGGCTGCGCACCCCGCGGATCATGTTCCGCCACATTCTGCCCAACTGCCTCTCCCCGATCCTGGTGATCTCCACGGTGCAGGTGGCCAACGCCATCATGTCCGAGGCGGCGCTCTCCTTCCTGGGGCTGGGCATGCCGGTGGACAAGCCCTCCCTGGGCTCCCTTATCAGCATCGGCTTTAACTACATCTTCTCCGGTGCCTGGTGGATCACCGCCTTCCCGGGCGTGGCCCTGGTGCTGCTGGTGCTGGTGATCAACCTGCTGGGTGACTGGTTGCGCGACCTGTTCAATCCCAAGGTTTACAAGGGTTAAGCCGGCCCTTCATCCGCAAGGAGGCCAGTGTCTGCCTGATGGCAGGCCTGGCCTCTGCCGTTTGCCTTGGCCTCATACAAGGCCAGATCCGCGCGCTGGATCAGACCGTGGGCCGAGTCGTGCAACTGATAGGTCGCCACCCCCAGGCTCAGGCTCAGGGTCAACTGCTGCTGAATGAGCTGGTTGAGCCGCTGGGCCAGCAGCAGGGCCTCGGCGGTGGTCTTGCCGGGCAACAGCAACAGAAACTCATCCCCGCCATAGCGCCCCAACGCCTCACCGGGCATCAGCGTTTCCTGCACCAGGCTGGCCAGCCGCTTGAGCATCTGATCGCCTAATTGATGACCCTGGCTGTCGTTGAGCTGCTTGAAGAAGTCCAGATCAAACAGGATCAGGCTCAGGGGCTGGCGGTGCCCGCCTTGCCACACCTGGGCGATGGCCTCCTCCAGCAGGCGCAGTATTTTGCGGCGGTTGTTCACCCCGGTCAGTTCATCCACTTCTGCCTGGTGCCTTAGCTGCAGCAGCAGCTGATGGCGGTCAGTGACATCGTGCATCAGCAGGGCATAGCCCAGCGTAGTCGGACCATCTTGGCGGAGTCGGTGGCAGCGCACCTCGTATTGCCGGCCCTGACGCGTCAGCGGCAGTCTGGCCTGACTGTCCTGCTGCAGCAGGGGCAACAGCTCCTTGAGTAGCGGCTCGGCGATGGTGCCGATCAGGGTTCGATTCAGGCCCGGGTAGAGGGCGAGCGCCTGCTGGTTGAAGTCCAGCAAGCGACCCTGGCTGTCCAGCACCACCACCGCCTCGCTGATCTCGTCAAACACCTGCTCGCGGCCTATGGGGGGCAGACGGGTGAAGCGGTAACGAAACAGGCCGAAGGCAAAGCACAGACCGCTCAGGCCAAAGCTCAGCCCACACCAGTCCAGTTGCAGCTGGTTGGTCAGGGGCGCCAGGCTGATGAGGTAGCCCAGCCAGGGCAGCGCGGCGCCGCACAGCAGGGCCAGGGCCTGGTGGCTATGAAAGCGTGGCGAGCGTCGCCAACTGCGATAGAAAATCAGCACGCTGATCAGGGCCGCCAGGTTGGCATAGAGCAGAAAGAGGTAGTAGACGGGACCAAAGGTGAGGCGGGTCAGGGTGAGGCCACCCGCCACAGTAAACTGAATGTCTGCCAGATTGAGATGGTGATAGTCGTTGCCCAGCTGGATGGCCAGATAGAGGGCGCTTAGGCCCAGCAGCAGCAGGCGGTAGATCAGGGGCGGATGCCGGTGGTGCTGATAGGCATACACCATCAGCAGCAACAGAGCGGGCATGAAGGCCGCCCCGGTAAATTCCACATTGAGCCAGCGCTTGATCTGTTCCAGATCGCCGGCGGCCAGCTCCATGCCATAGCCCAGGCTGTACAGAGACATGGCCAGGGCCAGCCAGGTAAACCAGTGGGCCACCGGATAGTGGCGGTGGCGACCGGCAAACAGCGCCAGCCCCAGCATCAGCCCGGCGGAGAGAAACAGCAGCCAGCTGAGCAGACTGAAGTCATGAGAAGGCATCATGGGGGCTTGGCTCCACAAACTGGCATAGGCCAGCTCATCTTAAAGATTTGTCAGGAAAGTGTCGCCCGTTGCCACGGCTTTTTTAAGGGCTTTCCGACTTAATAGAAATTTTTACGAATAGTGCGTGGCCTGGCGCTTTGGCGGATCCTGCGTCCGCGCTTGCGACAGGCTGCGTATTTTGGCGATTCACGCTGCAGTGGATGTTTTTGGCAAAGTAACCATCTAATTTTTTGCTTAAAAATGCCTTGATAATGCCAATTAGGTGGCGACTGACCCCATTGTCATGCTACAGGCGATTGGGCATACTGCTCGGGCAGTCAGGATCGACGCGGTTAGCAAGGTAAGGAGGCAAGCATGAAACAGATTCGGCATCTGATGTCCGTGAGTCATGCCTCCTCCGCCAAACCGGCTACCGCCCCACGATCCGCTGCCTGATCCCTTATCCCAGGCCGCGGTACAGCGCGGCCAGTGGGATCTTCGTTTCCCTTCGCCCCGCCCGCGGTCTCCCAAACTGTTGGAGACTAAATTATGCGTCGTTCTATCTTGATGAATCTGGCCCTGTTGTGCGTCAAGGCCGATCTGGCCCTGGAGCAATCCCGTCTGCAAGCCGAGCGCCGTGCCGCCCGCGATGCCATGCGTTACGCCTCACCCCACCTGTTGCGGGATCAGGGCGGGATCGCACTTTGTTAATGAAATTTGAACAGGCAGATCGTCTGTGATCTAATCGCGTCTCCATGCAGGAGGCACGCGCTATGACGTTGATTGAACACCTTACCCTTGTCGAAGAAACCCG
>JAJOIN010000025.1 GCA_021209335.1 Aeromonadaceae bacterium
TGGCGGTTGGTGCCTTGTCTCGGCGCATCCTGCCCCATATTGACGCACGGGTTAGTGCCCCAGGGCAAACACCGCCAGCTCGCTGCGTAAACGATCGGACCGCCTGGGCCAGCTGGTTCATGGCGCTGGTGGCTGTCCCCCACCGCCTGTTGGGTGGCATCGGCCAAGCCAGCCACCTGCTCCACCTGCTGATTGATGTCCTGGGCCACCGAGGTCTGTTCCTCGGCGGCGGTGGCGATCTGTTCCACCAGGCCATTGATCCGATCCAGCAGCTCGAACAACCGGGCCATCTCCTGATCGGCCAGGGCAATCTGGGAGGCCGTCTGCTCCGTGGTCTCGTGGCTGCGGGACATGCTCACCGTCACCTGATGGGCGCTGCCCTGCAGCGTCTGTATCATGGTGCGGATCTCGCCGGTGGCGGTCTGGGTCTTCTGGGCCAGCTGGCGCACCTCGTCCGCCACCACGGCAAAGCCGCGGCCCTGTTCGCCGGCGCGGGCGGCCTCAATGGCGGCATTCAGGGCCAGCAGATTGGTCTGATCGGCGATGCTGGTGATGGTGTCGACTATGGTGCCGATCTGCTGGCTCTCCCGCGCCAGCTGATCCACCGCCTCGTGGGCTTCGCCTATCTGACCGGTCAGGGCATTGATCGCCTGATACGCCTCGTCGTTGAGCCGGCGGTTCTCTTCCCCCTGCTGACGGGCCTCGCGACTGAACTGCGCCACCTCCTGGGTGTGATGCGCCACTTCCTGGCTGGTCTGGGCCATTTGCGTCATGGCGGTGGCTATCATGTCGGCGTACTGGTGGGTCTGATTGGCCTGCTGATGAGCCTGCTGGCTCATGCCGCCCACCTCTGATGAAATCTGGGAAGAACTCTCCGCCTGCAGCCGCACCTGCCCCAGCAGCAGGGAGAACTGTCCCAGCAGGCGATTCACCGCCTGAGCAATGTGGGCCAGCTCATCACGGCCCCGCTCATCCAGCCGCAGGGTCAGATCGTTGCTTTGCGTGACCTTGGCCAACAGTTTCTCGATGGCCCATACCCGCCGACTGATAAACCGCACTAGGACCCAACAGGCCCACAGCAGGGCGAGGGAGGAGATGACGGCGGCCAGACTGAACAGGCGATAGAGCCAGATCTGCCGCTGCCATAGCCGCTCCATCTGTTGAGTCAGGTCCCCACGCACCCCATCCCCCTGAGCCTTGAGCTCACCGATCCGGGCGCTGGCCGCCGCAAACCACTGGGCCGGAGTGACCTTGGGCCAGTCGGCTTCCGGTTTGCCCTGCACGTCGCTCACCCAGGCTTCCAGTTGTTGCCATTGAGGTTGCTGGCGTTGAGCGCTCAGGGTCTGCCACAGGGCCGGGCTGGCCAGATGGTGCAACAGATCCCATTGCCGAGATTCATCGAACCGGTAGCCCTGCAACTGATCCCGCTGGGCCGGATTGATGGCCCCCTTGGCCAGCAGGCCGTTCACCAGGCCCCGCACCTGGCCCGCCCGCTCCTTGAGCGTCAGCAGGGCCACCAGGGCGGAGGCCTGCTGACGCAGCTCAGCCGAGGCGATACCACTGTTGAGCAGCGCTATGGCATCCAGGGCCGCCTGATTGACCATCGAATAGAAGGCGAAGGCTCCCTGCCCCTGCAGGCTATCAACCAACCGGCGCTGCTGGGGCAGGGTGCTCAGCTTGTCGAGCAACTCCTGACTGACCGCCTGTAACTCGCGGCTTTGGCGGTTGAGGGCAGTGAGCTGGGTCAAGCGCTCGTCCACCAACTGACGTTGAACCTGAACCTGATCGGTACCCTGTTGACCACCACTGGCCAGCCAGCCGGCGGTCAACCCCCGCTCCACCGCCAGTTGATGAGCCACCTCGTCCAACGCCGCTATGGCCTCCACCCGTTGCCGGGAAACGGCCAACTGCTGGGCCTCCGCCCGGATATCCAGGATCAGCACCAGGCCCACCGAGATGGCGTACAGGGACGGGCAGAGGATCAGAACAGAGAGCAGTGTGGTCAGGCGCACACGGCGCAACCAGGTTGCGAGCATGGGCATCTGCTTGGCGCAAATGAGGACAGAAACAACCTCAAGAATAGACGCCAAGCCAATTGATGCAGACAGATGTGAGATTTAAAGCGGACTCAGACGGATGATTTTTCAGTGGCCGCCGCAGTCACGGCGCTGGCATCCTCACCATGCAGGGCCAGGGCGGCCCCTTCCACCAGACAATAGGCCACCTTGCGACGGGCCCCCTTCACCAGGTTGGCAAAGGTCTGCCGAGACACCCCCATCACCTTGGCCGCCTCCTGCTGCTGCATGCCTTGCAGATCCGCCAGTCGCAGGGCCTCAAACTCGTCTTCCGCCAACTGCAGCTGGGTCAGCCGATGGGCAGGGATGCCATTGGGCTTGAACAGGGAGAAGGGGGCGCGGGCCTGGATACAACGGGCTATCTTGGGTCTGGGCATGGCGAGTCCACATGAGGTGCAAAAATCGGAGCACAGCATACCCTGCTGCCCGCTTTCTCGATATATCAAACAGAAATAACCATATGGCGCCCCGTCATGAAACCGGGTGAAATGACCTGGCGTGGAGGGGCACTTCCGCAACAAGCAACAGCTTGAACGTTTGCCGGGTCGTGACCCGGCTTTTTTTTTTATATTTTTCATCTGCTATCCTCTGCCGCCTACCCCTTTTGATTCATTCACCGCCGCCGTCTCCCTCGACACGGTGGCGGCCATCTTGATTAGGTTCGGCTATGGCACAACGCGGCACCCTGTTCATCGTCTCCTCCCCCAGCGGCGCGGGTAAATCCAGCCTGCTGGCGGCCCTGCTCGGCTCCCCCGCCAACGCCGATGGCCGCATGAAGCTGTCGGTCTCCCACACCACCCGCGCCATGCGCCCGGGTGAGGAGAACGGTGTGCACTATCACTTCGTCGATCAGGCAGCCTTCCAGGCGCTGATCGAACGTGGCGCCTTCTTCGAGTGGGCGGAGGTATTCGGCAACTTCTATGGTACCTCCCGTGAGACCATAGAGCAGAGCCTGACCCAGGGGGTGGACATCTTCCTGGACATCGACTGGCAGGGTGCCCGTCAGATCCGGGAGCAGATGCCAGAGGCGCGCTCCGTCTTTATTCTGCCCCCTTCCCTGCCGGTGCTGGAGCAGCGGCTGCATGGCCGTGGCCAGGACAGCGCCGAGGTGATCGCCGGGCGCATGGCCAAGGCGGTGGACGAGATGTCCCACTACGACGAGTACGACTACCTGCTGGTCAACGATGACTTCGCCACCAGCCTGGCCCAACTGCAGGCGGTGATACTGGCCGAGCGCACCACCCTGGCCAAGCAGCAGATCCAGCACGCCGAGCTGCTGCGCGCCCTCTTGGCGAAGTAAGCCGGCTCTTGTATACTTTCGAGTCATTTTTTATCACTGGAGTCGTCCATGGCACGCGTAACCGTTGAAGATGCTGTAAAACAAGTGGGCAACCGCTTTGATCTGGTGCTGCTGGCCGCCCGCCGCGCCCGCCAAATCTCTGTCCAGGGTAAAGACCCGCTGGTGGATGAAGAAAACGACAAGCCGACCGTCATCGCCCTGCGTGAGATCGAAGAAGGCCTGATCTCCAACGAGTTCATGGATGCCCAGGACCGTCAGGACATGCAGGAGCGCGAAGCCAGCGAGCTGGCCGCCATGTCCATCCTGTCCGAAGGTCGTGGCCTGACCCTCTGATCCTGACCGGATCCCGCAAGACGGCACCCCAGGGTGCCGTTTTTGCAGGCGTTTACAAGCGTCCCGTTTCGCCGCACACTCAGCCGTAGCAGTCCAGCCCAAGCCCGGGACGGCCCATCGCCCCGCATCGGAGTCGTATTTGTACCTGTTCGAGAGCCTCAAAGCGCTGATCACCACCTATCTGCCCGCCGACCAGGTCGCCCGGGTGGAACAGGCCTATGTGGTGGCCCGCGATGCCCATGAGGGCCAAAGCCGCTCCAGTGGCGAACCCTACATCACCCACCCGGTGGCGGTGACCCACATACTGGCAGAGATGCATCTGGATCATGAGACCCTGACGGCCGCCCTGCTGCACGATGTCATCGAAGATACCCCGGTGACCAAGGAACAGCTGGCGGCACAGTTCGGTGCCGCGGTGGCGGATCTGGTGGCGGGCGTCTCCAAGCTGGACAAGCTCAAGTTCCGCGACCACAAGGAGGCCCAGGTCGAGAACTTCCGCAAGATGGTGATGGCCATGGTGCAGGACATCCGCGTCATCCTCATCAAGCTGGCGGATCGCACCCACAACATGCGCACCTTAGGCTCGTTGCGGCCGGACAAGCGCCGGCGCATCGCCCGGGAGACCCTGGAAATCTTCGCCCCCATCGCCAACCGCCTGGGCATCCACAGCATCAAGACCGAGCTGGAAGAGCTGGGCTTTGAGGCCCTCTACCCCATGCGCTCCCGGGTGCTGCGGGAGTCGGTCAAGCGGGCCCGGGGCAACCGCAAGCAGATCATCAACGCCATCCATGACGAGATCCGCGGCCGCCTGCAGGAGGCCCGCATCCCGGTGGAGGTGAAAGGACGGGAGAAGAACCTCTACTCCATCTACATCAAGATGAAGAAGAAGGAGCTGCAGTTCCACGAGGTGATGGACATCTACGCCTTCCGGGTGATAGTGCAGGACATAGACACCTGCTACCGGGTGCTGGGGCAGATGCACAGCCTGTACAAGCCGCGTCCCGGTCGCTTCAAGGATTACATCGCCATCCCCAAGACCAACGGCTACCAGTCACTGCACACCTCCCTGGTGGGCCCCCACGGGGTGCCGGTGGAGGTGCAGATCCGCACCGAGTACATGGATCAGATGGCGGACAAGGGGGTGGCGGCCCACTGGGCCTACAAGCAGGACGGCGACACCTCGGGCACCACCGCCCAGGTGCGGGCCCAGCGCTGGATGCGCAGCCTGCTGGAGCTGCAGCAAAGCGCCGGCAACTCCTTTGAATTCATCGAAAGCGTCAAGACCGACCTGTTCCCCGACGAGATCTACGTCTTCACCCCGGAGGGACGCATTCTGGAGCTGCCCACCGGCGCCACTCCGGTGGACTTCGCCTACGCGGTGCACACCGACATAGGCCACGCCTGCGTCGGCGCCCGGGTGGATCGCCAGCCCTATCCCTTAAGCCGCGCCCTGGCCTCCGGCCAGACGGTGGAGATCATCACGGCCCCCGGCGCCCGGCCCAACGCCGCCTGGCTCAACTTCATCGTCACCTCCAAGGCCCGCACCAAGATCCGCCAGTTCCTCAAAAACCTGCGTACCGAGGAGTCGGTGGTGCTGGGCCGCCGCCTGCTCTCCCACGCACTGGGCAGCAAGAAGCTCGAAGAGGTGGCGCCGGAGAACCTGAAGAAGGTGCTGGAGGATACCCGCCACGACAGCCTGGAAGGCCTGCTGGCAGACATCGGTCTGGGCAATGCCATGAGCGTGGTGATCGCCCGCCGTCTGCTGGGCAAGGTGGACGAGCTGAACATGGAGACGCCGCCCCAGCCGACCCCGACCCCCAATCTGCGCAAGATGGCCATCCGTGGTGCCGACGGCATGCTGGTGACCTTCGCCAACTGCTGCCGCCCCATCCCGGGCGACCCCATCATAGCCCACATCAGCCCCGGCAAGGGGCTGGTGGTGCACCAGGAGACCTGCCGCAACATCCGCAACTATGGCCGGGAACCGGACAAGTACCTGCCGGTGCAATGGGATACCGAGGTGGCCTACGAGCAGGAGTTCCGTACCGGTATCCAGATCGAGGTGGTAAACCATCAGGGGGTGCTGGCCCAGCTGGCCAACACCATCGCGGCCACCGGCGCCAACATCCACAGCATCAGCACCGAGGAGAAGGACGCCCGCGTCTATCAGGTGAATCTGCTGATCACCACCAAGAACCGCGTCCACCTGGCCAACATCATGCGCAAGATCCGGGTCATGCCGGATGTGCTGCGGGTCAGCCGCAGCCGCCACTAGAACTAAGGGAAGCCTATGACCCCAGAACGCCTCGCCCGTATCCGCCAGATGCTGGCCATGCGCCAGCCCGATCTCACCGTCTGCCTGGAGGAGGTGCACAAGCCCCACAACCTGGCGGCCATCGTCCGCACTGCCGATGCGGTGGGGGTGCACCAGGTGCATGCCGTCTGGCCCCGCACCCGCATCGCCAAGCGCAAGGGCACGGCCCGGGGCAGCCAGAACTGGGTCGGCGTCAACCTGCATCCGGATATCGAGACGGCGGTGGGCGAGCTCAAGGCCCAGGGCATGCAGATCCTGGCCACCCACCTGTCCGACACGGCGGTGGATTTTCGCCGCATCGACTACACCCGCCCCACCGCCATCCTGCTGGGGCAGGAGAAGCAGGGCATCACCCCCCAGGCCCTGGCCCTGGCGGATCAGCACATCATGATCCCCATGGTGGGCATGGTGCAGTCGCTGAACGTCTCGGTGGCCGCCGCCGCCATCCTCTATGAGGCCCAGCGCCAGCGGGAGCTGGCCGGCCTGTATGGTCGCGGCTGCCAACTGAGCGCCGAGGAGCAGAACCGCATCCTGTTCGAGGGCGGCCATCCGATCTTCGCCAAGATCTGTCAGCGCAAGGGGCTGCCCTATCCCCAACTGGGGGAAGATGGCGAGATACTGGCGGACGAAGCCTGGTGGCAGAAGGTGCAGATGAGCCAGGACGCCTGGCGCCACCTGGACGACGAGGATGAGGGCCTGCTGCTGTAAAGCGGCGTCATCTCACTGACACCCCAGGCCGGAGGGCCTATAATGCGGCCCTCTTTGACTCCTTGCATGACCAATCATGACTTCCAAATTCCTGCTGGGCCTGCTGGCCCTGTGCTTCAGCCTGAGACTCTTTGCCGTGGACAATCCCTACCAGCTCACCACAGAGGCCCAGCTGCCCGCGCTGGCGCCGCAACTGGCCAGCTTCTGGCAACAGCATGCCCAGACCGGCCACCTCACCGGGGTGGACGGGGTGCAGCTGGCCTACGCCGTGCTGCGCCACCCCGACAGCAAGGGCAGCATACTGGTGGTGAACGGCCGCACCGAGAGCCTGATGAAGTACCAGGCCACCGCTTACGATCTCTACCAACAGGGCTACAGCGTCTACCTGTACGACCATCGCGGCCAGGGCCTCTCGGGCCGCCTGCTGCAAGATCACGACAAGGGGCATGTGAACCGCTTCGATGACTATGTCCAGGATATGCGCACCCTGATGGAACAACTGGTGCTGGTGGACCAGCCGACTCACCTCAAGCTGCTGGCCCACTCCATGGGCGGCGCCATCTCCCTGCGCTACCTGGAGCGCTGGCCGAACGACTTCGAGGCGGTGGCCCTGGTCTCCCCCATGCTGGGCATCCGCCTGGCCCCCCTGCCCGATTGGCTGGCCAACCTGCTGACCCGGCTGCTGGACTGGCTGTACGGCCTGTTCGGCGCCGAGTCGCCCTATGCACCGGGCACCGGCCCCTACGAGCGGGTCGCCTTCCCTGGCAACGAGCTGAGCCAGAGCCCGCTGCGCTACGGCCTGTTCCGCGATCTGTATGATGCCCAGCCCCAGCTGCGGATCGGCGGGCCCACGGTGCGCTGGATTTATCAGTCCCTGGCCGCTGCCAAGCTGGCCACCGACAGCGGCAGCACCTCCCAGGTGCCCCTGCTGCTGATCCAGGCCGGGGCCGACAGCGTGGTGACCCCGGCGCCGCAAAACCACTTCTGCACCCTGCGACAAGCAGGCGGCCACCCCTGCGAAGGTGGACAGCCCCTGGTGATCCCCGGCGCCTGGCACGATCTGTTCAACGAGGCGGATGCCTACCGGCTGCCCACCCTCACCGCCGTGCTGAATTTCTTTTCGAAATAAATTTCACCTTCGAACGAAGGCCGCGCTTCTCCAGCGCGGCCTTTTTGGTTATTATTTGCCCGCCGTCACAATTTCCGAGGTCTGAATGTTCAAAGTCGTTGTCTCCGATCTGGATGGAACCCTCCTCAACAAGCAGCACCAAGTCTCTGCCCGGACCCGCGAGACGCTGCACACCCTGGTCAAACGGGGCATCAAGTTCATGGTCGCCACCGGCCGTCACCATGTGGATGTCCAAGGCATCCGCGACACCCTGGGACTGGATATCTTCCTCATCACCGCCAATGGCGCCGTGGTGCATGACAAGCAGGACAACTGCATCTACAACCAAAGCCTGCCCAGCGAGCTGGCCCAGCAGGTGGTGGAGCTGCCCCGTCACCAAGACATCCGCATCAACCTCTATCAGGGTGATCGCTGGCTGGTGGCCCAGGAGAGCCCCGAGCTGCTGGCCTTTCACCAGGAGTCCGGCTTCGGCTATCAGGTGGTGGATCCCCTCAGGGTGGACAAGCAGAACATCAACAAGATCTTCTTCACCGCCGAGAGCCACGAGGCCCTGCTGCCGCTGGAAGCCAGCCTGCTGCAACGCTTTGGCGATGCGCTGGCCATCACCTTTGCCTCCGCCGACAGCCTGGAAGTGATGCCCAAGGGCGTCAACAAGGGCAATGCGGTGCAAGCCGTGCTGGCGCAGAACGGTCTGCGGCTGGAGGAGACCATCGCCTTCGGCGACGGCATGAACGATCTGGAGATGCTGAGCCTGGTGGGGCGCGGCGTGGTGATGGGCAACGCCCATGACCGCCTGGTGAAGGCATTGCCAAACCATGAGCGCACCCATAGCTCGGACGAAGACGGGGTCGCCCGTTACCTGGAACGGCTGTTTGGCTGATTTTGCCGGCTGAGGCCTGTCAATTGGTCTCAATCCAGTCTTAAACTAATGGGCAACCAAGCAAATCAAGGAGTTGCCCATGCGTTTCCTGCCCCTGACCGCTGGCCTGGCCCTGCTGCTGACCGCCTGCAGCAGCCAGCCCACCGTCACACCGCCCACGCAGCCCGCCCAGACGCCTGCCGATCGTCAGCCCGCCAGCG
>JAJOIN010000018.1 GCA_021209335.1 Aeromonadaceae bacterium
CGCTGGATCCGGAATTGGTGGGCGAGGTGTTGGGGGTGATGCGTGGTTTGGCCGAGGAGGGGCGCACCATGCTGGTGGTGACTCACGAGATGTCATTTGCGCGGGATGTGTCTAATCGGGTCTTGTTTTTGCATCAAGGCCTGGTGGAAGAGGAGGGGGAGCCGAAAGAGCTGTTTGCCCATCCCCGCTCTGAGCGTTTCCGGCAGTTTATTTCGTCGGCCTATTAGTCGGCACATTACTCGCCCCCTGAGGGCACATAATCAAAGGAGTGAAAAGAATGAAGAACAAGGTTCTGGTGGGAGTGATGGCGGCGTGCCTGATGGGCTCGTTGTCGGTTCAAGCCAAGGAGTGGAAGAGCGTGCGCATCGGCATCGAAGGTGCCTACCCTCCCTTCTCCTGGACCGAACCCAGCGGTGAGGTGAAGGGCTTTGACGTGGATATGGCCAACGCCCTGTGTGAGCAGATGCAGGTCAAGTGCACCATCGTGAAGCAGGATTGGGATGGCATCATCCCGGGTTTGCTGGCCAAGAAGTACGACGCCATCATCTCCACCATGGACATCACCCCGGAGCGCAAGAAGCGGGTCGACTTCTCCATCAAGTATCAGCATGTGCCGGCGCGCTTCGCCACCAAGAAGGGCACCTCGCTGGAGTTGACCGATGCCTTCATGACCGGCAAGAAGGTTGGCGTGCAGCGGGCTACCTCCATGGATACCTACATCACGGACAACTTCCCCTCTGCCGACATCAAGCGTTACGGCACCGCCGAGGAGGCGTATCTGGATCTGAAGTCAGGCCGTATCGACTATGTGCTGGCTGACTATGCATCCTTGGTGGATGGCCTGATCAAGAAAGAAGACGGTGCCAACTACGAGCTGGTGGGCCCGGGCCTGACCGATCCGCGCTGGTTTGGTGAGGGGGCCGGTGTGGCCATCCGCAAGCAGGATACGGAGCTGAAGGCCCTGTTTGACAAGGCGATCCTGGAGATCCGCGCCAACGGTAAGTACAAGGCGGTCAACGACAAGTACTTTGACTTTGACGCCTATGGCGAATAAGCCTCTGGTATAGGGGTAACAACGGGCCCTCATGGGCCCGTTTTAACTGGGATCAGGACATGTTGGATCTTAAAGGCTACGAAACCTCCTTGCTGGAAGGGGCCTGGATGACCCTAGAGGTGGCGCTGCTGTCGCTGTTACTGGCCATGGTGCTGGGCATGCTGGGGGCCCTGGCCAAGTTGTCGGCCAGTCGGCTGGCCCGGCAGTTGGCTACCCTGTACACCACGCTAGTGCGCGGGGTGCCGGATCTGGTGCTCATGATGCTGTTGTTCTTCGGTGGCCAGGTGCTGGTGAACAACCTGTGCACCTGGGGTAATGAGTGGCTCAATGACTGGCTGGGCGGTGGCGATCCCCAGCATGAGTGGGTCGCCTATCTACCGGAGTACGTGGATGTCAGCCCCTTCCTCGCCGGCGTGCTGACCATCGGCTTCATCTTCGGCGCTTACATGGCGGAAACTTTTCGCGGCGCCATCTTGGCGGTGGACAAGGGGCAGCTGGAGGCTGCCTATGCCTATGGCATGCGCTCGGCGCAGGTGTTTCGCCGGGTGTTGCTTCCCCAGATGGTGCGCCATGCCCTGCCGGGTTTTGGCAACAACTGGCTGGTGCTGCTCAAGACCACGGCGCTGGTCTCCATCATAGGCCTGGATGATATGGTGCGCAAAGCCACCCTGGCGGCAGGCACCACCCAGCTGCCCTTTACCTTCTACATGGCCGTGGCGCTGATCTTCTTGGTGTTCACCGCCCTCTCCACCCTGCTGCTGAAGTGGGTGGAACGTCATTACGCCATCGTCTCGAGGTAAGCATGTTTGATTTCTCCATCCTGGCCGACGAATGGCCCACCTACCTCGAAGGGTTGATCAACACCAGCTGGCTGGTGGCGCTGTCCTTGGTGCTCGGCCTGTGTATCGCCCTGCCCATGGCCCTGGCACGCAACAGCAGCAATCCGTTGCTGCGGCTGCCGGCGTGGGCTTACATCTATTTCTTTCGCGGTACCCCCCTGCTGGTGCAGCTGTTTATCCTCTACTACGGGGCCGGCCAGTGGCAGGCCCTGCGGGAGAGCTGGCTGTGGCAGTGGCTGCAAGAGGCCTGGTTCTGCGCCCTGCTGGCCTTTGCCCTCAACACGGCGGCCTACACGGCCGAGATCATCCGCGGCGCCCTCAACACCATTCCCAAGGGGGAGAAGGAGGCGGCGCTGGCCTTCGGTATGACGCAATGGCAGACCTTCAAGAACATCTTGCTGCCCAGCGCCGCCCGCCGCGCCTTGCCGGCCTACAGCAACGAGGTGATCTTCATGCTGCACGGCTCGGCAGTGGCCGGCATCATCACTGTGGTAGATCTCACCGGCGCGGCCCGCATCATCAACGCTCGCTACTACAGCCCCTTTGAGGCGTTTCTCACCGCCGGTGTTCTGTATCTGTGCCTGAGCCTGTGTCTCATCGGCCTGTTCCGGCGCCTGGAGCGCCGTTGGTATGCCCACCTTAGACCCCGAGCCCAGGCCTGAATCATGTTGCGAATAGTGCGTTACGTTCTGAGTTGCTTGGTTGCGCTGGGCGCCGTTGCCCAGGCGGCCGAGCAGGTAGAGTTTGCGCCCATCCCGGCGTGGGTGGAGGCGGTAGCTGCCCCGGCCCCGTCCGCCCGAGCGGCGACCCCGGGCGGCGAAGAGTACCTGCTGGTGGATCGCCAATGGCGGTTGGGCGAGCAGACCCAGCAGTTTTTTCATTACGTCACCGCCATCACCAGCACAGAGGGGTTGGAGCAGGGCTCGCAACTGGCATTGGATTTTGACCCCAGCTACGAAACCCTCACCGTCCACCAGGTCGGAGTCTGGCGGGACGGGCGCTGGCTGGATCGCCTGGAGCCTGAGGAGTTGCGGCTGTTTCAGCGGGAGCCGGATCTGGGGCGGTTTCTCTACTCGGGGCGCAAGACCGCCTACTTCATCCTGCCGGATATCCGGGTAGGGGATGTGCTGGATTACAGCTTCTCCCTGAGCGGTTATAACCCTGTGATGAACGGCCTGTTCAGCGAACGGGTGAGCCTGCAATGGAGTGAGCCGGTGGCCCGGCAGCAGTTGCGTATCCTGCTGGGGACTGGGCGTCAGCTCAATTCGGCGTTTACCCCCACTGACGCACGCTGGCAGGTGCAAGACCAGGCGGGCTGGCAGGAGTGGCGCTGGCAGCAGACGCCGGTGCCGGCGGTGGAGGAGGAAGATCAACTGCCCGGTGGCTACACCCCCTACGCCGAGGTGGCATTGAGCGAATTTGCCAACTGGCAGGCAGTGGTAGCCTGGGCCTTGCCGCTGTATGAGCAGGCGGCGGCCCCCGGCCCCGAGATCCAGGCGCTCAGTGCCCGGTTAGGCGAGGGGCTCCAGAGCGAGGAGGAGAAAGTGATGGCGACGCTGCGCTTTGTCCAGCACGAGATCCGCTATCTGGGCATGGAGGACGGCATCGGCTCTCACCGGCCGCGTCGGGCTGCCGATACCCTCTACCGGCGCTATGGCGATTGCAAGGATAAGGCGGTGCTGCTGCTGGCCTTGCTGCGCGCCCAGGGGCTGGATGCCAAGGCGGCACTGGTGAGCCTGGACGAGGGGGCGACGCTGCCGGCCCAACTGCCCAGTCCCTACGCCTTTGACCATGTGATAGTGCTCTTGCAACTGGCCGGCCAGCGCTACTGGCTGGATGGCACGGATCTCAACCAGGGGCGCGCTTTGGCCAGTTTGGCGATGCCCTACTACCGCCACGCCCTGGTGCTCTCGGGCGAACAGTCGGGGCTCACCAGCATGGATGGCGAGTACCGGTTACCCCAGGTCAGTCTGCAGCAGGTCAGCCGCTTTGCCCAAGACACGACGGCATTGACCATAGACACCCGCTACAGTGGCGCCCTGGCGGAAAGCCAGCGCGGCAAGTGGCAGCGCACCACGCCGCAGAAGCTGGCTCGGCGGTTTGCCGATTATTACCGGCGGCAGTTTCCTGGGCTGTCTAGTCTGGCACTGCCGCAGCTGCAAGATGACGACCGGCTTAACCAGTTACGGGTGCAGGAGCACTATGAGGTGCCTGAGGGCTTTGCGCGAGTCAAGCAGGACGGCTTGGAGATCTATGGGGATCTGCTGGACGAGTACCTGGAGCGGGTGTCGCCGGAGCGGCGGCAACCCCTGGCGCTGGGGGCGCCGCGCAAGGTGACTCAGGTACTGGAGTATCACTTCCCGGAACCCTGGACGATCAATCCCTATCAGGCCGAACAGGGCAACGCGCTGTTTCATTTCTCGGTGCGGGTGACTCAGCCCAGCCCCCGTTCGCTGCAGGTACGCTATGAGTACGAAAATTTCAGTGACCGGGTGCCGGTGGCGCAACTGGCGGATTACCGGCAGAAGGTGCAGGCGGCCCGGGAAGAGCTGAGCCTGACCCTGGGGCCGCCCAGTCGGGCGGCCAAAGAGACGTTAGGCAAAGCGGGCCCAGATGGGGGCGTGGTCGGAGGGTTTGTCGACGGCGCGCAGCGGATAATCAATGCCGCTTTCCACTAGCCGGCTGAGCAGGGGGGCCGTGGCCAGGATCAGATCGATGCGCAGGCCACGGTTGTCGTCGAAGCCCCGGCTGCGATAATCAAACCAGGAGTATTGGTCGGCCACTTGGGGATGCTGATGCCGGTAGGTATCCACCAGCCCCCAGGCGTGCAACTTGCCCAGCCACTCCCGCTCCTCCGGCAAGAAGGAGCATTTGCCCTCCCGCAGCCAGCGCTTGCGGTTGGCTTCGCCGATGCCGATATCCAGATCCGTGGGGGAGATGTTGAGATCCCCCATCACCACCAGTTCCTCTTCCGGGCTGTGCTGTTCGTCAAGATACCGCAGTAGATCGGCATAGAAGCGGCGCTTGGCCGGGTACTTGGTGGGGTGTGCCTGGTTCTCCCCCTGAGGGAAGTAGCCATTCATCACAGTGAGCTGACGGCCATCGGCCAGGGCAAAGCGGCCCATGATCATGCGGCGCTGGGCGTCCTCCTCATCCCAGGGAAATCCCCGGATCACCTCGCTGGGCGCCTGCTTGCAGAGTAAGGCCACGCCATAGTGCGCCTTCTGGCCGTGGAAGAACACCTGATAGCCCAAGGCTTGGACCTCGGCGAGGGGAAAGGCCTCGTCATGCACCTTGGTCTCCTGCAGTCCTATGATGTCCGGCTGATGCTTGTCAATGAGGGCGGCCAGCTGCGGCAGGCGGGCCCGCAGGCCGTTGATGTTGAATGACACTATCTTCATGGCAGTCTCGCGTTAAGGTCAGGGGCGGCGCAGCTGGGCGAATTCGGCATGCAGCTCGTCCAGGCGGGCCCGTTGGGTCTGATTGAGGATGACGGCATCCAGGGCTGTCAGGGTGGCGCGGCACTCTTCGTAGAGTTCGGTGCCGCGCTCCTTCTTGTATTGGCCCAGCAGCTGGATCAACACCTGTATCTTGTTGAGGGCGGCGCTGGTGTTGGCCGGCGCCCGGCGCAGGGCATCACGGAAGAAGAGCAGGGCCTCGTCCAGATGGCCATTTTTGTAGGCCAGTATGCCTTGCTCATTCAATTCCTGGTATTTCTGGTTGCGCTCGGTCAGCAGGCTATCATGGCGTGCCGAGCTTAAACACTGACTGACCATGGGGTCGGTCAGGGCCGATTCGCTCAAGCAGGCCTGTAGCTGGTCGGCATATTCAAACTCGCCCAGTTGCAGCAGCCCCAGCACCGTCTCGCTGAGCAAGGCTTCCGGCATGCGTTCGGGGGCGGCCATGTAGTTCTGGTGTGCCTTGTATAGCATCTTCTTGCCGCGCACCAGATCGCCCCTGGCCATCTGTACCCGTGCCTGACAGACCTGCTCAAAGGCGGCGTAATCGAACTCGGCGCTCATCAGGGCATCCCGGCAGCGATAGAGGGCGGAGTTGACCTGCTTTTGCAGGTTGGCGATGTGGTAAGGGTCTTCGCTGTGCAGGGCATAGAGGATCAGGCAGTGGATGTAATTGCCCAGGGCTTGGGGCGTGCGCTGCACCGAGAAGCGATTGAGCTCCATCAAGGTGGCCAGCGAGTCCCTGGCCTTGAGGTAGTCCTCCCGTGCCAGACTGACTTCGGCCATCTGCTGGTGCAGCATGGCCGATTGCGGCGAGATCTGGATGGCGCGGGAGAGGGTCTCCATGGCATCGTCATGCAGATTGGCCGCCAACTGGGCCGAGGCCATCCAGCGGTAGGCCTCCACCATCAGGGGGCGCTCCTGAAGCGCCTTCTTCAGGTGCTCCACCGCCGCCGCGTGTTCGCCCAACAGGTAACAGGCCTTGCCAAGGCTCATCCGCATCCAGCTGGACTCGCTCTCGCTGAGGGCTTGGATCAAGAGATCATGGGCCCGCTGGGGCGCCTGCTCCCGCAGCAGCATCTCGGCCATCAGGCAGCGGCAGTAGTTGCCATAACGGTTGCCGTCGCTCTCAAGCGCGGCCTCACAAGCCTGGATCACCGCCTGCGGATCCTGCTCGGCCAGGGCGCGAAAGACACCGGCCAGGGCCTGCTTGCGCTGCAGGGCGCGCAGCAGGCGCAGGCGCAGCTGATCCTGAGAGAAGGGCTTCATCATGTAGTCGTCGGGCTCGCTCTCCAGGGCGCTCAGCACCATGGAGCGGGAGTTATCGCCACTGACGATGAACACCACCGCCTGGGCGGGCAGCAACTTGGCTTCCCGCAGGTATTCCAGTAACTGGCGGCCGTTCTCGCCACTGCCCAGGTTGTAATCGATGAGGTAGATGTCGAAGCTTTCCTTGCTGCAGCGGCGGCGCGCCTCCTCGGCGGTGGCCAGAATGGTGACCTTGTTGAGGCCAATGTTCTGCAGCATGGCCTTCATCATCACCTGAAAGCTGCGCTGATCATCGATGAGCAACAGGCGCTGATTCTTGAAGGGACGATCGAGGGGCGATGAGGTCGTCTCGTTCATGGGGTATTGGGGGCCTATTGGGTGTTTACTTGGCTTTACTATACCCAATTTGTCATGCAAGAGCCCGTCAACTAAGGCAAAGCTGGGCGGAAGGTCGGCACGGCTAACCGCCAGGCGGCGAGGTGGAAGGCGAGTGCCCGCCGGGCAGCGTCCCAGGGGATGGGCAGGCCTTGCCGCAGGCAACTAGCAGGAAGAGAAGGTGGAGCGAAAGAATGGTGGAGGGGGAAGGATTCGAACCTTCGAAGGCAGAGCCGTCAGATTTACAGTCTGATCCCTTTGGCCGCTCGGGAACCCCTCCACAAGCGCGGGGCGCATAGTACCAGATCTTTGCCGGTTGTGAACCCCTGATGGAAAAAACTTTTCCTCAACTTTTGCCAAAAAACGCCGATAAACAAGCAGATGCTTAGTTAGTAGGCGATTTTCCTATGTTGACCGACACCCTGCGCCGCCATTGTCTGGTAGATGAGTTGCAATTGGGCCAAGAGCTCAACCAGGCGCTGCATGGCCAGCGTCAGGCCGACTTTGCCCTCATGCTGGCCATGCTGTCGGCGGATGTGCAGGATCAGGCCTGGGTGGCGGATCCCCCCTTGCCCGAGGTGGCGGAGGCCCAGTGGCGCGCGCGTTTTGGTCTGCCCCCCCAGCGCCCGTTGGCGGCCCATGACCACAGTGCCGACCAGTCCCTGGCCATGGCCGAACACCTGGTGGACGGCGGTAGTGCCGCAGTGCGCTTGTTCGATGCCCTAAGTCCTGAGGCCCTGGTGCCGGCTCAATTTGCGCTGGGGGCGGGGGTCTGGGACAACCTGCCCCCCCTGACCCGTGAAAAGCACGCGCTGGCACGCCGCGGTGAGCTGTTGGGGCGAGTTCCGCTAGAGGCGCCGCCCAGCGCCATGCTCGATGCCATACAAGGCGCCCAGACACTGACCCGCCAGCACTGGCAGCCTGGTTAATCCCGCCTGGCCTGGTTGGCCGGCTCGCCGAACCGGTGACGCCATGCCACTCTGCGTCCTTTGAATCAACAAGCGTTAATTTAGCGTGCTCGCCTGGCACCCAAACTGGGTTATTTCGCCTGAGCTGGCAGTTATTGCTTAACAAAAGTTGAGTCATGGCTACACTGGGCGCCTGATGCGGGGTCTGCGGGAGTGTGCTGTGGTGGAAAAAGCCTTTGGTGCGGCGGATTGGCACCTGATCGACAGTTTTCGTCCGGTGGTGGATGCCCTGGCGGCCCTGTTCGGTGAGGGCTGCGAGGTGGTGCTGCACGGCTTTGATAGCCCGGCCCGCTCCGTGGTGCACATCGCCAACGGCCATATTACAGGGCGTCAGGTGGGGGCGCCCGCCACCGATTTCGCCTTGAGCCGCCTGCAGCAGCAGGCCGGCAGCCGGTGGAGCAGCTATTTTGCCCGCAGCCCGGATGGCAAGCTGATGAAGTGCGCCTCCATCACGCTGCACAATGCCGCCCAGCGGCCCATCGGCATGCTCTGTATCAACCTCAATCTGGATGCCCCCCTGAGCAGTCTGTTGGGGGCTCTCAGCCTGCCGGTCTTCGAGTCGGGGGCTGCTCCTTTGTTTCAGGAGAGCTTCGCGCCATCCCTGGATGAGCTGCTGGATCAGGTGATGAGTCAGGTGGCGGGCGAACCGGACCTCAGTCCTGCCCGGCGCAATCGCCAGATCATCGGAGCCTTGTATGACAAGGGGCTCTTTGCCATCAAGGAGGCCCCCCATCTGGTGGCCGAGCGGCTCGGCATCAGCCGACATACCGTCTATCTGCATATCCGTAATCACAAGGCCCGTCTGGCCGCAGCTCAGGAGTCCCGACATGAGCATTCGGTGGTGGTCGATTACTTCGGCAGCGCCTCCTCGCTGGCCCAGAACGTCGCCCGCGAGTACGAACAGAACGTCGAACGCTACAACTTCCTGAAGTGGGGCCAGAACGCCTTCCATAACTTCC
>JAJOIN010000043.1 GCA_021209335.1 Aeromonadaceae bacterium
GCCATCCATTAAGCCGCCAGTCTTGTGGCTCGGCCTGGCGCTGGGAGGCACTGGTACCGGGTCCGGATGCCAAGACCCCGCTGTTTTTCGAGTTTGGCCAGAGCAACAAAGCCCATATGAGACTGGACAATGGCGGCGAGGGCCTGCTACCCCGCCCCTGGTAGGTCGCCTAAGTTCACACTTTTACCCATTGGCCTGACCGGCCAATGACCTGGCGTAATTGGCTAATTTCATATCTTTAGCAAACCGTAAGATTGGCGCCTCTGGAATCACAAAGGATACTAATTATATGGATAAAAACCGAAAGCTGCGGCTTACAACTCTGTCTGCTGCCCTGATCATCGCACTTTCTGGCTGTAACGATAGCCATGATACTCAGGTGGTTGATGATAACGCCCCTAGCGTCGCCTCACCGGATTGGCGCGATCAGGTAATCTACTTTCTGATGATTGACCGCTTCAACGATGGCGATCCCAGCAACAATGATCAGGGGGCAAACGAGTACGACCCCAGCAACGAGGCCAAGTTCAGCGGCGGCGATCTCGCCGGCGTCACCCAGAAGCTGGATTACCTGCAGGGGCTGGGGATCAGTGCCGTATGGACCACTCCGCCGGTGGCCAACCAGTGGTGGGATCCGGCACAGAACTACGGTGGCTATCACGGCTACTGGGCGCGGGATCTGCAAAAGATCGATGAGCACTTCGGCGATCTGGCCAGCTACCGCGCCCTGGCCGACGCCCTGCACGACAAGGGCATGTACCTGATCCAGGATGTGGTGGTGAACCACCTCGGCAACTTCTTCACCTACACGGGCACCTATGATCCCGCCCAGCCCTGCGCGGGCTTTGAGCTGATCCCCGGCGCCCTCGCCGCCGGCCAGAGCCTGCCGGCCCCGCTTAACCAGAATGACTGCAACAATGCCGACGATTTTGCTGCCGGTATCTACCACTGGACGCCGGCCATCCGCGACCACAAGGTGGAGGAGCAGGAGTTCACCTATCAGCTCTCGGATCTGGACGATCTCAACACCGACAACCCGCGCGTGCGGGACTACCTCAAGCAGAGCTACCGCTACTGGATCGACAAGGTCGGGGTGGACGCCTTCCGGGTGGACACGGTCAAGTACGTGGATCACGACTTCTATCATGACTTCCTGCACGCCGAGGACGGCATACTGGCCCATGCCGCCAAGCGGGGCCGCGAGCACTTCCTCACCCTGGGAGAGATCTTTGAAACCTCCAACCCCTATCAGACCAATGGGGAAGAGAAGCTGCTGGCCTACCTAGGCACCCAGGAGAAACCCGAGCTGACCTCACTGCTCAACTTCCCCCTGCAGGCCACCATGAACCAGGTGTTCGGTGGCGGCCAGCCCACCGCCCAACTGGGCTATCGGCTGCGCAAGATGATGGAGCTCTACCCGGATCCCTATCGCCTGGGTAACTTCATCGACAACCACGACATGGCACGCCTGCTCTCCCAGGCCAGTCAGGACGACGTCAAGCAAGCCTTCTTCACCCTGTTGACCCTGCCGGGTATCCCGGTGATCTACCAGGGCACGGAGCAGGGTTTCACCGGTTATCGGGACGCCATGTTCGAGGGTGGCTACCGGGAGGATGGCCAGCCGAAGGACTCCTTCAATACCGACTCCGACATGTACCGCTTCCTGCAAGCGCTCACCGGCCTGCGCCAGGAGCACAAGGTGCTCTCCCGCGGTGATCTGCAGATCCTGGCCGAAGACAGCACCGGCGCCGGCATCTTTGCCTATAGCCGCACCCTGGGGGATGACGAAGCCATGGTGATCCTCAACACCGGCGATACCCCCATGCTGCTCAACCAGATGGCCACCGGCGCCCCCGCCGGCACCCGCTTTCGCGTGCTCAACAACCTCAATGCCGACAACTTGGCGGATCAGTTGATCACCGACGATGCCGGCCGCCTGACCCTGGCCCTGCCGGCCAAGTCTGCCTTGCTGCTCATGGCAGATGGCAGTGACACGCCCCAGGCCGGTGACGTCAGCCTGAAGCTGACCACGGCCCTGGCCGGCACTGTGCTCACCGCCGATCTCACCCTGACGGGTACCGGCACGCCAGGACACAGCCTGCAACTGGTGGTGGACGGCAACCTGGGCACCGCCCAGACGGTGACGGTGGATGACAATGGCCAGTGGCAAGGCAGCCTCAGCGTGCGCCACTTTGCCATCGGCCAGGTCGCCCACCGCTTGGCCCTGTATGACAACCAAAGTGGCGCCAGCCTGGCGGACATCCCGTTTAGCAGCGATCTGAGCTACCCCGACAGCCCCAGCCTGGAGCTGGATGACAGCGGCGATGCTGCCGAAGGCACTGGTGGACCTCTGGGCAGCTACAGCCTGCCCACGGATGCCAGCTTCGACAAGCAGGCCAGCCAGTTAGCCATAGAGTCAGCACGAGTCTACCAGGCCGGCAGCAATGTGCGCCTGAGCCTGACCATGGCCAACCTCACCGACACCTGGGCACCGACCAACGGCTTTGATCACGTGGGCTTTAGCATCTTCATCCACCTGCCGGGTCAGGGCGAGGGAGCCAGCCTGCTGCCCAAGATGAATGCCAGCCTGCCCGGTGGCAGCGATTGGCAACGTCAGGTGGTGGCCTTCGGCTGGCAGAACAGTCTGTATGGCAGTGACGGCGCCAGCACCAGCGGCTTTGGCACTCCGCTGACCCCGGCCCCCACCATCCAGGTGGACAAGGACAGCCGCACCATCCACTTCGACTTCCCCAGCCAAGCCCTGGGGCGGCCCGACAGCCTGGACGGCATCCAGTTCTACGTCACCACCTGGGATCTGGATGGTCTCTCCAGCAGCTATCGCCCGCTGCAACCCGAGGCGGGCAACTGGAACTTCAGCGGTGGCGCCAGCAGCGAACCGCTGATCTGGGACGAGCTGCCGCTGCTGACCCTGAGCGAGTAACCAAAGTCCCAAGTTAGCGATCAACCGGAGCCATATTGGCTCCGGTTTTTTTATACCCAGCCTGGGCTCCCCCCGGAACGCCACGGTGAACCACAACGACAGCGCACCGGCATACGACGGGCCAGCCTGCACAGCCCCGCACGCCGCTGATCCCTCACGCCTCAGCGCCACCGAGGCCAAACGCCTGTCAGCATCCAGTGACCCAGAGCGCCGCAGGGAGCCAGGGACTGGACGCCCCAGCCCACACGGGGGGCTGGCATCAGCCGAAAACCAAGGAATAAAAAACCGGCGCCAGGGCGCCGGTTGGGGGGAGGGACAGATGCCACTAGGGGGCGCTGCCCGCCTCAATGGGTTGGGAATACTTGGGCTTGCCCTGAGCGACAGTGATCTCCACCCGGCGATTTTGCCGACGGTTGGCCACCGTATTGTTGGGCATTCTGGGTTGGGTATCGGCCAAGCCCTGAATGATCAGCCGGTTATGGTCAAAGTCCTGCACCACCAGCATCTGGTTGGCCACCGCCAGGGCCCGCTGCACCGACAGATCCCAGTTATTCTGGAACAACTCGTTTTGCACTATGCCACTGTCGGTATGCCCTGAGACGGTGATCTCGCCAGGCACATCCTTGAGCAGGGTGGCAATCTTACGCACTATGGGCCAGAACTTGGGCTGCAAGAAGGCGGAGCCGGCGGGGAAGGAGGCATTCTCCTTGATGCGGATCACCAGTTGCTGGCCCAGGGCCTCCACCTCGATGGAGCCATCACTGACCTGTTCATTGAGCTGATCCACCAGCATCTTGGCCGCCTCTTTCATCATCTGGGCCTGGCTGTCACTGTCGGCGGCCGCCTCAGCGCTGGACTCGGTCACCTGGGTCGCCTTGCTCTGACCACCACTCTCCTGACCCGCCTCCTTCTGCTGGCCACCGGATCTGTCCTCCTGGCCGGGCTGGAACTCCAGCTCGGTCTGGGTCAGCTCCGAGGTCTGCTGCATCATGGTATCGATGGGGGTCGGCTCGGGGCGGCCGGGGCGAAACTCCAGGGCGATCACAGAGGTGCCCTTGGGAATGTCTTTCACCTCCAGCACATTCTGCACGCCGAAGGCGTTGAGCATGGAGCCGGCCACCTGCTTGTACTTGAGCACATCCATCTCGGAGAAAGAGAGCAGCAGCACGAAGAAGCACATCAGCAGGGTCATCAGATCGGCAAAGGTGCCCATGTAGGCCGGCAGACCGGGGGGGGGACAGCTGCACTTCTTACCCATGGCCGCTCCTTACTCGGTGCCGGTCTGGCGCTTGGACTCGGCCAGGTAGTTTTTCAGCATGGCCTCAATCACCCGCGGGTTCTGGCCGTCCTGGATCCCCAGGATGGCATCCAGGATCAGGGCGCGGTTCAACGCCTCCTCGGCACTGCGCAGCTCCAGCTTGTCGGCCACCGGAATGAGGAACATGTTGGCCATGATGGCGCCATACAGGGTGGTCAACAAGGCTACCGCCATGGCCGGGCCGATGGACTTGGGATCATCCATGTTGGAGAGCATGGCCACCAGCCCCACCAGGGTTCCTATCATGCCCATGGCCGGCCCCAGATCCGCCAGGGCCCGGAACACCTTGATGGCGCTGGCGTGGCGCGCCTCGGTGAGGTCTATGTCTTTCTCGAGCACGGCGCGCACCACCTCGGCGTCGTGACCATCCACCAGCATGTCGATACCTTTCTTCATGAAGGTGTTGGGAATTTCCGCCGCTTCCAGGGCCAAGAAGCCGCCCTTGCGGGCCGCATCAGCCAGCTCCACCGCCTTGACGATGAGATCTTCGGGCTTTTCCGTCTTGAACATGAAGGCCTTCATCATCACCTTGAAGGCCCCGAGGAACTGCCCCAGGTTAAATTTCATCATGGCGATAAAGATGGCGCCCACCACGGTAATCAAGATGGAAGGCACATCGACGAACATGGTCAGGGAGCCACCCAGTATCATGGCCCATATCACCACCCCGAAGCCTACCACCACACCGATCAGCGTTGCTAAATCCACATTGCACTCCTACTGCTTGCCATCTGCCCATCCCTGCCAGAACGGTTGGCCGCCACCCTCGTTGGGTCGGATTCTCCCCGATCGGCGCAGCCCAGGCAACCGAGGACGCCCCCTTACATATCGGCTCTCATGACAATACTTTAGCCTTAGGCTGAAGATTATCCCCGCTTGGTGATCCTCCTCCCCCATTTTGGGCAGAGAGTGTTAAGATGACGCCACTTTTTTATACCCAGTCGGAGTCAAGCATGGCCGCCCGCAAAGCCCCTGCCCCCAGTTTCGACCAAACCATGCAGGATCTGGAGCAGATAGTGCAGCAGCTCGAACAAGGTGACCTGCCCCTGGAAGAGGCCATCAAGCAGTTTGAGCGAGGCATCGCCCTGGTGCACAGCGGCCAGCAGGCCCTGGCCCAGGCGGAGCAGAAGGTGCAGATACTGCTGGATGGCCAGTTGGCGCCCTTTACCCCGCAAGCAGGAGAAGAATAAGTGGCTCTGGATGCCTTCTCGCAACACTATCGGCAACGGGTGGATCAGCAGCTGCAGGCGCAGCTGGCCGCCCTGCCCGCTCTGGCACCGCGCCTCAAGGCCGCCATGTCTCACGGTCTGCTGCTGGGTGGCAAGCGGGTACGCCCCTTCCTGGTCTACGCCGTGGGTCGTATGCTGGGCATCGCCGATGAGGTGCTGGATGCGCCGGCCGCCGCCATCGAGTGCATCCATGCCTACTCCCTGATCCACGACGATCTGCCCGCCATGGACGACGACGACCTGCGCCGAGGCCATCCTACGGTACACAAGGCCTTTGATGAGGCCAGTGCCGTGCTGGCCGGCGATGCTCTGCAGACCCTGGCCTTCAGCCTGCTCACCGATGCCCCCATGCCAGGCATCGCCCCCGCACAGCGCCTGGCCATGGTCTCTGCCCTGGCCAAAGCCTCCGGCTACCTGGGCATGTGTGGCGGTCAAGCCCTGGATCTGGCGGCCGAGGGCCAGCAGGTGCCCCTGGTGCAGCTGGAGCAGATCCACCGCCACAAGACGGGGGCCCTCATCGAATGCGCCGTCACCCTGGGCGCCTGTGCCAGCCACAGCTAACCCAGGCCAGTCTGACGGCGCTGCAGCACTACGCCGGCGCCATCGGTCTGGCATTCCAGGTGCAGGATGACATACTGGACATCGTCGGTGACACCCAGACCCTGGGCAAACCCCAGGGTTCCGATCTGGCGCTGGAAAAGAGCACCTATCCCAGCCTGCTGGGACTCGAAGCCGCCCAGGCGCTGGCACGTCAGCTGCATGATCAGGCGATTGACGCCCTGGCGCAGTTGCCTTATGACACCCACATATTGCACGCGTTCGCCGATTACATAGTCGAGCGGAATCACTGATGACCATGACAAGATCCATGAGCCTCGATATCACCGATTATCCGACGCTGGGCCTGGCCAACACCCCCGACGAGCTGCGGCTGTTACCGGCCGATCGCCTGGCCACCCTGAGCGAGGAGCTGCGCCGCTTCCTGCTGGCGTCTGTGAGTAAAAGCAGTGGCCACCTGGCCTCCGGCCTGGGGGTGGTGGAGCTGACCATCGCCCTGCACTACGTCTATGACACCCCCTTCGACCGCCTGATCTGGGACGTGGGCCACCAGGCCTACCCCCACAAGATACTGACCGGCCGGCGCGATCGGCTGCACACCATACGGCAGAAGGATGGCCTGCACCCCTTCCCCTGGCGGGAAGAGAGCGAGTTTGATCCCCTGAGTGTGGGACACTCCAGCACCTCCATCGGCGCCGCCCTGGGCATGGCCATCGCCGCCCGCCGCGAAGGCCAGGGCCGCAAGGTGGTGGCAGTGATCGGCGACGGCGCCCTCACCGCCGGCATGGCCTTTGAAGCCCTCAACCATGCCGGCGATCTGCACGAGGATCTGCTGGTGGTGCTCAACGATAACGAGATGTCCATCTCGGAGAACGTCGGGGCGCTGAACAACCACCTGGCCCGCTGGCTGTCGGGCTCGCTGTACAGCAGCCTGCGCGAAGGCGGCAAGAAGGTGCTGGCCGGCCTGCCGCCGGTCAAGGAGCTGGCGCGCCGCGCCGAGGAGCACCTCAAGGGCATGGTGATCCCCGGCACCCTGTTTGAAGAGTTCGGCTTCAACTACATAGGACCGGTGGACGGCCACGATCTGCCCACCCTCATCGACACCCTCAAAAACATGCGCCAGCTCAAGGGCCCCCAGTTGCTGCATGTGATGACCAAGAAGGGCAAGGGCTATGCGCCGGCGGAAAAAGATCCCATCGGCTATCACGGTGTGCCCAAGTTCAATCCCAAGGACACCTGCCTGCCAGCCAGCCAGGGCGGGCACCCCAGCTTCTCCGCCATCTTCGGCCAGTGGTTGTGTGACATGGCGGCCGCCGACTCGCGCCTCATCGGCATCACACCGGCCATGCGCGAAGGCTCCGGCATGGTGGAGTTCTCCCAGCGCTTCCCGGATCGCTACTTCGACGTGGCCATCGCCGAGCAGCATGCCGTGACCCTGGCCGCGGGCCTGGCCATCCAGGGGCAAAAACCCGTGGTGGCCATCTACTCGAGCTTCATGCAACGTGCCTATGACCAGATCATCCACGATGTGGCGCTGCAAAAGCTGCCGGTGCTGTTCGCCATCGACCGGGCCGGCATCGTCGGCGCCGACGGCCCCACCCACCAGGGGGCGTTTGACTTGAGCTTCCTGCGAGCCATCCCCAATCTGGTGATCATGACCCCCTCGGATGAGGACGAGTGCCGGCAGATGCTCTACACCGGCTTCCAGCACGACGGCCCGGCGGCGGTGCGCTATCCCCGCGGTCATGCCGGCGGCACAGTGCCCCAGCAGACCATGACGGCCCTGCCCATCGGCCGGGCTCGCGTGCTGCGTCAGGGCAACCGTGGCCTGGCCATCCTGACCTTCGGCACCCTGCTGCAACAGGCCAAACCGGTGGCCGAGCAGCTGGATGCCACCCTGGTGGACATGCGCTTCGTCAAGCCGCTGGATACCGAGCTGCTCACCGAGCTGCTCGGCCCCCATGACCAGTGGGTGACGCTGGAAGAAAACGCCCTGATGGGCGGAGCCGGTTCGGCGGTCAACGACTGGCTGATGCAGCAGGCGGCCCGCCCGGCGGTGCTCAACCTGGGGCTGCCGGATCGCTTCATCGAGCAGGGTACTCAGCAGGAAGTCCTGCAGTTGCTGGAGTTGGACAGTGCGGGGATCCTCGCGCAGATCCGCCGCTGGCAAGCCCGCCAGGCCGGCTAGTCAGCCAGTAGAAAAAGGCGCCAAAAGGCGTAATGCCAGTCAGTTAAGCCTGACTGGCATTGTTTTTACTCGGTTTTCTCGTCGCATACTTCTGTGGTTTGGCTTTGATGCACCTTGGGTAACTTCGTTCTCGGCGGGCGGGTAACTTGAACTGCTCTGCCTGTTTGTCCAACTCGGCGACACGCCCTGGAACCATGC
>JAJOIN010000102.1 GCA_021209335.1 Aeromonadaceae bacterium
CACAGGCCGATCAGCTCGTTCACCGGCGTTTCGCCCAGTATGGGTTGGGGGGCGCTCAACAGGGCCTTATCCAGCGCCTGCTGGCCGGCGGCGGCCTGCTTGAGGGAGTCTACCGACACCACGCCGACGAAGCGCCGGTTGCGGTCGATGACGAAGCCGTAGTCGCGCTCCTGATCCTCGAGCTGCTTGAGGGCGGCGCGGGGGCCGTCGGTGTCGTGTTTCTTGATGAGGGGGATCTGGCGGCGCTGGGCTATGTCCTTGGCGCTGAACACCTGGGCCAGATCCACGCCGCGGAAGAAGGCACGCACATAGTCGTTGGCTGGCTGGTTCAGGATCTCGTCCGGGGTGCCTATCTGTACCACCACCCCCTCCTGCATGATGGCGATGCGATCGCCGATGCGCATGGCCTCGTCCAGATCGTGGGAGATGAAGACGATGGTGCGCTGCTGGCTGCCCTGCAGCTTGAGCAACTCGTCCTGCATCTCGGTGCGGATCAGGGGATCCAGGGCGGAGAAGGCCTCGTCCATCAACAGGATGTCCGGGTCGTTGGCCAGGGCGCGGGCCAGGCCGACCCGCTGCTTCATGCCGCCGGACAGGGCATCCGGGTAGGCATCGGCCCAGGTCTCCAGGCCCACCTGGGCCAGGGCCTGACGGGCCGCCGCATCACGCTGCGGCTTAGCCACCCCGGCCAGCATCAAGCCGAAGGCGGTGTTGTCCAGCACGGTCAGGTGGGGCATCAGGGCGAAGGATTGGAACACCATGCTGATCTTCTTGCGCCGCACCTGGCGCAGGGCGTCGGCGGAGATGGCGGCAATGTCCTCGCCGTCGATCAGCACCTGGCCACGGGTCGGCTCGATCAGGCGGTTGAGCAGGCGCACCAGGGTGGACTTGCCGGAGCCGGAGAGCCCCATGATGACGAAGATTTCCCCCTCCTGAATGCTGAGGTTGACGTCCTGCACTCCGACGGAGAGGCCGGTGCGCTTGAGGATCTCGGCCTTGTCCTGCCCCTGTTCCAGCAGGGCAAAGGCCCGCTCCGGCTGGTCGCCGAAGACCTTATAGAGTTGTTTGACTTCGAGTTTGGCAGTCATGGAATCCTTACTATGGGAAGGTGTACAGAAATGAAACTAAATATGCATAGCAATACTAATCATTAGTACCGTAAAGCAATTGATGGTGAATTTGAAGGTTTTTATCAGGCTGCTGGCCACTATTGCCCGATTTTTAGCGCGATAATGGCCAATTTTGGCTGATCAATGGGGAAGCATGGCGTGGTGATGACGATGAAAAAAGCCTGCTTTCAGGCAGGCTTTGGGGGTTGGTTTGCAATATCGTTTAGCTTTGCAAATTAATTGTTGGTGGTCTCGTTGCGGGTCAACTCGCCACCGGCCAGCATGGGGGCGGTCTGCTGGGTGGGGGCATCCAGCAGCTCGGCCAGCAGCTCCAGGGAGCCCAGCAGCATGGATTGCTGCCAGTCAGGCAGGGTGGTGAAGCGCTCGACGAAGCGCTCCTGCAGGGTATCCGGCGCCTGGGAGAGACGCGCGGCGCCCTCCTCGGTGAGCTTGACCCACACCTTGCGCTTGTCATCCGTGCCCCGCAGCCGGATCACCAGGGCCCGGCTCTCCAAGCGATCCAGTATGCTGGTGACGGTGGCCTGGGCCAGGTTCATGCGCTGGGCCAGCATGCCAGTGCTCATGGGTTGCTCCGCCTGCAGGGTCTGCAGGGTCAGCAGTTGGGGCAGGGTGAGGCCGCAGGCCCGGCTTAAGTCCCGCTCGTTGAGATCTATGGTGCGTATGATGCCGCGCAGGTGGCTGAGCACGGCCTGACTTTTCGGATTCATGATGCGGTTACGTCTGGAATGTCAGGGCTTTATAGACAGGCCGGCGCGCCATGGCAAGCCCTCACAAGGTAAATCCTGGTGAGCAGGACGGCTGGGCGCCGTCCGCCGCCGCCCTTGTCACAGACCCAACCGCATCTCGTGCCTGGTCAGGCCGGCCGCGCAATGGCCTGACCGCAGGCGAGTTAGCCGGGCGAGTGGGCGAGTGAGCCGTGCGGCAGCCGGCCAACTGCATGGTCCCTGACCGGGCAGGGTGATGCCAGCCGCCGCCCGGGACAAGACTCAGACCGGGGCTGATACAGATACGCCCCTCGACACCGCGCCGCGGACTAGGCTCAGAGTAACGGGACACACGAGGAGTGGCATCATGACCTACCTGTCGGGCCTGCTGGCCCTGTGCCTGCTGAGCTGGGGGCTGAGCCTGCCGGCGGACGCATTGGCGATGGGCTTTTTCTTCTGGCGCGGCCAGCTGGTGCAGCTCTCCGGCGCCTTGCTGATGGTACTGCTGGCGGCCCTGCTGCTGATGGCCACCCGGCCACGCTGGCTGGAGCAGCGGTTGGGCGGGCTGGATCGCCTCTACCCGCTGCATAAGGCCTGTGGCATCGGCGCCGCCGGCCTGGTGTTGCTGCACTGGTGGCTGGCGGCGTCACCACGCTGGCTGAGCCAATGGGGCTGGCTCAGCTCCGCTGCCCATCATGCGCATCAGGGGGGCCCCTGGCGGTCGCTGGCCGTGACCCTGGGAGAGCTGGCCTGCTACGGCATGCTGCTGCTGGTGGTGATCAGCCTGGTGAAGGCGCTGCCCTATGACCGTTTTCGCCAGATCCACAAGCTAGGCGGTGTGCTGGGGCTGATGGCCGGCAGCCACGGCCTGCTGCTGCTCGCCGCCCCCCTGCGCTGGACGCCCTTTGGCCTGCTCTGCCAGCTGGCCTGCCTGCTGGCCATGGCCGCCGCCCTGTGGAGCCTGCTGGGGCGCATCGGCCTGGCCCGCCGCTTTGCCGGTGAGCTGGTGAGCCTCAGCCATCCGGCCAGCGAGGTGGTGGAGCTGGCCATACGCCTGCCCCGTGCCTTTGCTCGGGACTACCGGCCGGGGCAGTTTGCCCTGCTGACCCTGGATCCGAAGGAGGGGGCCCATCCCTTCACCATATTGCATCAGGATAGGGCCACCGGCCTGACTCACTTCGCCATCAAAGGCGTGGGGGATCACACCCGCCAGCTGCTCACCGCCTGCCCCGTGGGGCAGGCGGTCTGGGCGGAGGGCCCCTACGGCACCTTTACCCTGCCGGCAGAAGCGCAGACGCCCCAGTTGTGGGTGGCGGGCGGTATCGGCATCACCCCCTTCTTTGCCTGGCTGGAGGCCTTGGCGCGCCAGGGGCCGCGCCGTCGGCACACTCGCCTCATCTATTGCGTCGAGCGCCCCGAGGAGGTGCTGCATGGCGAACGGCTGCAACAGTTGGCCCAGCAAAGTGGCGTGGTCTTGCAGATCCATATCTGCCAGCAGGCCGGCCCGCTGGCGCCGGCCGCCGTGCTGGGCCAATCGAGCCCTCAGTGCTGGTTCTGTGGCCCGCCGGGATTGGCGACCCGGCTGGCCCTGTGGTTGCCCGCCCACCGGCTGCGCTATGAGCGGTTTGCGTTTCGCTAGCGTGCCTGGCGGCGCCAGGCGCTGGGGCTCACGCCCTCGCTGGCGCGAAAGCGGTTGGCAAAGTGGCTGGGGCTGGCAAAGCCGCAGGCCAGGGCGATCTCGGTGAGGGGCAGCGGTGTGCGGCACAGCAGTTCACGGGCCTTCTTGAGCCGCCGCAGCATGACGAACTGGTGGGGCGCCAGCCCTGTGGTCTGCTTGAACATGCGGGCGAAGTGATACTCGCTGAGGCTGGCCTGGGCTGCCAGATCAGCCAGGGTGAGGGGGGCCTCCAGGTTGGCTTCGATATAGGACTGCACCCGTCGCAGCACCACCGGGGCCAGTCCGCCGCGCACCGTCGGCAGTTGCCAGCGCACCTGGCTGTAGTGCTGGATCAGGTGGGTCAGCAGCAAGGTGGCGCTGGTGGAGAGCAGCAGCTGATTGGCCGGCTGCTGCCAGTCGCAGGCCAGCAGGCAGTGGCGGTAGAGGGCCGTGATGCGCGGATCCTCTCCGAAGGTCTGCTCGTTGAGGTTTAGCTCGGCGGGGGCCTTGTCCCAGATCTGCAGGGCGATGGCCTTGAGGTGCTCATCGGTGCAGTACAGATGCACAAAGGAGAGATCCGCGCGCACATCCCAGGTGGACTCGCACTGCCTGGGCATCAGACAGAAACGATCCGGCCCGCCACCGTTGCGCCAGCCGTACGGGGTCTTGTGGTAGGTTTCGTAGCCGTCCGCCACATACAGGCTCAGGGTATGGTGATCGCAGCACTGGGTGATGGTGTCGTGCTTGTTGGACCAGGCGGCCAGCTCTATGTCCGACCCCAGCCGCACGCTCTCACGCAGCTTGGCCTTGTGCTGGCACAGATTGTCGAAGGCTTGGTAACGGCGCATATCCAGGCTCCCTGCTCAAGGGCCCAGTCTAGAAAATGGCGTCGGCGGATACCAGCGCCCTGCGCCGCCCAGGCAAAAAAAGCGCAAGGACGTGCAAGTGGCGCCCGGTGACGCAAGGGCAGGCAAGCCAAGGGCAACCGCTTAGGGCAGAGTGGCAGCCTGTCTGCTTGGGAGTCGAAGCATGAATCTGTTTCTCTATCTGCTGGTGGTGCTGATCTGGGGCACCACCTGGATCGCCATCGTCCTGCAACAAGGCAGCGTGCCGGTGGCGGTGTCCATCTTCTGGCGCTTTGCCCTGGCCTCGGCCCTGTTGTGGCTCATCCTGTGGGGCAGCAAACGCTTAACGCCCCTGAGTCTGCGGGATCACGGCTGCTGCCTGCTGCAGGGCTGCTGCGTGTTCGGCTTCAACTTCTACTGCTTCTACACCGCCTCCCACAGCCTCAGCAGCGGCCTGGAGTCGGTGATCTTCTCCATGGCGGTGCTGTTCAACGCCATCAACGCCCGGCTGTTCTTCGGCCAGCGCATCCCGGGCCGCTTCTGGCCTGCCGCCGGGCTGGGGCTGTTGGGCATGATCTGCCTGTTCTGGCCCGAATTACGGGCGTGGCATCCGGCCCTGCTGCCCGGGGTGGGGCTGAGCCTGCTGGGCACCTACGGTTTTTCTCTGGGCAACATGTTAAGCGCCCGCCATCAGCGGCGCGGCCTCGACATCCTCTCCACCAACGCCCGAGCCATGCTCTACGGCACCGGTGTGATGGGCGCCCTGGCCTGGGCCCAGGGGGCGGACTTTAGCCCAGCGCCGAGCCTCTCTTATCTGGGGGCATTGGCCTATCTGGCGGTGTTTGGCTCCGTCATCGGCTTTGGCGCCTACTTCGCCCTGGTGGGGCGCATCGGCGCCAGCCAGGCCGCCTACAGCACACTGCTGTTCCCCCTGGTGGCGCTGGGGGTCTCCACCCTGTTTGAAGGCTACGTCTGGCACGCCAACGCCGTGCTGGGGCTGGCCCTGATCTTGCTGGGCAATGGCGTCATGTTTGTGCCCGCCAGCGCCTTTGGCCGCCGGCGCCTGGCCGCCGCTTAAGCGCCGGCATTTGCCGGCAAGGCCTCTTCCACCGCCACCCTCCCTACACACGGCGCCCCGCCCTTCGCCCCCCCTCGACTTGACGGATAGCCAAATGTGACCTAGCCGGGTGTCAGCGCCGCGCAACACGGGTAGGATAGGCAGGCATAAGGCTAAGGTACCAGCAGCAGACTGGGGGTTGACACCCAGGGGCGGTAGCTTGGCTGGCGCCCAGCAAACCGGCCACGCCTGGAGCAAAATCACTGTCGATACGGCCAGTTTGGAACACGATCAGGTCCCACTGCGGGATAGGCGGCAAATTTGCCGCCTATCCACGACCGGTGAAAACCCAAGAATTTTTTGGCGTCAGAACAACAGGTTGCAAGGGTGAGTCATCATGCCTTGCGGAACTAGGCGGCCCGCCTCTGTGGATAGGTGGCAAAATGCCGCTTAATAAATTGTTGCACTCGCCGAGGCAGGCCTCGGAGAGGTCCGATTTAGACGACGGCGAACACATCAATACTGGCTGGGTATACAGTGCTTTGCTATAGCTTAGAGCATGAAGCACTCCATGCAAACACTACTAACCGACCACTTTGCCACCTACCGGGCACAGTACGGCGCTTCGTTGCCACAGCTTAAAGCCGTCGCGCGACTCCAGCTTTGCCGTACTGGCGCGCTCGGTGCCCATGTTCAATGTTGCCCTCACGGCCACATCCAAGGGGTCTGGTATAACTCCTGTAAACACCGGGCCTGCCCACAGTGCTGCGCCTTACCTCAGGAGCGCTGGTTGCGGCGGTTGAGATCGGTGCTGCTCGATTGTCCGCACCACCATATGATTTTTACACTCCCCGCCGAGCTACATCCGCTCTGGCGCTTTAATCGGGAGCGCTTTGCCGAGTTACTGTTTGCCGCCGTTCATCGCACACTCCAGACCTTCGGGGCTGACCCCAAGTATCTGGCCGCCATGCCAGGTGTTATCTCTTGTCTGCACACCTGGGGCCGCGACTTGTCGTTGCATCCACACGTGCATTGTTTGCTGACTCATGGCGGCCTCAATGACGCCGGCGACTGGGTGCTGCCGCGTAAGTCGGTGCTGTTCCCGCAGAAAGCGCTGATGCTGGTCTATCGCGGCAAGTTGTTGGCCGCTCTGCGCCGCGCCCTGTTGGCTGGTGAGCTGGTTGTGCCTCCCGACCGCTCGTTGCAACAATGTCTCAACCTGTGCAATCAGCTGGGACGTAAAGCGTGGGTGGTGCATTGCTGTCAGCGCTATGACCATGCCTCCGGGGTCGCTAAATATCTGGCCCGCTATATCAAGGGCGGCCCATTGCGGAACTCGCAGTTACTCAGTGTCTCGCCGAGTCAGGTGCGCTTTCGGTATCAGTCACACCGCACCCATGGCTCAGCAGTCGCCCAACTGACCATGGCGACCTTTATACAACGTTGGCTGGAGCATGTGCCCACCCCGGGCAAGGCCAGTATCCGTTACCTGGGGCTCTACAGCTCCGGCGGACGCCGCAAGCTGAACCTGGCACGCGAGCACTTCGCCCAAGCACCGGTCAGTCTGCCGGCCCTGTTGAGCTGGCAACACTATATTGCGCGGCAATGGCCCTCGGCGGGAGTATGCAAGGCGTGTGGCCAACCACTGGGGCATGGCGTCCGGGTGCTGCCCCTCAGGGCGCCACGGTAAACTGAACACCGCAATGCAGGCGCCGAGCGGTGGCATGACCCGTGAGCGTTACCTGGTCGCTGAGTCCGACTGATGGCCCAACCAGCCCGCGCAAAAGAAAGAATGAGTCTATTCGGCAGCGCGGAAATGGGCAGAAACTAGCGATAAAGCACCATAACGGCGGTGCAACAACTATATCAACCGGACGCCTCGTAGCTTGCCGGTCTTTTTTTGGTGTCGAGAGGCGCCAGTTATATAAACGTTAGGTGTAAAAAAGGAACAGCAACATGCCAAGTGAAAGTCTATTTACCACTTGTACACACTGCGGCAAACAGGTGTCTAAATCAGTAAGAAAATGTCCTGACTGTGGGAAGTCAGTAAAAAAACTTAGCGCTATACACTGGGTAGGGATAATTCTTGGTTGCTTGTTATTGATTGGAATAATTAATTCACCGAACGACGCCCCCAGTAAAGAATCAATTCCAATCTCACAAAAAAACACAAAGGGTGAGATAGCTAGCAAATTGGAATTAGATTTTTCGTGGCGAAAAGAAGGGTTTGGCTCCATCATGGAAGCAGATTTCAAAATTATCAACAATAGCGAAGAAGATATTAAAGATATAGAAATACAGTGCAATCATTACGCAAAAAGCGGAACAAAAATAGACTCAAATAGTAGGACAATATATGAAGTGATCAAGGCTAACTCAAAACGGTCATTCAATAACTTCAACATGGGATTCATGCATGATCAAGCAAACTCATCATCTTGCCACATAAATAATTTTTCACTAGCCAAATAAACCAACCATCATCATAGGAGAGAGAATGGCACTAATTAATTGCCCTGAATGTCAAGCTGAGGTCAGCGATTCTGCACTGAAATGCCCTAAATGCGGCGTGCAACTTCGAAAAGCCAAGAGAGGATTCTTTGGAAAGCTATTCAAGTGGAGCTTCATTCTATTTAATATCCTGATGCTGGTTTGGTTGGTTTCATATTGGGGTGCCATCGGTGAAATGACCAACACTGTTAGCAGTGACGCAGAGAAAGCAGGAGCTGCAATCGGTGGAACCATTGGAACAGGGATGCTCTTTGGTTTATGGGTATTTGGTGACATCATTCTTGGGTTATTTGTGATGTTCACTCGCCCGAAAGCATAAACACCTAACAATGGGCTCCAAGGGACATCGGCGTTATCGCGCCGCTGCCCCTGAGCCTAAGCGTTAAACATCATGAGGGAAGTGGTGATCGCCGAAGTATCGACTCAACTATCAGAGGTAGTTGGCGTCATCGAGCGCCATCTCGAACCGACGTTGCTGGCCGTACATTTGTACGGCTCCGCAGTGGA
>JAJOIN010000110.1 GCA_021209335.1 Aeromonadaceae bacterium
AGCGGCGCGACGGCCTGTTTGCCTACAACCTGGCGGTGGTGATCGACGACGCCGACAGCGGCATCACCCAGGTGGTGCGGGGCGCCGATCTGATCGAGCCCACGGTGCGCCAGATCCGCCTCTACCAAGCGTTGGGCCGCCCCGTGCCCGGCTGGCTGCACCTGCCCCTGGCCCTGGGGGCGCCGGGCATGAAGCTCTCCAAGCAAAACCATGCGCCCGCCCTGCCGCTGGCTGAGCCCGCCCCCCAAATTTGGCAAGCCCTGGTGTTTTTAGGGCAATGCCCGCCACCAGAGCTAAAACACCAGCATAAACCACTACTGGCCTGGGCCATCCGCCATTGGCAGACGGATCTTGTCCCTCGTCAGCAGGGGATCTTGTGGCAAAACCGCGAAATCCGGTGATGGATTTCGCAATTGGATAGCGGTGCGCTATCATAGCGCCGCAATTTTCATCGGCCTGATGCCACGAGGTGTACCATTTTTTCCCAGATCGCGAATTTGTGCCGCAAGGTGCTGGCCCGCAATGAGGCCAGCGGCCGCCAGGCGGTCCCTGTCACCGAGCCCATCCGCAGCACTCGCCGGATCTTGAGCCGTGACCAACACTCCATCTCCCGCAAGCAGATCAGCGACAACGCCCTCAAGGTGCTCTACCGCCTGAACAAGGCCGGCTACGAAGCCTATCTGGTGGGTGGCGGCGTGCGGGACCTGCTGCTGGGGCGCACGCCCAAAGACTTCGACGTGGCCACCAATGCCACCCCGGAGCAGATCAAGAAGCTGTTCTCCAACTGCCGGCTCATCGGCCGGCGCTTCCGGCTGGCCCATGTGGTGTTTGGCCGGGATGTGATCGAGGTGGCCACCTTCCGCGGCCATCACCATCAGGTGAACACCAGCAAGCATGTGGCCAGCCAGTCTGACGAAGGCATGCTGCTGCGGGACAACGTCTACGGCACCATAGAAGAAGATGCCGAGCGGCGCGACTTCACCGTCAACGCCCTCTACTACAGCATCAAGGACTTCAGCCTGCATGACTTCCATGGTGGTCTGGCGGATCTGGAGCGCGGTGTGCTGGAACTCATCGGCGACCCGGAAACCCGTTACCGCGAAGATCCGGTGCGCATGCTGCGGGCCATCCGCTTTGCCGCCAAGCTGGGGCTCAAGCTCAGTGAGCGCACCGCCGCGCCCATCGCCGAGCTGGCCCCCCTGCTGCAGGACATTCCGGCCGCCCGGCTATTTGATGAGAGCCTCAAGCTGTTCCAGGCCGGCCATGGTCTGGCCACCTATCAGTTGCTGCGCCAGTACGGTCTGTTCGCTCCTCTGTTCCCCCAGGTGGCCGAGCTGCTGACCCCGGCGGGTAACAGCCCGTTCGAGCGGTTTCTGGAATCGGCCCTGAGCAACACGGATCAGCGGGTGGCCCAGGATCTGCCGGTGACCCCGGCCTTCCTCTACTCCGCCCTGCTATGGGGCGTGGTGGAGCAGCGCCATCGCCAGCTGAGCAACGAAAGCGGCCTGCCGCCCCAGGATACCCTGCAGATCGCCATCAACGACGCCATTGAGCTGCAGATCCGCACCCTGGCCATCCCCCGCCGCTTTACCAGCGACATCCGGGAGATCTGGCTGCTACAGGAGCGGCTGCCGAAGAAGAGCGGCAAACGGGCCGAGCGCCTCTATGCCCATCCCAAGTTCCGCGCCGCCTTCGACTTCCTGGAGCTGCGCAGCCGAGTGGATGGCCGCTTGAAGGAATTGGTCTCCTGGTGGCAGGCCTATCAGGAGCAGCATGGCGCACCACAGCGCCACGCCCATTACGACAGTCAGGACGGCGAAGCCCAGAGCACCGATGATGCCAGCCGACCGGCGCGCCGCAAGCCCCGTCGCCGCCGTCGTCGGCCCGCCGGCGGCGGTCAGTAACATGACCCGTGTGTTTGTGGCCCTGGGCGCCAATCTGGCCGATCCCGTCGGCCAGCTGGAGCGGGCGATCAGCGCCTTGAGCCAGTTGCCCGACACCCAGCTGGTGGCCTGCTCCCGCTTCTACCGCTCCGCTCCCATGGGGCCTTCAGATCAGCCCGACTACGTCAATGGCGTGGCCGAGCTGGCCACCCACCTGGCGCCCCATGCCCTGCTGGATGCCCTGCAGGCGATTGAGCTGAGCCAGGGGCGTGAGCGCAAGGCCGAGCGCTGGGGGCCCCGCACCCTGGATCTGGATATCCTGCTTTATGGGCAGGCCGTGCTGGACGATGAGCGTCTCACCCTGCCCCACTACGGCATGAAGCAACGGGCCTTCGTGCTGGTTCCTTTGAGTGAGCTGGCGGCCGACCTGGTGCTGCCCGACGGCAGTGCCCTGGCCGACTGGGTCGCCGCCTGTGATCGGCGCACCCTGCACCCCCTGTCGTTGCCACTCCCCTGATCGAGGTACGTCCATGAGTAAAATCGGTATCAACCAACTGCTGAAGATGAAGCAGGAGGGCAGCAAGTTTTCCGTCATCACCGCCTACGATGCCACCTTCGCCAAGCTGTTTGATGAAGAGGGCATGCCAGCCATCCTGATCGGCGACAGCCTGGGCATGGTGGTACAGGGTCACAGTGACACCCTGCCGGTGACCATAGACGACATGGTCTATCACACCCGCTGCGTGTCGCGGGCGACCCGACAGGCCCTGGTGATCGCCGATCTGCCGTTCATGACCTATGCCGACCCTGGCAGCGCCTGTGCCAATGCCGCCAAGCTGATGGCCGCCGGTGCCAGCATGGTGAAGATCGAAGGCGGCGACTGGCTGTGCGATACAGTGCGCCAGCTCAATCGCAACGGCGTGCCGGTGTGCGCCCACCTGGGGCTGACGCCGCAATCGGTGCACGTGTTTGGCGGTTTTCGCATCCAGGGCCGGGATGAACAGCAGGCCGACGAAATCTACCATCACGCCCTGGCGCTGCAGGCCGCCGGCGCCCAGCTGCTGGTCCTGGAATGCGTGCCTGCCGCCTTGGCCGAGCGCATCACCAAGGCGCTGCGCATCCCCGTCATCGGCATAGGCGCAGGCCCGGCTACCGACGGCCAGGTGCTGGTGATGCAGGATGCCTTCGGCATTACCTCCGGCTACACCCCCAAATTCACCAAGAACTTCCTGGCCGAGACCGGGGATATCCGTGCCGCCGTGCGTCAGTACATGGCTCAGGTGGCCGACGGCAGCTTCCCCGGCCCGGAGCAGACCTTCAACTAATCCCTTCCACCCTTACTCGTAACCACATCTCCTGCGCCCCGCCCTCACGGGCGGGCAGCGCAAGCCTATCAAGGAGAAGTTCATGCTCGTCGCCACCGACATCGCCGCCTTGCGCCAAGCCATTCAGTCCTTTCGCCAAGCCGGCGAGCGCATCGCCTTCGTGCCCACCATGGGCAATCTGCATGAGGGTCACCTGACCCTGGTGCGCGAAGCCCGCCGCCACGCCAAGCACGTGGTGGTGAGCATCTTTGTCAACCCGCTGCAATTTGACCGCGCCGAAGATCTGGCCAACTATCCCCGCACCCTGGAGGCCGACTGCCAGTTGCTGCGAGGCGAAGGCGTGGATCTGGTGTTCACCCCCACCCCGGAGATCATGTATCCCAAGGGACTGGCCGCCCAGACCTTCGTCGAGGTGCCGGGGCTCTCCGATTTGCTGGAAGGCGCCCTGCGCCCGGGCCATTTTCGCGGCGTGGCCACCGTCGTCACCAAGCTGTTCAACCTGGTGCAACCGGATCTGGCCTGCTTTGGCCAGAAGGATTACCAGCAGCTGGCCCTCATTCGCCAGATGGTGGCGGATCTGGCCCTGCCCATCGAGATCATAGCTGTGCCCACGGTGCGGGCCGCCGACGGCCTGGCCCTCTCCTCCCGCAACGGTCGCCTGACCCCGGCCGAGCGCGAGATGGCGCCGACCCTGGCCAAGGTGATGAGCTGGATCGCCGGTCAGGTCGAGCAGGGCGAACGGGACTGGGCGGCGCTGCGCCAGCAGGCCAGCCTGCAGCTGACCGCCGCCGGCTTCAAGCCCGATGCCATCGATTTGGTGGATGCCGACACACTGCAGCCCGTCACAGCGCAGAGCCAATCTCTGGTGATCCTGATGGCGGCCTTCCTGGGAGCGGTGCGCCTCATCGACAACCAGGTGGTGAATTTGCGCCCATAGGGCAGATGGTTTATAGTCCCGCCGCCGGATTTAGCCCCGGCCGGGATGTGAAGAGGAATCGCAATGCAACGAATCATGCTCAGAGGCAAACTGCATCAGGCGCGGGTCACCCACGCTGTGCTCAACTACGAAGGCTCCTGCGGGATCGATCTCGATCTGCTGGATGCCGCCGGCATCCTCGAGAATGAACAGATCGACATCTATAACGTCGAAACCGGTGATCGTTTCCATACCTATGCCATCGCCGGTGAGCGGGGCTCCAAGATGATCTCCTTAAACGGCGCCGCCGCCCGCAAGGCCGCCGTGGGTGACCGCGTCATCATCTGCGCCTACGGCCTGTTTGATGAAAGCGAATTGGCCGGCCACAAGCCGCGCCTGGTCTACCTGGACGCGCAAAACAACATAGTCCGCACCGGCAAGGACATTCCGGTTCAGCTGACCTGAGTCGGGGCAGTGCAGACGACGAGGCGGCCCAGGGCCGCCTCCTTGTTTTTTGTCGTCCCAGCGGCACGGCCTGCGGGTTGTGAGCCGGGGTGGCGCTGGCTAGAATGATGGGCCTGCCGGGGATGACCGGATGAAAAACGAGCAGATGGCGTGAACAATCCAATCAAGCTAATCGTGGGGCTGGGTAACCCGGGTCCCGAATACAGCCAGACCCGGCACAATGCCGGCGCCTGGTATGTGGCCGAGCTGGCTCATCGCCACGGCGGCAGCCTGCGGGAAGAGGCCAAGTATTACGGCCTGACCGGCCGCATCCAGCTGCTGGGCAAGGAGGTGCGGCTGCTGATCCCCACCACCTTCATGAACCTGAGCGGCAAGTCGGTGTCCGCCCTGGCCGGTTTCTTCCAGATCCCGCCGGAGGCCATACTGGTGGCCCATGACGAGCTGGATCTGCCGCCGGGGGTCGCCCGCTTCAAGCAAGGCGGAGGTCATGGTGGCCATAACGGCCTCAAGGACATCATCAGCAAGCTGGGCAACAACAAGGAATTCCATCGCCTGCGGCTGGGCATCGGCCACCCGGGCGACAAGAACAAGGTGGCCGGCTTTGTGCTCAACAAGGCGCCACAGAGCGAACAACAGCTCATTGATGCCGCCGTCGATGAGGCGGTGCGCTGTACCGACCTGCTGTTCGAACAAGACATGATCAAGGCCATGAATCGGTTGCATACCTTCAAGGCCGGCAGTTAACACACTCTCTTAAAGGATCTCACAATGGGTTTCAAATGCGGCATAGTCGGCCTGCCTAACGTCGGCAAGTCCACCCTGTTCAACGCCCTCACTCAGGCGGGTATCGAAGCGGCCAACTTCCCCTTCTGCACCATTGAGCCCAACACTGGCGTGGTGCCCATGCCGGATCCGCGTCTGGATGCCCTGGCCGAGATCATCAAGCCCCAGCGCGTGGTGCCCACCACCATGGAGTTCGTGGATATCGCCGGTCTGGTAAAGGGCGCCTCCAAGGGCGAAGGGCTGGGCAACCAGTTCCTCACCAACATCCGTGAGACCGACGCCATCGGTCACGTGGTGCGCTGCTTCGAGAACGAGAACATCGTCCACGTCGCCGGCGGCGTGAACCCGGCCGAAGACATAGACACCATCAACACCGAGCTGGCCCTGGCCGACCTGGATACCTGCGAGCGGGCCATCCAGCGGGTACAGAAGAAGGCCAAGGGTGGTGACAAGGACGCCAAGCTGGAGCTGTCGGTGCTGGAGAAGTGCCTGCCGGTGCTGGAAGAGGCCAAGATGCTGCGCACCCTCGAACTTTCCGCCGAAGAGAAGGCCGCCATCCGCTACCTGAGCTTCCTCACCTTAAAGCCCACCATGTACATCGCCAACGTCAACGAAGACGGCTTCGAGAACAACCCCTACCTGGATCAGGTGCGGGCCATCGCCGCCGCCGAAGGCTCAGTAGTGGTGCCGGTGTGCGCCGCCATCGAAGCGGATCTGGCAGAGATGGACGAAGACGACCGTGCCGTCTTCATGGAAGAGATGGGCCTGACCGAGCCAGGGCTGAACCGGGTGATCCGTGCCGGTTACAGCCTGCTGAACCTGCAGACCTACTTCACCGCTGGGGTGAAGGAAGTGCGCGCCTGGACCATACCGGTGGGCGCCACCGCCCCCCAGGCCGCCGGCAAGATCCACACCGACTTCGAGAAGGGCTTCATCCGCGCTCAGACCATCGCCTATGAAGACTTCATCACCTACAAGGGTGAACAGGGTGCCAAGGAAGCCGGCAAGATGCGCGCCGAAGGCAAGGACTACATCGTCAAGGATGGCGACGTGATGAATTTCCTGTTCAACGTCTGAGTCGCCAAGCCGTTTTCCTGATGTTTCATGAAACACCGGGAAGGTATGAAAACCCCAATAAAACCGCGCAGTTGCGCGGTTTTATTGTTTCATGGTGCTCCTTCGCGTTTCCCGAGCAGCCAAAGCATCACTGAGTACGATGGTGAGTACAGTCCTTGGATAGCGTGCGAATAAATGAGTATAGTGAAGCTGTCACCATGACAAGGAGTCAGCCACCATGCTTACCGACGCGCACTGCCGCAACGCCAAGCCCAAGGAGAAGCTCTACCGCTTGAATGACCAGCGCGGGCTTTACCTCGAAGTCAAGCCCAACGGAGTCAAGGCTTGGCGATACCGCTTCACACTGGATGGCAAGGCCAGCATGTTTGCGCTTGGCGAATACCCTGCTGTTACGCTCTCTGAAGCCAGGGAACGCAGCGAGGCCGCACGCAAACTGGTCAAGCAAGGCATCAATCCCGCCCAGCAAAGGCAGATCGACCGCATCCGGCAAGCCAGCGAAGCAAAGAACACCTTCGAGATCGTCGCCAAGGAGTGGCTGCAGACAAAGGACTGGGAAGATGTCACCAAGAACCGGCGTCTGGATATGCTGGAACGCGTGGTGTTCCCCAGTATCGGCAATATGCCGGTTCGCGAAATAACGCCAGCCCATGTCCTGGACATCCTGCAGAAAACAGCAAAGCGTGGCGCGCCCACGGTCGCCGCCGAGGCGCGGCGCACCATGTCCGCTGTGTTCGAGTTCGCCGTCGCTACCTTGCGAGCCGACAGCGATCCGGTTTGGCCGGTGCGCAAGGCGCTACCAGCAAACAAAACCCAGCACAAGCCGGCGCTGAGTAAGGAGCAGATAGGCAAATTGCTGAGCGACTTCGCAAACCACCGCTGCAGCTTTCAGGTAAGTCATTGCATGCAACTGATGTGGTGGACCCTGGCGCGACCGACCGAAGTGGCCGAGGCAGCCTGGGATGAGTTTGACCTTGAGAAGGCTGTTTGGCGTATCCCGGCGCAGCGCATGAAAGCACGCAAGGAGCACGTCGTGCCTCTGCCACGTCAGGCAGTGGACATGCTCAAAGGACTGCATGCCATTACCGGCAACCGCAAGCACTTGTTTCCCGGCCGGGATGATCGCAACGCCCCAATGTCCGCCGCATCACTTCGCCAGGCGATCAAGGCTTTGGGGTGGAGCGGCACCTATAGCCCACACGCCACGCGGACCAGCGGCAGTACCCGTCTTAACGAGATGGGCTACCGTCCCGATGCCATCGAGGCACAGCTTGCCCATGCCGACCAGAACAATGTGCGTCGCACCTACAATCACGCCACCTATTTCGACGAGCGTCGCGCCATGATGCAGGAATGGGCGGACAAGTTGGATGAATGGAAGGGGCAAGTATGAAGGGCGTTGTTGCTCAAATCAGGGAACTATCCCGCAGTTTGGTGATCTGATCTCTTAGGTTCACCACCGGGAGCGCCAGATGGGCAAGTCCAAGCACAAGATCAGCAACTGGAAACAGTACAACCAAGCCTTGGTGCAACGTGGTTCGTTGACCGTCTGGATGGATGAGCAAGCCATCCAGCAGTGGCATTGCCAGACACATCATGGCCGCCGAGGGCGAGGCTTCCATTACAGCGACTCCGCCATTGAAACCGCGCTGATGCTCAAGGCGGTATTCAAGCTACCGCTGCGTGCCTTGGAAGGCTTCATCAACTCGCTGTTCGAGCTGATGAATGTGCCCTTACAGTCGCCGGACTACAGCTGTATCAGCAAGCGCGCCAAGACGGTCGAAATCAAGTACCGCCTACCGAGCCATGGCCCAGTGGCTCACCTGGTCATCGATGCCACCGGACTCAAGGTCTATGGCGAAGGCGAATGGAAAATTCGCAAGCACGGCAAGGAGAAACGCCGCGTCTGGCGCAAGCTTCACCT
>JAJOIN010000031.1 GCA_021209335.1 Aeromonadaceae bacterium
CTTGCCGATGAGGCGGCTTAACCCCATGGTCTGCAGGGCCTCGCGGATCATGGGCCAGCCGGCGGGGTCGTGATAGCGCAAGATGGCCTTGTGCAGCCGGCGGCGGCGCTCACCCTTGGCGACAAACACACTGCCGGACTTGTAGGTCACCTTGTGCAGCGGATCCACCTCCGAGTAATACATGGTGGTGGCGGTGGCCAGGGGCGACGGGTAGAAGTTCTGCACCTGGTCGAGCTTGAAGTCGTTGGCCTTGAGCCAGAGCGCCAGGTTCACCATGTCCTCGTCCGAGGTGCCCGGGTGGGCGGCGATAAAATAGGGGATCAGGTACTGCTGCTTGCCGGCCTCCTGGGAGTACTTGTCAAACAGCTCCTTGAAGCGGTAATAGCTGCCCATGCCCGGTTTCATCATCATGGACAGGGGCCCTGCCTCGGTGTGCTCCGGGGCAATCTTCAGGTAGCCGCCCACATGGTACTTGGCCAGCTCCTTGATGTAGCGCGGATCCTCCACCGCCAGGTCGTAGCGCACGCCGGAGGCGATGAGTATCTTCTTGATGCCCTTGAGATCCCGCGCCTTGCGATACAGGTTGATGGTGGGAGTGTGGTCCGTGTCCATGTGCGGGCAGATCACCGGATACACGCAGGAGGCGCGCCGGCAGGTCTCTTCGGCCCGCGGGTTCTTGCAGCGCAGGCCGTACATGTTGGCGGTGGGACCGCCGAGGTCGGAGATCACCCCGGTGAAGCCCGGCACCTTGTCGCGGATCGCCTCGATCTCCTGCAGGATGGAGCCCTCGGAGCGGCTCTGGATGATGCGCCCCTCATGCTCCGTGATGGAGCAGAAGGTACAGCCGCCGAAGCAGCCACGCATGATATTCACCGAGGTCTTGATCATCTCATAGGCCGGGATCTTGGCCTTGCCGTAGGCCGGATGGGGCACCCGTTGATACGGCAGGGCGAACACGCCGTCCATCTCCTCGGTGGAGAGCGGCAGGGCCGGCGGGTTGACCCAGATGGCCCGCTCGCCATGGGGTTGCAGCAGGGCCCGGGCGCAGCCGGGGTTGGTCTCTTGATGCAGCACCCGGGAGGCGTGGGCGTAGAGCACCTTGTCCGCCTTCACCTTCTCAAACGACGGCAAGAGCACATAGGTCAGCTCCCAGGGCTTGGGCTTGGCGGGTTGCACCAGCACCGGCTTTGCCTCAGCCCCCTGCCCCACCGCTGTCTCGGGCGTGTCGCTACAGGGCGCGCCTTCCATGTAGGGGTTGGGGATGGAGTCGATGCGCCCCAGCTGATCCAGCCGGGTGGAGTCCACCCCCCCGCCAGCCCGGCAGGGCCTCCTTGCGGATGACGGCAGTGCCGCGGATGTCCTGCATCTGCGCCAGGCTCTCACCGCGGGCGAAGCGGTGGGCGATCTCCGCCAGCGGGCGCTCGGCGTTGCCAAACACCAGCAGATCGGCCTTGGCATCCATCAGCACGGAGCGGCGTATGGTCTCGGACCAGTAGTCGTAGTGGGCGATGCGTCGCAGCGAGGCTTCGATGCCCCCCAGCACCACGGGCACGTCCTTGTAGGCTTCCTTGCAGCGCTGGGAGTAGACCAGGGTGGCGCGATCCGGCCGCTTACCCCCCTCGTTGCCCGGAGTGTAGGCATCGTCGTGGCGCAGCTTCTTGTCGGCGGTGTAGCGGTTGATCATGGAGTCCATGTTGCCGGCCGACACCCCGAAGAACAGATTGGGCCGCCCCAGGGACATGAAGGCGTCTTTGCTGTTCCAATCCGGCTGGGCAATGATGCCGACCCGAAAGCCCTGGGCCTCGAGAAAGCGCCCCACCACCGCCATGCCGAAGCTGGGGTGATCCACGTAGGCGTCGCCGCTGATGATGATGATGTCGCAGCTGTCCCAGCCCAGCTGGTCCATCTCGGCCCGGCTCATGGGCAGGAAAGGCGCCGGCCCCAGATGGTGGGCCCAATACTTGGGATAATCAAACAGAGTGATGGCCGGTGACTGCATGGCGGGACTCTTTAGGAAGGCAAAACGGTCGCGGATTATAGCTTGTGAAGAAAATGTTGGCGACGGTTATTTTTTAACCGCATACCCTGTCCGGGAACGTAAAAATCAGGGGAGCCTAAGCTCCCCCTGCGGTGTCATGCCAAGCGTGCGCACGCTTAGATGGCGTTGGGATCGGACACCTTGGTGTGGCGCACGTCCTTGCCCTTGACACAGTAGATGATGTAGTCGCTGATGTGCTGGCAGCGATCACCGATGCGCTCCAGCGCCCGGGCGGCCCACAACACTTCCATCACCTGGGGAATGGTGCGGGGATCTTCCATCATGTAGGTCATCAGCTGACGGATGATGCCCTCGTAGAGCTGGTCTATCTTGTCGTCGTCGTGGTAGAGCTGCACCGCCGCCTCCACGTCCATACGGGCGAAGGCGTCCAGGGCGTCGTGCAGCATCTTGATGCACTGGCGACCCATGCTCTCCAGGGAGACCAGCAGCGGCTGCGGGCGACTGGTGTTGTTCAGCACCATGCGCACCAGACGCTCCGCCACATCCCCCATGCGCTCCAGATCCGTCACCGTCTTGGAGATCATCAGGATGAGGCGCAGGTCGGAGGCGGCCGGTTGGCGCTTGGCGATGATGCGAGTGCACTCCTCGTCAATGCTCACCTCCATGCTGTTGACCTGCAGGTCGGTCTCCACCACCTTGCGGGCCAGATCCTGATCCTGCTGGTGCAGGGCCGTCAGGGCGTCCCCCAGTTGCTGCTCCACCAGGCCGCCCATGGCCAGCACATTGTTGCGTACCGCATCCAGCTCGGTATTGAACTGACCGGAGATGTGCTTGTTGAGATTCATGTTATCCATTGCTCAAATCCTCTTGGGCCAGGCTTAGCCGTAGCGGCCTGTGATGTAGTCTTCGGTCTTCTTCATCTTCGGCTTGGTGAAGATGGTGTTGGTGTCGGCGTACTCGATCATCTCGCCCATGTACATGAAGGCGGTCTGATCCGACACCCGGGCCGCCTGCTGCATGTTGTGGGTGACGATAACCACAGTGTACTTGCTCTTGAGCTCGTTGATGAGCTCCTCAATGGTCAGGGTGGAGATGGGGTCCAGCGCCGAGGTGGGCTCATCCAGCAACAGCACTTCCGGCTCGATAGCGATGGCCCGGGCGATCACCAGACGCTGCTGCTGACCACCGGACAGGCCGAAGGCGTTCTCGTGCAGCCGATCCTTCACCTCTTCCCACAAGGCAGCGCCGCGCAAGGAGCGCTCCACCGCTTCGTCCAGCACCCGCCGGTCATTGATGCCCTGCAGGCGCAGACCGTAGACCACGTTTTCGTAGATGGACTTGGGGAAGGGGTTGGGGCGCTGGAACACCATGCCCACCCGGCGCCGCAGGGCCGCCACGTCCACGCTCTTGTCGTAGATATTCTGGCCATGCAGACAAATCTGGCCTTCGATGCGACAGATCTCCACCAGGTCATTCATGCGGTTGATGCAACGCAGCAAGGTGGACTTGCCACAGCCGGACGGGCCGATGAAGGCGGTCACCTGCCCCTTGGGGATCTTCATGTTGATGTCAAACAGCGCCTGCTTGTTGCCATAAAACAGGTTCAGCTCCTTGACCTCCAAGGCGGTGCGCTCCGGGGCCAGGTTGCCAAGATCCAGGGTGTCGTTGGTACTGCCAGTTGGGGTAACGGTAATCATAGTTTCCTCAATTCAAAAGACGGCGGATCAGTTATCCAGCGCCCGGTATTTCTCGCGCAGATGGTTACGAATGCTGATGGCAGTGAGGTTCAAGCCCACAATCACCGTCACCAGCAAGAAGGAGGTGGCATACACCAGCGGACGCGCCGCCTCCACGTTGGGGCTCTGGAAGCCCACGTCGAAGATATGAAAGCCCAGGTGCATGAACTTGCGCTCTACGTGGAAGTAGGGGAAGTTGCCATCCAGTGGCAGGGTGGGCGCCAGCTTCACCGCCCCCACCAGCATCAAGGGCGCCACCTCACCGGCGGCCCGGGCAATGGCCAGTATCAGACCCGTCATGATGGCGGGGCTGGCCATGGGCAGCACGATGCGCCACAGGGTCTCGGCCTTGGTGGCCCCCAGGGCCAGGGAGCCGTGACGCACGGCGCTAGGGATCCGCGCCAGACCTTCCTCGGTGGAGACAATCACCACTGGCAGGGTCAGGATGGCCAGAGTCAGGGCCGACCAGATCACCCCAGGGGAGCCAAACGTCGGGCTCGGCAGGGCCTCGGGGTAGAACAGCTGATCCAGGCTGCCGCCCAGCACATAGACGAAGAAGCCCAGACCAAACACACCGTAAACGATGGAGGGCACCCCGGCCAGGTTGATCACGGCAATGCGGATGATCTTGGTCATGGCATTCTTACCGGCATACTCGTGCAGATAGACGGCGGCCACCACCCCCAGCGGGGTAACGATGACGGTCATCAGCAGCACCATGAAGACGGTGCCGAAGATGGCCGGGAAGACACCGCCTTCGGTGTTGGCCTCACGGGGATCGTCACTCAAGAACTTGCCGATCTGATGGAACCAGTGACCTATCTTCTGCAGCAGATGCATGTCGTTGGGCCAGGCCACGTCCACCACCTGGGACATGGGGATCTTCACCTCAAGGCCGCGCATGTCCTTGACCATGATGGCGTCACGCTCGGCCTGCTCACGCAGATCGAACAGCGACTTCTCCAGCACATGATACTCGTCGTTCAGGGCCTGACGCTGCTGCGCCAGCTCCTGTTTGGCCGCTTCGGTCAGGGCACCATCCAGTGCCAATCGGCGCTCTTTCAAGCGCAGCTTCTCCAGCTGGTAGTTGATGCGGCCGATATCACCCTTCTGCAGATCGTTGGTGCGGTCGTTGAGATCCTGCACCCGCGCCAAGCGGTCCGCCAACTGCTGCTTAAGATCACCGGCCACCGGCTGGCCCAGCTCCAGCACCTGGGTAACGGTGCCGTAGAAGTTGCCGTTGGTGGTGCGTTCTATTACCGCCAGGGCCTTGGGCGTCTCGCGCTGCACTATGTCGGTTTCCAACACCCAGCGAAAGTCCAGCGGGACGAACTCCCGGTTGCCGGTCTTCACCAGGTAGCGCTCCAACACCTCTGGAGTCCCCGCCGGGAACTGGCGGCCGGCGGCCTCCAGGCGAGCGGTGGGCACAGGTTCGCTGTCGTTGAGTTCACCGATGAGGACGCTCTGTTCGCCGTTCTCATTGAGTTGCCATTGGTAGATGGTGTGTGGCCAGAAGTAGACCAGACCACGCCAGCCGATCAGCACCAAGAGGCCGATGACCGCCACCAGGCTCAGGCTCACGGCACCGCCGGTAAGCCAGATCCAGGGGGAGCCGGAGTTTATCCATTTTTTCATCTTGCCGTATTCCTCTGCTCGCCTTACATGGAGCTGTACTTGTCACGCAACCGTTGCCGGACAAATTCCGCCACGCTGTTGAAAATAAAGGTGAAGATAAAGAGCACAAAGGCCGCCAGGAACAGGATGCGATAGTGGGAGCTGCCCACCTCGGACTCCGGCATCTCCACGGCGATGTTGGCCGACAAGGTACGCAGCCCCTCGAAGATACTGAAATCCATCACGGGCGTGTTGCCGGTAGCCATCAGCACTATCATGGTTTCGCCCACGGCACGTCCCAGCCCCATCATCACCGCCGAGAAGATCCCGGGGCTGGCGGTCAGGATGACCACCCGGCTCAAGGTCTGCCAGGGCGTGGCGCCCAAGGCCAGGGAGCCCTGGGTCAGGTGCTTGGGTACCGAGAAGACGGCATCTTCGGCGATAGAGAAGATGGTGGGGATCACCGCAAAGCCCATGGCGATGCCGACCACCAGGGCGTTACGCTGGTCAAAGCGAATGCCCAGATCGTGGGTGATAAAGCCGCGGGCATTGCCGTTGAAGAACCAGTCTTCCAGCAGCGGACTAAAGGCAAAGCAGCTGTAACCCACCAGCAGCACCACGGGCACCAGGATCAGCGCTTGCCAGCCATCCGGCACCTGCTCCTTGATGCGGCGAGGCAGATGATGCCAGCCGAATGCGGCCACCAGCATGGACAAGGGCAGCAGTATCAGACTCAGGGCCACCCCCGGCAGGTGCTGTTCGATGAAGGGTGCCAACCACAGACCGGCCAGGAAGCCCAGGATCACGGTAGGCAGTGCCGCCATGATCTCCACCGTCGGCTTAACCACCTTGCGCATGCCCGCTGACATGAAATAACCGGCGAAGATGGCGCCGGCCAGGGCGATGGGCACGGCAAACAGCATGGCATAGGCCGCCGCCTTCAAGGTACCAAACGCCAGAGGGACCAGGCTGAACTTGCCTTCGAAATCATCGGAGGCGGAGGTGGATTGCCAGACAAACTGAGGCGCAGGGTAGCCTTCATACCACACCTGGGACCAGAGGGCGCTCCAGGTCACCTCGGGGTGCTGGTTCTTCACCTTGTAGTAATCAAAACCCCCTTGGCGCTCCACCAGCAAACCGTTGTTGCGCGGCGCCAGGGCCAGAGAGGTCACGGCCAGATCCCCCAGGGACTGGCTGAGCAACCGGGTTTCCCCTGTGGCATGGAACAGGCCCAGCTGATGATCCCCCGACAGGGTGACAAAGCCCTTGCGGCTATGCTCGGCAGCCAACAGGCGCACGCCGCCATCCGCCTGGAAGTGACGGATGCGGGTAAATTCCCGTTGGCCATCATGCACCACCTCAAACCACTGGGAGATGACGCCGTTGTCGTTGGCCACCATGATGGAGGAGGCACCACTGAGCAGACTGATACCGGTCACCTGGGCCCCCGGCTCGTTCACCTCGATGGCACTGCGCAGTCGTATGTTGCCCAGATCGCTGATGTTATAGACAGACAGCAGGTTGCCACCGCGTACCAGCAGATAGCGCAGATCCGGCGTCAGCAGCAGCTGGTCTATCTCACCATTGATGGCCGGCATGGCATAACGGTTGGTCTGCCACTCCACCTCGCCGGAGAGGAAGTTCTCCTCCCCTTCCTGGGCCACCAACGCCAGCTGGTTATCGGCGGTCTGCACCGCGAACAGCCGCTTGTCGCTCTTGGCCTCAAAGGCCAGGCCAGTAATGGCGCGGCCCTGCTCGTCCAGCACCAGGGGCGCCTCCCCCAGCGGCGACTTCACCACCGCTTCGGTGGTGCGCTTGTCATTGGGGTAGGTGACGACAAAGCCCGGTTGCACCACACGGGCGGTACCGTTCTCCAGGCCAAACACCACCATGGGATTGGCCGCGGCGGTGACGCTGACGCTGGTCACGGCTTCGCTTAGTTGCTGATGCAGTATCACCTGGCCAACGGGATAACCGGACTCAGGCTTGATGGAGAAGAAATCCATCCCGCCTTGCCGGCTGAACCGATAGCCGATCGCCTGCTGATCATCCATGCCCAGGAGCACAGGCTCGCCGGGCAAGGTGAGGGAGAACTGGCTGATGGGCTCTACCTTGGCGCTCTCGAACACGGGTTTTACCACGTAGAGCAGGTAGAAGAAGATAAGCAGCAGCGCCACCAGTACCAGGATACCCCCGGTGGTGACGCCAACGCTTGCCAACTTGTCCTTGATGCGCCGCCTGGCGCTGCCGGACATGTTCAGGTTTTGGGTTTGGCTGGACATCGAAAACCTCGAATGTACTGAATACCGGCGCATTGTATGTCTGCAAGATGACACTTTTGTTACAAGGCGGCCGCCTGGGAAGGAAATCCAGGGCAAGCCGCCCACAAGAGGCCATGACGACCGGGATCTCCTGGGGTATGTTAGTCGATATGACGGCCATCTGGGTCTGCCGCCAGCAGGAGTGTGTGGTCATACGGCTGTCATGTTTCTGAAATATAATAAGTCAACCATCAAGCGATGCCAGTGCGCCGCGCGGCTGATGCACAGAATGCAAATGCAGAACAAGAGAGTAGGGTTGTATCGTGAGCAACGACAAGCAGTGGATTGAAAAGGAACTCAGCTGGTTATCCTTCAACGAACGGGTACTGCAGGAAGCCCAGGACAAGAGCGTGCCCCTGATCGAGCGGGTGCGCTTTTTGGGCATCTTCTCCAACAACCAGGATGAATTTTTCAAGGTGCGGGTGGCCGAACTCAAGCGACGGGCCCTCATCGATACAGAGCACGGTGAAGACAACGGCAACAACCAGCTGCTGGCCGCGGTCAAGGCCAAGGTGATGCGGCTGGGTGAGGTGTTCGATGCCACCTACCGGGAGCTGATGCTGGCCCTGGCACGGCACAACATTTTTCTCATCAATGAAAGCCAGATCTCAGAGCGCAATCAGATCTGGCTGCGCAAGTTCTTTCAGGACAAGGTGCTGCGCCATATCAGCCCGGTATTGCTGACCAAGGACTCGGATCCCGTCGCCTTCTTGAAAGATCAGTACACCTATCTGGCGGTGATGATGAAGAAGGCCGGGCAGCCCAACAAGTATGCTCTCATCGAAGTGCCCACCGACAAGCTGCCCCGCTTCATCCCCATGCCCCCCGATGGCAACCGGCGCCGCAAGGAGCTCATCATCCTGGACAACATGATCCGGGTCTGCCTGGATGACATCTTCGCCGGCTTCTTCGAATACGACGAGATTGCCGCTTACTCCATCAAGATGACCCGGGATGCCGAGTTCGATCTCTCCTCCCAGCTGGACCTGAGCCTGCTGGACAAGATGAGTGACGGCCTCAAGCAGCGACTCACCGCCATGCCGGTGCGCTTTGCCTATGACAGGGAGATGCCCTTGGAGATGGCTAACTTCCTCAGCGCCAAGCTGGGCGTCAGTGCCTACGATTCCGTGCTGCCCGGCGGCCGTTACCATAACTTCAAGGACTTTATCGGTTTCCCTAACGTGGGTCGCGCCTACCTGGAGAACCCCAAGCTGCCGGCGCTGGTGAGCAGCCGATTCTCCCGCCGGCGCAACGCCTTCCACGCCATCCGGGAAGGAGACATACTGCTCTACTACCCCTACCACAAGTTCCAGCACTTTACCGAGCTGCTGCGTCAGGCCTCCTTCGACCCGGCGGTGAGCAGCATCAAGATCAACATCTACCGGGTGGCCAGCCAGTCCCGGGTCATCGACTCCCTGATCCACGCCGCCAACAACGGCAAGCGGGTAACCGTGGTGGTGGAGCTGCAGGCGCGGTTCGACGAAGAGAACAACATCCGCTGGGCACAACGGCTCACCGAGGCCGGCGTCAAGGTGGTGTTTGGCCTGCCCACCTTGAAGATCCACTCCAAGCTCTGTCTCATCACCCGCCAGGAAAGCGGCGAGGCGGTGCGTTACGCCCATATCGGCACCGGCAACTTCAACGAGAAGACCGCCAAGATCTACACCGACTTTGCCCTCTTCACCCGCAATGCCGAGCTGACCGCCGAGGTGGAGAGCGTGTTCGACTACATTGAGCACCCCTACCGGCGCTTCAAGTTCAATCACCTGCTGGTCTCCCCCATCAACATGCGCCGCAATCTCTACAGCATGATCGATAACGAGATCAGCAACGCCAAGGCGGGCCTGCCGGCCGCCATCACCATCAAGATCAACAACCTGGTGGACAGGGGCATGGTGAGCCGCCTGTATGCCGCCAGCCAGGCCGGCGTCAAGGTGCGCATGATCTTGCGGGGCATGTGTTCGCTGGTGCCCGGTGTGCCAGGCCTGAGTGAGAACATCGAAGTCATCAGCATCATAGACCGCTATCTGGAGCACCCGCGGGTGCTGGTGTTCCACAACAACGGCAACCCGCGCTACTTCATCGGTTCTGCCGACTGGATGACCCGCAACCTGGATCACCGTATCGAGGTGAGTACCCCCGTTTATGACGAGGCCTTGAAGCAGCGCATCCACACCCTGCTGGAGATCCAGTTCTCCGACACCACCAAGGCGCGCTACATCGATGCCGAAGCCAGCAATCGCTACGTGCCGCGGGGCAACAAGCGCAAGATCCGCTCCCAGATCGCCATCTACGACTACTTGAAACGTCAGGAGCAACAGACCGATGTCCAATGAATGGTTGGCCGCCATCGACATGGGGTCCAACAGCTTCCACCTGGTGATCGCCCGCCAGGTGGACGGCCGTTTGCAGATTGTCGATCGGCTCAAAGAGCGGGTGCAGCTGGCCGAGGGGCTGGAGCAGTCCGGCCGCCTCAGCCCGGAGGCCATGGCCCGGGGGCTGGCCTGCCTGCGGCTGTTTGGTGAACGGCTGGGCAACATAGCGCGCAACAACCTGCGCATCACGGGCACCTTCACCCTGCGAGTGGCCAGCAATGCCGACCTATTCCTCGCCGAGGCCCGCGCCCTGCTGGGTCATCCGGTGGAGGTGATTTCGGGGCTGGAAGAAGCCCGCCTCATCTATCAGGGGGTGGCCCACACCCAGCACACCGAAGGGCGTCTGCTGGTCATCGACATCGGCGGCGGCAGCACCGAGCTCATCATTGGCGAAGAGTTCGCCCCCCTTGCCCTCACCAGCCGCAAGATGGGCTGCGTCACCTTCAGCAACCAGTTCTTTGGCAACGGCCAGCTGACGGATGAGCAGTTCGATGCCGCTATCCTGGAAGCCCAGCACCAGCTCGAACCCATCATGACCCGCTATCGGGAGCTGGGCTGGGAGCAGTGCCTGGGCAGCTCGGGCACCATCAAGGCGGTGCACGAACTGCTGCTGGCCGCCGGGCGTGGCCCGCAGATCGATGCCGAGGGACTCACCCTGCTACGCCGCCAGATGGTGGCACAAAAGCACATTGATGCGCTCAAACTGCCGGGCCTGAGTGAGGATCGCCGGCCGGTGATCGCCGCTGGAGTGGCCATACTGCAGGCGTTGTTTGCCGCCCTGTCTATCCAGCAGATGGACTACTCCGACGGCGCGCTGCGCGAAGGCAGCCTGTATAGCCTGACGGAACGTCAGCAGCACATTGACATCCGCGCGCGCACCGCCAGCGGCCTGGCTAAGATGTATCACATCGATCCGGCGCAGGCGGCACGGGTGGAGGCGACTGTGCTGGGGCTGTTTGATCAAGTGGCCGACGCCTGGGGACTGGAGGTGGAGAGCTACCGCCCCCTGCTGGCCTGGGCGGCGCAACTACACGAGGTGGGGCTCGTCATCAACTACAGCGGGGTACAGAAGCACTCGGCCTACCTGCTCTCCCACTCGGACTTACCTGGCTTCAACCAGCAGGAGCAGCGTTTTTGGCCCTCCTGGCGCGCTTTCAGCGCAAGGCCATCAAGCGCAGCGACTTCACCCCCATCCAGAACCATCAGGACGAGGCCTTGTGGCGTTGCATCCGCCTGCTACGCCTGGCGGTGGCCCTGCACCACAGGCGTCAGGACGGCGCCCTGCCGCCGCTGCAGCTTAAGGCCAAGGAGCACAAGCTGACCCTGAGCCTGCCGGCGACCTGGTGTCAGGAGAACCAGTTACTGATGCAAAATCTCACCCGGGAGCAGAAATATACCCAGGAGCTGGGCTGGGAGCTGAAGCTGCGTCAGGCGGCCGGCTCGCTGGCCTGACGGGCTGCCAGCTTGGCGGCCTTGTGCTCGGCGCGGCGGCGGCGAAAAAACTCACTGAGCTGCTGGCTGCAGGCTTCCGCCAGCACGCCCCCCACCACCTCGACCCTGTGGTTATGATGGGGATCCTGCAACACCGGGAAGACAGAGGTCACGGCGCCGGTCTTGGCATCGCTGGCGCCGTAGATCAGGGTGCCGATGCGGGCATGCACCAGGGCCCCGGCGCACATGACGCAGGGCTCCAGAGTGACGTAGAGCCGGGTATCCAGCAGCCGGTAATTGCCCAGTCGAGCGCCGGCCTGACGCAGCGCCATCACCTCGGCATGGGCACTGGGGTCGTGACGGGTCACCACCTGGTTCCAGCCCTCCCCCACGACCTCGTCCCCTAACACCAGCACGGCCCCCACCGGCACCTCGCCCAGGGCTTCCGCCCGGGCCGCCAGCGCCATGGCATGCTGCATCCACGCTTCATCGGTTTTCATAGCCTCTCCCCTTGCGGCGGCCATTATGCCAAAGGTGGGGCAAAATCCCAGCCTGCTCCATGGCCCCTGCCTCGGTTTGGCGCCCAGGGCCGCCAGGGCGCCCCAAAGTGCAGCTGTTGCACCAAAAGCACCCAGACTACCCCCTGCTAGCCCCCACAGGCGCTGGCACACTCCTTGCGATACCGGCTTATCTGCTGTGGTAAAGGAGTAGCCCATGATCCGGATCCAGCCTCCCAGCGAGGCGCTTTACGACGAGATGCTGCTGGCCGATGGCCAGTGCCGCCCCCACTATGCCCCCTTCTGGCACTGGCTCAAGGAGACAGACGACAAGTACATACAGCACAAGCGCGAAGAGGCCGATCTGCTGTTCCACCGGGTCGGCATCACCTTCAACGTCTACGGCGAGGAGGACGGTGCCGAGCGGCTCATTCCCTTCGACAACGTACCGCGCATCATCCCCGCCGCAGAATGGCGCATGCTGGATAAAGGCATCCGCCAGCGGGTCAAGGCCCTCAATGCCTTCTTGCATGATATCTACCATGAACAGCACATCCTCAAGGAGAAGGTGATCCCCGCCGAGCAGGTGCTGGCCAACGATCAGTACCAGCCCTGCATGCAGGGCATCACGCTGCACAGACGCACCTATGCCCATATCACAGGGGTGGATCTCATCCGTAACCAGGATGGCCACTACTATGTGCTGGAGGACAACCTGCGCACCCCGTCCGGCGTCTCCTACATGCTGGAGAACCGCAAGATGATGATGCGGCTCTACCCTGAGCTGTTCTCCCGCCAGCGCATCTCGCCAGTGGAACGCTACCCCTCCTTGCTGCTGCAGACCCTCAAGGAGAGCACGCCAGTGGAGAACCCCTGCGTGGTGGTGCTGACGCCGGGCCGCTTCAACAGTGCCTACTTCGAGCACAGCTTCCTGGCCCAGCAGATGGGGGTGGAGCTGGTTGAAAATGCCGATCTGTTCGTCAAGGATGGTCATGTGTTCATGCGCACCACCGCCGGCCCCCGGCAGGTGGATGTGATCTACCGGCGCATCGACGATGCCTACCTGGATCCCTTGGCCTTTCGCCCCGACTCCATGCTGGGGGTGCCCGGCCTGCTGTCGGTGTACCGCTCAGGTGGTGTGGTGCTGGCCAATGCCGTGGGCACCGGGGTGGCGGATGATAAGTCCATCTACCCCTATGTGCCGGAGATGATCCGCTTCTACCTGGCGGAGGAGCCCATCCTCAACAATGTGCCTACCTGGCAGTGCCGACGACCGGCGGAGTTGTCCCATGTGCTGGCCAACCTGGCCGAGCTAGTGGTCAAGGAGGTGCACGGCGCCGGGGGCTACGGCATGCTCATCGGCCCCTGTGCCAGCCGCGCCGAGATTGCCGCCTTTGCCGAACGCATCAAGGCCAAACCGGAGAACTACATCGCCCAACCCACCCTGTCCCTGTCCACCTGCCCCACCTTCGTGGCCAGCGGGGTGGCCCCGCGGCACATCGACCTGCGCCCCTTCGTGCTCACCGGTCGGGAGACCCGCCTGATCCCTGGCGGCCTGACCCGGGTGGCCCTCACCGAGGGCTCCCTGGTGGTCAACTCCTCCCAGGGCGGTGGCACCAAGGACACCTGGGTTCTGGAGGAGTATCCATGCTGAGTCGTACCGCCAGTGAACTGTACTGGATGTCCCGCTATCTGGAGCGCGCCGAGAACACCGCCCGCATGCTGGATGTCACCTATTCCATGTCCCTGATGCCGCAGATCGATGCGGACAACAGTGAGCTGATCGCCCCCTTGACCATTACCGGCACCCATGAGCCCTTTTTGCAGGAGTATGGCCAGATCAGCATGCAGCACCTGCTGACTTTCTTTGTGCTGGATGAGCGCAATCCCTCCAGCATCTACAGCTGCATCAAGGCGGCACGGGACAACGCCCATGCGGTGCGCGGCCGCATCAGCGGTGAAGTGTGGGAGAGCCTCAACGCCACCTGGCTGGAGATGAAGGCGCTGCGCAAACGCGGCGGCATCAACCAGGATGTGGTGGCCTTCTTCGACTGGGTCAAGGAGCGCTCCCATCAGGTGCGGGGGGCCACCTTTGGCACCATATTGCGCAGTGACACCCTCAACTTCATCCGCCTGGGCACCTTCATCGAGCGGGCGGACAACACAGCCCGCATCCTGGATGTGAAATACCAGGTGATGAAGGAAGACGAGGATCCGGTGCGGGAGTTTTACCGCTGGAACGCCCTGCTGCGCTCGGTAGGGGCCTATGAGGCCTATCAGGAGCTGTACAAGCAGGCCCCGACCCGGGATCTGGTGGCGGAGCTGCTGATCCTGCGCTCCGAGGTGCCCCGCTCCCTGCGGGCCAGCGTGGAAGAGGTGGAGGCCCTGCTGGGCAACATAGAGGGCGATGCCGGGCGGGAGCCGCGGCTGCTCACCGCCGTGCAGCATGCCAAGCTGCGCTTTGGCACCATAGCCGATCTGTTTGCCGGTGGGCTGCATGCCTACCTGGATCAATTTCTCACCGACATCAACGCCATAGCGGCCAGTATCCATAAGAGCTACCTGGAGGCTTCCTGATGCGCCTGACCATAGAACACCAGACCCGCTACGAATATCAAAGCACGGTGCGCCGCAGCACCCAATACCTGCGCCTGACCCCACAACCCAGCGATCGGCAGCGCATCCTTGCCTGGGAGCTGGAGCTGCCGCAGAGCGCCACCCAGACCACCGACAGCTTCGGCAACGTGCTGCATGTGCTGACCCTGGACTCGCCCCACGAGGCCATCGATATCCTGGCCCGCGGTGTGGTGGAGATACTCGACGAGACCGAAGATCAGGACACTCACCTCTCGCCGCTTGTCTACCTGCGCCACAGCGATCTGACCCGGGCAGACAGCGCCATCCGCAACTTTGCCGCCCGCTTCACCCCGCAGGGCGATCCCGCTTCGGCCCTGGAGGCCATGATGGTAGCCCTGTTGGCCCACATGCCCTACACCCCGGGCAGCACGGCGGTGAGCGACAGCGCGGCGGACGCCTTTGCCACCGGCAGTGGCGTCTGCCAGGATCATACCCAGGTCTTTCTGGCCTGCTGCCGCAGCCTGGGATTGCCCGCCCGCTATGTCAGCGGCTATCTTTACACCCCGGACACCAGCCATGTGGCCACCCACGCCTGGGCCGAGGTCTGGTATGACGACGGCTGGCACACCTATGATGTCACCAATCAAAGCCGCACCCCCAACCGGCATCTGAAGCTGGCGGTGGGGCTGGATTATCTGGATGCCTGTCCGGTACGCGGTGTCCGTTACGGCGGAGGGGAAGAGGCCATGCTGGCCCACGCCGCCATCCGTCTGGCGCCGGAACAACAGCAACAGTAAGCGCTGACAGGAAAGAGCCCCATGACCTATTGCGTCGCCCTGCGCCTGGCCGAAGGCCTGGTGTTCGCCTCCGACTCCCGCACCAATGCGGGGGTCGATCACATTGCCACCTTCAAGAAGCTGCACACCTTTGCGGTGCCCGGCGAGCGGCTGCTGGTGCTGCAAAGCGCCGGTAACCTGGCCACCACCCAGAGCGTGGTGAGCCTGTTGCGCCAGCGAGGTTCGCAGCCTGAGCTGAGTCTGCTGCATGCCGGCAGCCTCTATCAGGCGGCGGAGATCGTCGGGGCGACGGTGCGGGAAGTGATAGCCCGGGATGGCGGCCAGCAACAGACCGGCGTCAACTACGGCTGTAACCTGCTGCTGGGCGGGCAAATTCAAGGGGAGGAACCCCGTCTGTTTCACATCTACCCGGAGGGCAACTTCATCGAGGCCTCCGAAGACACCCCCTATTTTCAGATTGGCGAGAGCAAGTACGGCAAACCGATCCTGGATCGGGTGCTGAGCTACCACTCCCCACTGGATCTGGCGCTGCAGTGCGCCCTCATCTCCCTCGACTCCACCCTGCGCAGCAACCTGTCGGTGGGTTTGCCGCTGGATGTGCTGTGCTACCGCAAAGGTGACCTGCAAGGCCTGCCTTGCCGTATCGGCGAGCAGGATCCGGCCTTCGCCCAGCTGCGCCAGACCTGGTCGGAGGGGCTGGCCAGACTCATAGGCCAGCTGCCCCCGCCCCCCGCCAGCTGGCAGGGCCTCAGCGAATCCTGAAGCAAAAAAAATCCCCCGTCGAAACGGGGGATTTTCTTGGTCGCGTCAGCGATCAGGCGTGGCTTACTTGGCGCCCAGGATCTGCAGATCGCGCTCGGCCACCTTGGCGGGAACCGGGATGTAACCATCCTTCTCGACAATGGTCTGACCGGACTTGGACAGTACCAGCTTGACGAACTCCAGCACCATGGGATCCAGCGGCTTGTTGGGGTGCTTGTTCACGTAGATGTACAGGTAACGTGACAGCGGATAAGTCCCCTTCAGTGCGTTCTCTTCGGTGGCTTCGACGAAGTCGGTACCGGACTTGGACAGCGGCAGAGCACGCACACCAGAGGTCTTGTAGCCGATCCCTGAGTAGCCGATACCGTTGAGTGAGGCAGAGACAGACTGCACCACGGAGGCGGAACCCGGTTGCTCGTTTACGGTGCTCTTGAAGTCACCCTTACACAGGGCATGCTCCTTGAAGTAACCGTAAGTGCCAGACACAGAGTTACGACCGAACAGTTGGATGTCACGGTTGGCCCATTCGCCATCCAGACCCACATCGCTCCACTTGGCAGCAGCCTTGGTGCCACCACACTTCAACGTAGAGGAGAAAATCTCATCCAGCTGCTGCATGGACAGGCCCTTGATGGGGTTATCCTTGTGCACAAACACCGCCAGGGCGTCAACCGCTACCGGGATGGCGGTCGGCTTGTAACCAAAACGCTTCTCGAAGGCTTCGATTTCACCGTCTTTCATCTTGCGGCTCATGGGGCCGATGTGTGAGGTGCCTTCGGTCAGGGCAGGCGGAGCAGTGGAGGAGCCGGCAGCCTGGATCTGGATATTGACGTTCGGGTAAACGCGCTTAAATTCCTCGGCCCACAGGGTCATCATGTTGGCCAGGGTGTCAGAACCCACGGAAGAGAGGTTGCCGGAGATACCGCTAACCTTCTGATACTCAGGCAGGGCGCTGTCTACGGCGGCAAAGGCCTGGGCAGATACGATGGCAGCGGCAAAGCCGACGACGCTAACCAGTTTGTTGAGTTTCATCCACTTTCTCCAATTGAAGGGGAAGTCCTTGTTGTTGACGGGAGCAGTATCCCCCGTCGCCATGAAAGATTTACTAAAACTAGATGACATTTGTGTGACAGCGCAACCGCGCTCGACAGCCGGCACAACGTAAAACGCCACCTGCCTGACAGGTGGCGCTGATGGCCAGAGGGCTGACGTGCAGCAGCTCAGCCGTTGGCGCTGGCTTTCACCACCAGGCGGGCGGGTATGACAAAACTAAAACAGCTCCCCACCCCCAGTTGGCTTTGGATCTCCAGCTGGCTGTCATGATGACTCAAGGCGTGTTTGACGATGGCCAGCCCCAAGCCGGAGCCGCCAGTCTGCCGGGAGCGCGCCCGATCCACCCGATAGAATCGCTCGGTGAGCCGGCTCAGGTGCTCGGGGGCTATGCCCTCCCCTCTGTCATAGACGGCAAAGCGGGCCTGGGGCCCCTGCCGCGACCAAACCACCCGGATCTGCTTGCCCGGCGGCGTGTACTTGATGGCATTGTTCACCAGGTTGGTGACGGCACTGCGCAGTTGATCTTCATCGCCATAGATGAGCAGCTCATCATCCAGCTCAAAGGAGAGGTCGTGACTGCCACCGCTAACGGTGCGGCACTCCTGCTCCACCATCAGCAGCAGCCTGGGCATGTCCACCACCTTCTGCAGGTTGATCTCAGGCGCGGCCTCGATGCGGGAGAGCACCAGCAGCTGGTTCACCAGGTTGTCCATCCGCAGGGTCTGCTCCAGCATCACCTTCTGCGCCTTGCCCCAGCGGGCCGGTTCCGGCACCTCCTCCATCATCTCCAGATAGCCCTTGAGCACCGTCAGGGGCGTGCGCAGCTCGTGGGAGACGTTGGCGACAAAGTTTTTGCGCATCGCCTCCATGCTCTTGAGATGGGTCACATCCCGCACCACCAGCAGGGTCTGATCCTCTGTATAGGGCATGATGCGAAACTCCAGCACCTTCTGCTCATTGATGGGCGAACCCATCTCCAGCGGCTCGTCAAACTGTTGCTGGCGCAGGTAGGCGATGAACTGAGGGGTGCGGATCAGGTTGCTGATGTTCTGCCCGGCGTCCTCGGGCCAACGAAAGCCCAGCAACTGACCGGCCAGCTTGTTACACCAGATGATGCTGCCGTCGTTACGGCACACCACGGCGGCATCCGGCAGTGCCTCGGCCCCTTCGCGAAAACGGCGAATCAGGCCGGCCAGCTCACGACGCCGCGCCCTATGCCGCTGTTGCAGACGATAGATACCGTTGAAGATGTACTCCCAGGTGCCGGAGCCCTGGGGCGGGATCAGGCTGCGGTCAACCCACAGCCAGTGAAACAGACGACGCTGCTGCCAGTAGTGCCACACCAGGTGCAACACGGCTGCTACAAACAGGCTCAGGGCCCAGTTCTTGAGCAGCAACCCGAGGACCAGGAAGGGCAGGTAGTAACCCAGCACCTTCTTGACAACCCGTCCCCAGGAGTAGGGTTCAAACATGCTGTGCCTCAGACACGAGTGGAGAATCGATAGCCAGTGCCGCGCACCGTCTGGATGAAGGCATCATGGCCAAATTCGGACACCGCCTTGCGCAGACGTCGAATATGCACATCCACGGTTCTGTCTTCCACGTAGACGTTGGTGCCCCAGACATTATTTAGCAATTGCTCACGACTGTATACCCGCTCCGGGTGGGTCATGAAGAAATGCAGCAGCCGGAATTCGGTGGGGCCCATCTCCAGCACCTGCTCGTTGGCGGTGACGCGGTGGGAGACCGGATCCAGCTTCAGCCCCTGCACCTCGATGATCTCTTCGGTGCTGGTCGGCACGGCGCGGCGGATCACCGCCTTCAAACGGGCCGTCAGCTCCTTGGGGGAGAAGGGCTTGGTGATGTAATCATCGGCGCCGGCATCCAGGCCGCGCACCTTATCCTCCTCCTCACCCCGGGCCGTCAGCATCACCACCGGGATCTGGCGGGTCACCTCATCCTGCTTGAGCTGCTTGATAAACTGGATACCGCTACCGCCAGGCAACATCCAATCCAGCAAGATGAGATCCGGGAAGGGCTCCTTGAGGGCGGCCAGCCCCTGCTGGTAATCCTCCGCCTCCATGGGCTCGAATCCCTTCTGCTCCAGCACGAAGCACAACATCTCCCGGATCGGGGCTTCATCTTCGACGATCAGTACTTTTTTTGACATATGTTACGCCCTGGGTAGCTATTCCTTTTTTGCCAGCCGCATTATTAGAACTTTTTGTGACAGTTTTATGATATCGGCAAGACAATCAGGTTTCAGCAGGGGCCATTGATGCCAGCCAGCCTATTGGCTAAGCCGAGGCAGACAGCAGTTCGGTGAGTCTTGGCGGACACTCCATCAGCCATTCGGGCAAGCCTGTGACGGGGTCTTTCTGCTCACCACAACAGCTAAAGCCTTGATAACGATAGAAAGCTATGATGTCAGTGTTGCGGGTGCAGACCCGCAGCCACAGATAGGGATGACAGCGTTTGAGTTGATACAGCAAGGCGGCGCCCAACCCATGCCCCTGAAACTCCGGATGCACATACAGAGCCAGCAGTTCGTCGGCCTGCAGGGCGGCAAAGCCCTTGATCTGGCCAGCCTGCTCCAGCACCCAAATCTCGCTGCCAGCCAGGAAGCGATCCCGCATGGCCTCCTGATGCGGCCACCAGAGCGCCGCCGGCAACTCGTCATAGGCATGTAACGAGGCCTGCAGCCAGATCTCCAGCAGCACAGGCATATCCTCTTGACGATGCGGACGGATCACCATGACAGGCCCTCCTCCATGACTGATCCAAGTGTAAATTTGCCATTTGCCCCCCCGCCTGTTTCGCCCCGAGCCCCTGTGAGCCAGCTCCACTTTTTCTGTCCGGAATGCCGGGAGGATCACAAAGCTGATAGAATGGCGCGATTTCAACGAAAGCCGAGGCCGTCATGTGGTTTAAAAACCTGCAGATCTATCGTTTCACCCGTCCCTTCGAACTCACCGCCGAGGCACTGGAGCCCCTGCTCAAGAACCTGCTGTTTGTGCCCTGCGGCAGTCAGGAGATGAGCAAGTTCGGCTTCGTCAGCCCCTTTGGCCGGGAGTCGGATCTGCTGGTGCATGAGGCTCAAGGACAGCTGCTGCTGTGCGCCAAGCGCGAAGACAAGCTGCTGCCCGGCCCCGTGGTCAAGGAGGCCCTGCAGGAGCGCATCGATCAGTTGGAGGCCGATCAGGGCCGCGCCCTGAAGAAGAAGGAAAAGGAATCCCTCAAGGACGAAGTGCTGATGCAGCTGCTGCCCCGCGCCTTCACCCGCACCAGCCAGACCTTTTTGTGGATCAATGCCCAGGACAACTACCTCGTGGTGGATGCCGGCTCCGCCAAGAAGGCCGACGATGTGCTCAGCCTGCTGCGCAAGGCCATCGGCTCCCTGCCGGTGGTGCCCCTCTCGCTCGCCGATCCCGCCGAGATCACCATGACCGAGTGGCTCAATGCTGGCACCGCCCCCGGCAGCTTCGTGCTGGAGGAGGAGGCCGAGCTGCGCTCGGCACTGGAGCATGGTGGCATCATCCGCTGCAAGCAGCAGGATCTCACCACGGAAGAGATCAAGGTGCACCTCTTGGCCGACAAGCTGGTCACCAAGCTGGCCCTCAACTGGGCCGAGACGGTGAGCTTTGTGCTGGGCGATGATCTGGGCATCAAGCGCCTCAAGTTCTCCGAGGAGCTGCGCGAACAGAACGACGACGTGGTGTCAGAAGACAAGGCCGCCCGACTGGATGCCGACTTCAGCCTGATGACAGGCGAATTGGGCCGCTTCATCCCCGAGCTGATCACCGCCCTGGGTGGTGAGAAAGCAGAATAAGTCGGCCCACGGGCGCCCGCGTCAAGGCAGACGGGTCCGCAGCGGCTTTGTCTTGCCTTACCGGCAGCCCCGCCAGGCGCTGCCGGTAAGCTGCCTGCTTAATGGTCGCGCCGGTTGGAGAGGATCTCACCCGTAACGGGATGGATCGTCAGCTCACGTGGCTCCTGATCTGGGTTATAGGCGTCAACTTCCCATACCCCCTCGTCGAACGACAGTTGAGTGATTGGCGAAAAACCTTTCTTTTCCAGCATGTTAATGATGTCGACTAGGGGCATGGCCTCCAGAGGAGGCCGCTCGCCGGCACGGATCTGAGCGGTGCTCAAAGACGGTGCTCAAAGACACTGTCAGCGCCATCAAGATAAGGCCAGCGGTTACTTTATTCTGCATTGTGCTTTCCTCTACTAGCGAATTGGACAATGTTGTCAGACCCTGTCTGACGGGAAATAGACAGGTGAAACTAACAAAAGTTCCCCAACGCCAAGGCGTTGATCTAAACGCGCCCTGGCTCAAGGCGCCACAGATCCAGCCACTCCCAACATCCGCCAAAAGAGTGGCATGCCCTAGCCCCTCGAGGCTACAATTCGCCGCTGGCCCCATCAGGTGGGGCCGTCCTGACCTGTGATCAGACCCAAGAGAGACAATATGTTCAGACCCGAGTTGCTTTCTCCGGCGGGAACGCTGAAGAACATGCGCTATGCGTTCGCCTATGGCGCCGATGCCGTCTACGCCGGCCAACCCCGTTACAGCCTGCGGGTGCGTAACAACGAATTCGACCACGACAACCTGCAGCTGGGCATCAATGAAGCCCATGCCCTGGGCAAGAAGCTCTATGTAGTGGCCAACATCCAGCCGCACAACTCCAAGCTCAAGACCTTCGTGCGCGACATGAAGCCGGTGGTGGAGATGGGCCCGGATGCCCTCATCATGTCCGACCCCGGCCTCATCATGCTGGTGCGGGAGCACTTCCCCCACATGCCGGTGCACCTGTCGGTACAGGCCAATGCGGTCAATTGGGCCACGGTGAAGTTCTGGGAGCAGATGGGCCTGGAGCGGGTCATCCTCTCCCGGGAGCTCTCCTTGGATGAGATTGAAGAGATCCGTCAGCAGTGCCCCGGCATCGAGCTGGAGGTGTTTGTCCACGGCGCCCTGTGCATGGCCTACTCCGGCCGCTGCCTGCTCTCCGGCTACATCAACAAACGTGACCCCAATCAGGGCACCTGTACCAACGCCTGCCGCTGGGAGTACAAGGTGCACGAGGGCAAGGAAGACGCCGTCGGCCAAATCGTCCACAAGCAGGAGCCGATCCCGGTGCAGGTGCAACCTACCCTGGGGTTGGGCCAGCCTACGGATCAGCTGGTGCTGCTGGAGGAGAAGAACCGCCCCGGTGAGTTCATGACGGCGTTTGAGGACGAGCACGGCACCTACATCATGAATTCCCGGGATCTGCGGGCCATCGAGCACGTGGAGCGTCTCACCAAGCTGGGGGTGCATTCACTGAAGATTGAGGGCCGCACCAAGTCCTTCTACTACTGTGCCCGCACCGCCCAGGTCTATCGCCAGGCCATTGACGATGCGGTGGCCGGCCGCCCCTTCAACCGGGATCTGATGAAGACCCTGGAGAACCTGGCCCACCGGGGCTACACCGAGGGCTTCTTGCGCCGCCATGCCCACAGCGAGTATCAGACCTACGACTACGGCTACTCGGTCTCCGACAGCCAGCAGTTTGTCGGCGAGATCACCGGACGCCGCGCCGACGGTCTGGTAGAAGTGGCGGTGAAGAACAAGTTCCTGCTGGGCAACCGCCTGGAGCTGATGACCCCGCAAGGCAATCTCAGCTTCGATCTCAGCCAGCTGGAAAACCGCAAGGGCGAGCAGATCCAGGTAGCGCCCGGCGACGGTCACACCGTCTACCTGCCGGTGCCGCAAGAGGTGGATGTGAACTTTGGCATACTGCTGCGCAATCTGGACGGCGACACCAATACCCGTCAGCCCCACCAGAAGGCCGGCTGACGATGGCGCTGCTCATCACCGACAAGTGCATCAACTGCGACATGTGTGAGCCTGAGTGCCCCAATCAGGCCATCACCATGGGGCCCAAGGTCTACGAGATAGACCCGGCCCGCTGCACCGAGTGCGTCGGCTTCTATGAACACCAGACCTGCATCGCCGTCTGCCCCATCGACTGCATCATCTGGGACCCGCAGCACCCTGAGAGCCAGGAGGCGTTGTGGGAAAAATTTGTTACGCTGCACCCTAATGCGACCGCTTAAGGAGTACACCATGGAAAAAGTCACCATCTACGGCAAACCCCTGTGTCCCTACTGCGACATGGCCGTGTCTGTCTGCCGCCAGAAGGGTTTCGAATTCGAGTACATCGACATCTTCGAGAAGCAGATGAGCATCGCCGATCTGCACGAGTTGGTCGGCAAGCCGGTACGCACAGTGCCGCAGATCTTCGTCGGCGACCAGCATATCGGCGGCTACACCGACTTTGCCGCCTGGCTCGAGGCGCAAGGACAAGCCTGAGATCAAGGATTTACCCTGACCATCCGGCTATGCTCGCAGGCTCCTCATCATGGAGCCTTTTTTATGTCTCAACAGATCCTGATCGTGGCCAGCGGCGCCCCTTATGGCAGTGAAGCCCTGTTTAACGCCTTGCGTCTGGCCATCGCCCTCAAGGAGCAGGATGCCGGTCTGACCCTAAGGCTGTTCCTGCTTTCGGATGCGGTGACCGCCGCCCTGCCGGGCCAAAAACCCGCCGAGGGCTACCACCTGCGGCAGATGCTGGATATCCTCACCGCCCAGGGCGTGCCGGTGAAGCTGTGCAAGACCTGCAGCGATGCCCGTGGCATCAGCAGCCTGCCGCTGCTTGAAGGGGTCGAGATCGGCACCCTGGTGGATCTGGCCCAATGGAGCCTGGCCGCGGACAAGGTGCTCACTTTCTAGCCGCCTTTTGCCACTTAATCATTGTCATAGCGGCGGTCACTCCGTATAATGCGCCCGCCCACAAAACCCGTTCTTTAACATCTGGTGAGTCAATTTATGCATCCCATGCTGAACATTGCTGTGCGCGCGGCGCGCAACGCAGGACAAGTCATTGCCAAGAACTTTGGTGATCAAGCCAACGTCCAGACGGCTGAAAAAGCCAAAAACGACCTGGTAACCAATGTGGACCGCGAAGCCGAACAGGCCATCGTCTCCACCCTGCTCAAAGCCTATCCCGACCACAGCATCATCGGCGAAGAATTCGGTGTTCAAGGCAATGCCGACTCCGAGTATCAATGGATCATTGACCCGCTGGATGGCACCACCAACTTCGTCAAGGGTATCCCCCACATCGCCGTTTCCATCGCCCTGCGCGTCAAGGGCCGCACCGAAGTGGGTGTGGTGTTTGACCCGTTGCGCAACGAGCTGTTTACCGCCAGCCGGGGTAACGGCGCCCAGCTGAACGGCTACCGCATCCGCGTCGGCCAATCCAAGAGCCTGGACGGCACTGTGCTGGCCACCTCCTTCCCCCACCGTCACCGTCACTATCTGGACGCCTATAAGAAGATGTTCGACGGCATCTTCAGCGAGTGTGCCGACATCCGCCGTGCCGGTACCGCCAGCCTGGATCTGGCCTATGTGGCTGCCGGTCGGGTCGATGGTTACTGGGAGATGTGCCTCAAGCCCTGGGATCTGGCGGCTGGCGAGCTGATCGCCCGGGAAGCCGGCGCCCTGGCCACCGACTTTGTCGGCGGTCACAACTTCTACAACAGCGGCAACATCGTCTGCGGCAACCCGCGGGTGGTGAAGTGTCTGCTGGCCAAGATCCGCGAGGAACTGCCGGAGTCCCTGGCCAAATAAGCCCGGTGGCAGCTCAAGCGAAGGCAGCGAGGCCACCTTAGGGTGGCCTCGCTTATTTCATTAAGAAATTAAATAGTCATTTAATATATTTAATTAACCAGATACGTTGCGGCAGACTGCTGATCTATCCCCATCAAGGCCCTCTGCCATGCAACAAGTTCCCATACTGCTGGTTCCTGGCTATCAGGACAGCGGCCCAGACCACTGGCAAACCCGTTGGCATGCCGCCCACCCCGGTTGGTTAAGGGTGCATGATCAGGACTGGCATACGCCGGATCTGACGCTGTGGAGCCAGGTGCTCTGCCGGCATCTGGCCCAGAGTCCAGTCCCGCTGCACCTGGTGGCCCACTCCTTTGGCTGCCTGTCCAGCCTGCAGGCGGCGCGCCAGTTGCCCGACAAGGTCGCCAGCCTGTTTCTGGTGGCACCACCGGATCCGGCGCATTTTGCCCTGTCAGATGAAAGCCTGAGCGCCCCAACCCACCCTACCAGCCTGCTGCTGTCGGATAACGATCCCTGGCTTGCCCCGGCGCGCGCCGCGTCACTGGCCGCACGCTGGCAAGTCACGCCACAACAGCTGGGCAGCCTGGGACACATCAACGCGGACTCAGGCCATGGTCACTGGCCGGAGGGTTTGGCGCGACTCAAAGCCCATCTGCGTCGCCTGTAATACCCGAGCGCAACACAGCGGACAAAAAAAAGCCCATCCAAACGGATGGGCTTTTTCCATGCGGCAGGCGTCTTACTCCTCGCTGGGAGCCTCGGCAGCCGGTTGAGCCTCCTGGGTGACCGGTGCAGCAGCCTGCGGGTTCTCGTCACGCACGGCTTCCTTGATGGACAGTCGAACACGGCCTTGACGGTCCACTTCCAGTACCTTGGCACGCACCACGTCGCCCATCTTGAGGTGATCGTTGACGTCCTTGACCCGCTCCTCGGTGATCTGGGAGATGTGCACCAGACCGTCCTTACCCGGCAGTATGTTGACGAAAGCGCCGAAGTCGGCCAGACGCACCACCTTGCCTTCGTAGACACGACCCACTTCCACCTCGGCGGTCAGGGCCTCAATGCGACGGATGGCTTCCTTGGCCGCCTCGCCGTCCACGGCGGCAATTTTCACGGTGCCGTCATCATCCAGCTCGATGGTGGTGCCGGTTTCTTCGGTCAGAGCACGGATCACTGAGCCACCCTTGCCGATCACGTCCTTGATCTTCTCGGGGTTGATCTTGATGGTGTGAATGCGCGGGGCAAAATCAGAGATCTCGGCACGGGACTGCGGCATGGCCTCATCCATTACCTTGAGGATGTGCAGACGGGCGTCACGAGCCTGCTTAAGCGCCACTTCCATGATTTCCTTGGTGATGCCTTCGATCTTGATATCCATCTGCAGGGCGGTCACGCCTTCACGGGTGCCGGCCACCTTGAAGTCCATGTCGCCCAGGTGATCTTCGTCACCCAGAATGTCGGACAGCACCACGAAGTCATCGCCTTCCTTCACCAGCCCCATGGCAATACCGGCCACAGAGGCCTTGATGGGCACACCGGCATCCATCAGTGCCAAAGAGGAGCCACACACTGAGGCCATGGAGGAGGAGCCGTTGGACTCGGTGATTTCAGATACCACGCGCACAGTGTAGGGGAACTCATCCTGGCTGGGCATCACGGCAGCAATACCGCGCTTGGCCAGCCGACCGTGGCCGATTTCACGACGCTTGGGAGAGCCCACCATGCCGGTCTCACCGACGCAGTAGGGCGGGAAGTTGTAGTGCAGCATGAAGCGATCAACCCGCTCACCAGAGAGTTCATCCAGGATCTGGGCGGCACGTTCGGTACCCAGGGTGGCGGTCACCAGGGCCTGAGTTTCACCCCGGGTGAACAGGGCAGAGCCGTGCACGCGGGGCAGCAGACCGGTACCCACGGACAGGGCACGGATCATCTGGGGATTACGGCCGTCGATGCGCGGCTCACCACGCAGTACGCGACCACGGACGATGTCACTCTCCAGGCTATGGAACAGTTCACCGGCCAGTTTGGCATCGACCGTCTCATCGGCAGCCACCAGTTGGTCGATCACCTTCTGCTTGAGGGTGGCGATGGTTTCGTAACGTACGGCCTTCTCGGTGATGCGATAGGCTTCACCCAGCTCGGCAGAGGCCAGCTCGGCAATCTTGGCCTTGAGCTCGGTATTCACCGCAGGCGGTACCCAATTCCAAGGCTTAGTTCCGGCCTCGGCAGCAAAGTCCTTGATAGCCTGGATGGCGGTTTGCATCTGCTCATGACCATAGACGACGGCGCCCAGCATCACGTCTTCAGGCAGGACTTGTGCCTCGGACTCCACCATCAGCACGGCGGACTCGGTACCGGCCACCACCAAATCCAACTGGCTGTCTTTGAGCTCATCGCTGGTGGGGTTGAGCAGGTATTGGCCGTTGGCATAGCCGACGCGCGCGGCACCGATGGGGCCGTTGAAGGGGATACCTGAGATGGCCAGGGCAGCGGAAGTGCCCAGCATGGCAACGATGTCGGTCGGCACCTGGGGATTGGCAGACACCACGGTGGCAATCACCTGCACCTCGTTGAGGAAGCCTTCCGGGAACAGGGGGCGAATGGGACGATCGATCAGACGGGCGATCAAGGTTTCCCCTTCGCTGGGCCGCCCCTCACGCTTGAAAAAACCTCCCGGAATACGGCCGGCGGCGTAAGCACGCTCCTGATAGTTGACGGTCAGCGGGAAAAAGTCCCGTCCCGGCGTGGCTTCTTTCTTGCCGACCACCGCAACGAAAACGGCGGTATCGTCCATGCTCGCCATGACGGCGCCTGAGGCCTGACGGGCCATGACCCCGGTTTCCAGGGTGACTGTGTGTTGACCGTATTGGAAGGTTTTTACAATAGGATTCACTTGAATTTCCTTTATCTGTGTTTGGTCGCTTAATTTAGCGCACCAGTATAGCCTAACGAAGGCAAAAGGTAAGAGTGTCCCGCAGCAAGACTTTGCGCGCGCGCCCATTAGCCGGAGGGGCAACAGATCAAAAAAAGGAGGCCAAAGCCTCCTTTTTACAAATTACGAATAGCAGCTTGTGCTTGTCGTCGATTAACGACGCAGACCCAGCTTCTGGATCAGGGCAACGTAACGAGCTTCGTCCTTACGCTTGAGGTAATCCAGCAGCTTGCGACGCTGGGAAACCATGCGCAGCAGACCACGACGACCGTGGTGATCCTTGCTGTGCTCGGCAAAGTGACCTTGCAGGTGATTGATCTGGGCGGTCAGCAGGGCAACCTGAACTTCCGGTGAACCGGTGTCGTTGGCGCCACGAGCATGTTCAGCAACGATTTGTGCTTTGGTTTCTGCGTTTAGTGACATAGTCATTCTCCAAGTTCTGTAAGGTTATTTCTGGCCGATCACTAATTCAGCCAAAAAGGGCAGCGGATTCTCCCACACGACCGCTGACATGGCAAGCCTTCAGGCTGGCTCCGCCTCTTCGTCGCTACCAATCCGCACCAGCCGACGCGGCGCCACCTTGCCGTCGTCATCAATCTCGCCAACACCGATGAACTCCCGCGCCTCACCCACCGTCATTCGGACGAAACCATCCAGTGGCACGCCAGGCACCTGCACCGCCTGCCCCTGATTGACGTAGCTGGCCACGATGGCCGACATGTTCACCTCAGGCAGCGCTGCTACCGCCGTGTCCATCGGCAGCAACAGGGGATCCAGCTGCTCACGCGGCGGTATCCCGGCTTGCTTGCAACGGCTAAAGAGGGTCTCCAACTGCTCCAGGGTCAGCATGCGCTCTGCCGGGTAGCTGGCCACCTGACTGCGGTGCAAGGCGGTGACATGGGCGCCACAACCGAGCAACTCCCCCAGATCGTCGATCAGCGTGCGGATATAGGTGCCCTTGGAGCAGTGCACATCCAGGCTGAAGGTCTCGCCGGTGAAGTTAAGCAGCTGCAGGGAATAGAGGGTGATGGGTCGCGCCTCGCGCTCCACCTCAATCCCTTCCCGCGCATACTCATACAGGGGGCGGCCGTTGTGCTTGAGCGCCGAATACATGGAGGGCACCTGCATGGTTTCCCCCAAAAAACGGGTCAGCAAATGTTCGAGCTGCTGCGCCGTCGCAGTGACGGGACGGCGGCTGATCACCTGACCGTCGGAGTCACTGGTATCGGTACGCACCCCCAGCTGAGCCGTCACCTGGTAGCGCTTATCCGCATCCAGCAGGAACTGGGAAAACTTGGTGGCCTCCCCCAGGCAGATGGGCAACATGCCGGTGGCCAAGGGATCCAGGGCCCCGGTATGGCCGGCTTTGGCGGCATTATAGATACGCTTGACCTGCTGCAGGGCATCGTTGGATGTGATGCCACTGGGCTTGTTCAGCAGCAATATGCCGTGCACATCACGGCCCTTGAAACGACGTCGTCGAGACATCTTTACTCTTCTTCCTCCTCGCTGTGACCGGCGTCCTGGTGCAGGCGCTCGTCTTCGCGAATCGTGTTAGTCACCAGGTTGGACAGGCGCATGCCTTCAACCAGGGTCTTATCATAGGCAAAGCGCAATTCGGGCACCACCCGCAGTTGCATCGCCTTGCCTAGCAAAATCCGTACATAGCCAGCGGCCTCTTCCAGCACCTTCAAGCCCTGTTGGATGCTCTGGGCATCGTCATAGAGGAAGGTGACGAAGATCTTGGCATGCTGCAGATCGCGGCTCACCTCCACGTCAGAGACGGTAACCATACCGATACGGGGATCCTTGATCTCCCGCTGCAGTATCATGGCTACTTCCCGCTGCACCTGCTGTGCCACCCGCCGGGCACGGCTAAACTCTTTACTCATGGTGAATTCCTGACAAAAAGGGGGCCGCTAAGCCCCCTTGTTTTAGGCATTGAATTACAGCGTACGCTGGATTTCGATGGTCTCGTACACTTCGATCTGGTCGCCGACACGAACGTCATTGTAGTTCTTCACGGCGATACCACACTCGTAGCCATTCTTGACCTCAGCCACGTCATCCTTAAAGCGACGCAGGGATTCCAGCTCACCTTCATAGATGACCACGTTATCACGCAGCACCCGGATGGGGCTGCTACGCTTGACGGTCCCTTCAGTCACCATACAGCCGGCCACAGCGCCAAACTTGGGCGACTTGAACACGTCGCGCACTTCGGCCAGACCGATGATCTGCTGCTTGTACTCCGGTGCCAGCATACCGCTCATGGCCTGCTTCACCTCGTCGATCAAGTCGTAGATCACCGAGTAGTAGCGCAGGTCCAGATTCTCTGACTCTATGATGCGGCGCGCAGAGGAGTCGGCACGCACGTTGAAGCCCAGAAGAATGGCGTTGGACGCTGCGGCCAGACTGGCGTCGGTTTCGGTGATACCACCGACCCCGGAGCCGATGATCTTCACCTTCACTTCGTCGGTGGAGAGCTTCAGCAGGGAGTCGCAAATCGCCTCGGTAGAGCCCTGAACGTCGGCCTTGAGCACCACGTTCAGTTCAGAGACTTCGCCTTCGGTCATGTTGGAGAACATGTTCTCCAGCTTGGCCTTCTGTTGACGCGCCAGCTTAACCTCGCGGAACTTGCCTTGACGATACAGGGCCACTTCACGGGCCTTCTTCTCGTCACGCACCACGGTCGCCTCGTCACCGGCAGAGGGCACACCAGACAAACCGAGAATTTCCACCGGGAAGGAGGGACCAGCCTCCTTGACCTCTTGGCCCAACTCGTCGCGCATGGCTCGCACCCGGCCATATTCCAGACCACAGAGCACTATGTCGCCCTGCCGCAGGGTCCCTTCTTGTACCAGCACGGTAGCCACCGGGCCACGGCCCTTGTCCAGGCGCGACTCGATGACCACGCCGGACGCCATGGCGTCTTGTACTGCGGTCAGCTCCAGCACTTCTGCCTGCAGCAGGATGGAGTTAAGCAGATTGTCGATGCCTTGCCCTGTCTTGGCGGACACCTGCACAAACTGGGTATCACCGCCCCACTCTTCGGCAACCACACCATAGCGGGTCAGCTCGTTCATCACGCGATCCGGATCGGCCGCCGGTTTATCGATCTTGTTGACCGCCACCACCAAGGGCACGTTACCGGCCTTGGCATGCTGGATGGCTTCAATGGTCTGCGGCATGACGCCGTCATCCGCCGCCACCACCAGCACCACTATATCGGTGGCCTTAGCACCACGAGCACGCATGGCAGTAAAGGCCGCGTGACCCGGGGTATCCAGGAAGGTGATCATGCCGTTGTCGGTCTCGACATGGTAGGCACCGATATGCTGGGTAATGCCGCCAGCCTCACCCGCCGCCACCTTGGCCTTACGGATGTAGTCCAGCAGTGAAGTCTTACCGTGGTCCACGTGACCCATGATGGTCACCACAGGGGCACGGTGTTGCGCCTCGGCGGTGGAGTCACGATCCTGCAGTACGGCCTCTTCCAGCTCGTTTTCACGACGGAGCACCACCTTGTGACCCATCTCTTCGGCCACCAGTTGGGCAGTCTCCTGATCGATCACCTGGTTGATGGTCGCCATGGCACCCATCTTCATCATCACCTTGATGACCTCAACCGCCTTGACCGCCATCTTCTGGGCCAACTCACTGACCGTGATGGTCTCACCGATCACCACGTCACGGTTGACCGGCTGGGCCGGCTTGTTGAAGCCATGCTGCATGGAGCTGGGGGTGTTGATGCGGCCCCGCTTGCCCTTGGCTCGACCACGGGCACGATCTTCACGATCACTGCGATCATCGTCGCGCCCCTTCTTGGCCTTGGCCACCGCCGGACGGCGACGACCACGGGCTTCTGCCTGACGCTCGCGCTCTGCCTCAGCTTCCTTGACAAAGGTGGAGGTGTTGCCAGCCTCGTCATCGGCCTCTTCGGCCTTCTTGCGTGCAGCCTCTTCCTCGGCCCAGCGAGCAGCATTCTCTTCGGCCAGACGGCGGGCTTCTTCGGCCTTACGTTCGGCTTCGGCTTCTGCCTTGCGTTGAGCTTCCTGCTCCTGCTGGCGCTTGAGCGCCTCTTCTTCCCGCTTGGCCATTTCATCTACCTCTTTATGAACCTTCTTGGGAGGCTCATTCTTGGCCGCCGCGCTCTTGCGCGCCTGTTCCTGGGCCTTGGCCTGCTCAGCCTTGGCGCGGGCTTCTGCCGCTGCCGCTTCCTGACGGGCCTTCTCTTCTTGAGCCAGACGTTCAGCTTCCTGACGCGCCCGCTCTTCCTCTTCCAAACGCTGGGCATCCTCTACCACTGAGCGACGGACATAGGTCTTGGACTTGCGCACTTCCACCTGAACTGACTTGTTCTTACCACCGGCGCCTTGGACACTCAAGGTGCTTTTGGTTTTGCGCTGCAGTGTCATCCGCTTGGGCTCGGTGTCGCTATCACCGCCATGCTGTTTCTTCAGATGAGCCAGCAGATGCTGTTTCTCCTCTTCGCTCACCACATCGTCCACGGCCTTACTGATACCGGCCGCAGAGAACTGCTGAAGAAGACGCTCCACCGGGGTGTCGATATCCTGGGCAAGTTGTTTTACTGATACTTCTGCCATTCATTACCTCCGCAGATTATTCGGCCTGCTCACCGAACCAACAGATATTGCGAGCTGCCATGATGAGTTGGCCCGCCTTCTCTTCGGTCATTCCGTCGATCCCCATCAGATCATCGATGCCTTGCTCAGCCAACTCTTCCAAGGTTCCCACCCCGCGGGCCGCCAGCATGTAGGCAAATTCGCGGCTGAGCCCAGCCAAGCCAAGCAGATCCTCTGCCGGCTCCACCCCTTCGAACGACTCTTCCTGCGCCAGGGCCTTGGTAGACAGAGATTGCTTGGCACGGGCCCGCAGCTCTTCCACCATCTCCTCGTCCAGCCCTTCGATGGACAAGAGCTCGTTCATCGGCACATAGGCAATCTCCTCCAAGGTGGAGAAGCCTTCTTCGATCAGCACATCGGCAAACTCGTCATCGATGTCCAGCGCCTGGGTGAAGAGGTTGAGGATCCGATCCTTTTCGGCCTGATGCTTCTGTTGCATCTCCTCGACCGTCATGACGTTGAGCTCCCAGCCGGTCAGCTGGGACGCCAGCCGCACGTTCTGGCCGTTGCGGCCGATGGCCTGGGCCAAGTTGCTGGCCACCACGGCAATGTCCATGGTGTGGTTGTCTTCATCGACAATGATGGAAGCCACATCCGCCGGTGCCATGGCATTGATCACGTACTGGGCGACGTTGTCATCCCACAGCACTATGTCGATACGTTCACCGGCCAGCTCACCGGAGACGGCCTGCACCCGAGCGCCACGCATGCCCACACAGGCCCCCACGGGGTCAATGCGGCGATCATTGGTCTTGACGGCAATCTTGGCGCGGGAGCCGGGATCCCGGGCTGCCCCCTTGATCTCGATGATCTCTTCACCGATTTCCGGTACTTCGATGCGGAACAATTCCTTGAGGAAGTCCGGATGAGCACGGCTGACAAACAGCTGGCTACCCCGGGCTTCCGGCTTTACGGCCGCCAGCAGGCCACGGATACGATCCCCGGGCCGGAAAGTTTCGCGAGGCAGCATATCATCGCGGTACAGCACCCCTTCGGCATTGTTGCCCAGATCCAGAATGATGCTGTCACGGTTTACCTTCTTGACCACACCGGTGACTATGCTGCCTTCGTGATCCTTGAACTGCTCAACCACTTGGGCACGTTCGGCCTCGCGCACCTTCTGCACTATCACCTGCTTGGCGGTTTGGGTGGTGATCCGATCGAAGGTGATTGACTCGATTTGATCCTCAACAAAGTCGCCCACCTGGATCTCCGGCTCGTCGACCCGCGCAGCATCCAGCGTGATTTCCCGGAACGGGTTCTCCAGCATCCCCTCAACATCCACTACTTGCCAGCGGCGGTAGGTGTCGAAGTCACCGGTCTTGCGATCGATGGCAACACGAACATCAATGTCGCCTTCATATTTTTTCTTGGTGGCGGTGGCCAGGGCAGTTTCCAGCGCCTGGAAAATTTTCTCGCGGGGAACGGCCTTTTCATTGGAGACCGCATCGACCACTAACAGAATTTCTTTATTCATGTCCGATTGCCTCGTCAATCAAAGTTAGGAACCAGATTGGCTTGTTGAATGTTGGCAAATGCCAGCATCTCGTCTTGTCCATCGACGGTCAGGGTGATGGTGTCCCCTTCGACCTGTTTGATTACACCTTTGTATTTACGACGATTGTTCATCGCCATACGCAATGTCACCGAGGCTACCTCGCCCAGATAACGGGTAAAATGGGCCAACTTGAGCAGAGGGCGCTCCATGCCCGGAGATGACACCTCCAGGTAGTACTCTGTGCTGATGGGATCTTCCACATCCAGCACGGCGCTGACTTGATGGCTCACCTCGGCACAATCTTCTACCGTGATGCCATCAGCATGTTCGATGTAGACCCGCAGGGTCGAATGCTTGCCGGCCCGAACGTATTCGATGCCCCACAATTCGTAGCCGAGCGCCTCCACTGGCGGTTCGAGCATCTGAGTCAGGCGTTGTTCTAACGTAGCCAAAGCCACCCTCCAAAAATAAAAAAAGGGCCTATAGCCCAGTGAATACAGTCCCGTCACGGACCGTGGAAATCAGATAACAAAAAAGCCCCGATATTCCAATCGGGGCTTTTTCACTGGACCCTGATTACCACTCCAAGAGTGGCCGTCCTGCAGCAAGTGCACTGCAACAGCCATGGACGAGAATTTGGTTGCGGGGGCAGGATTTGAACCTACGACCTTCGGGTTATGAGCCCGACGAGCTACCATGCTGCTCCACCCCGCGTCCGAATCATGCGAGATTATAATTGCCTGACCAATTGGCTGCAAGCCAGACAACTCTCTTCATTTGGTGCCGAGCGCGGGACTTGAACCCGCACGCCAGATAGGCACTACCCCCTCAAGATAGCGTGTCTACCAATTCCACCAGCTCGGCAAAACTTGCTTTAGTTAGGCACATCCGTATTCTGCGCGGCAGAATCTTGTGTAGCCATCGGAGCCACCTGTTCGGCTTGTGCCTGCTCCAGGTTACTCCAATCCTCGGCCGGCTTGAGCTTCTGATTGGTCATGGCACCCAGCACCAGACTAATCACGAAGAACACAGTGGCGAGGATGGCGGTGGTACGGGTGAGGAAATTACCTGAACCAGCCGACCCAAAAACCGTATTCGAAGCACCGGCACCGAAGGAGGCACCCATGCCAGCTCCCTTACCATGCTGGATCAACACTAAGCCAATCAGGCCAAGGGAGATCAACAGATACAGCACCAGGAGAATTTCGTACATTTGCTTACCCTGTCTTTACATGGTCAACACAGTGACCAAGGTGTTTAATCTACCATCCTTGCAAACCATCTAATCTGGCTTGAGGTCCCCAGAACACCTGGTTGATTGCCCAGACAGGCTGGCAGTTAGCCGCTCCGTAACGCTGCTGGAGCACTCATCAAGAGCCTCCCCTGCTGGAGCGGGGCTAATACTAGCCAGCCTGATGATGGGAAACAAGCAGAATTTTAGTTTTCTGGTTTGTTTGGGCAAAATCTCAACAAAACAAACAATTGTGATTATTTCCCCGGCGTTATAGTGCCCGTACCACAGCCGCTATGGCGTCAGCTAGCTCCTTCACAAGGGCAGCATCCTCCCCTTCCACCATGACGCGGATCAGGGGTTCGGTACCGGATTTGCGCAGTAATACCCGGCCACGCCCCGCCAAGCGTTGCTCTGCCTCCTGCATCGCCGCTTGCACCGGCGGCGCCACCAGCGGATCCTGCCCCTCTTTAAACAACACGTTCACCAGCTCCTGCGGAAAGAGAGGTACCCGCTGCCGCAGCTGTGCCAGGCTCGCTCCCTGGCGACAGGTCGCCCGTAACACCTGCAGGGCAGCCACTATGCCATCTCCCGTGGTGGTCTGATCCAGGCAGATGATGTGGCCTGAATTTTCTCCGCCCAAGCGCCAGCCCTGCTCCTTGAGCAGCTCCATCACATAGCGATCCCCCACCTTGGCCCGGATAAAAGGGATCTGCCGCTCGGCCAGGGCCAATTCCAAGCCCAGATTTGACATCAGCGTCCCGACCACGCCCCCTTGCAGCACACCACGCTCCTGACAATCCCGGGCAATCAGATACAAGAGCACATCACCGTCCAGTAGCTGCCCCTCATGATCCACCATGATGAGACGGTCACCGTCACCATCAAAGGCAATCCCCATGTCGGCCTGCTCGGCCAGCACCCGGGCCACCAAGGCCTTGGGGGCGGTTGAACCAACACCGGCATTGATATTCAAACCGTCCGGACTGCAGCCCATGGCTATGACCTCGGCCCCCAACTCCCGGAACACCAGCGGAGCAATGTGATAGGTGGCCCCATGGGCACAATCCACCACTATCTTGAGACCATCCAAGCTCAACTCGCTGGGGAAGGTACTCTTACAAAATTCGACATAGCGACCCGGCGCATCATCAATCCGACTGGCTTTGCCCAGCTGGGCGGCCTCGACACACTGCAGCGGTTGGTCCATGGCCGCCTCAATGGCCTGCTCAACCTCATCCGGCAGTTTGGTGCCATCGGTGGAGAAGAATTTAATGCCGTTGTCGTAATAGGGGTTGTGGGATGCGCTGATCACCACACCCGCTTCGGCGCGAAAGGTACGCGTCAGATAGGCCACCGCCGGTGTCGGCATGGGGCCCAACAGCACAGCTTTGAGTCCTGCCGCGGACAAACCGGCTTCCAGCGCCGCCTCCAGCATGTAGCCAGAGATGCGCGTGTCCTTGCCAATGAGCACCTTACGAGTCCCCTGCTTGGCCAACACCTGGCCGGCCGCCCAGCCCAGTTTCATGACAAAGTCGGGGGTAATGGGGTTGTCACCTACCTTGCCACGGATACCATCGGTGCCGAAATATTGTCTGCTCATGCTGCTCCTTACTGCGTGCTGCACTCTTGGGCATAGCCAAAGACCCTGAGAGCATCACAGGTCTCTTTGACATCGTGGACACGGATAATACGCGCGCCAGCCTGGGCGGCAAAGAGGGCCGCCGCCAAACTGCCGGCCAAGCGCTCATTTACTGGGCGATCTAACAGGTTGCCAATCATGGACTTGCGCGACACCCCAATTAGCAAGGGATACCCCAGCGCAAGAAGGCGCGCCTGCTGCCCCAGCAGACGATAGTTTTGCTCCAGCGTCTTGCCAAACCCATAACCAGGATCCAGCAAGAGGCGTTCACGACGGATCCCTGCCGCCACGCAATCTTGAGTACGTGCCAGCAGAAAATCATGCACCTCCGCCAAGATGTCACCATAGTGCGGCGCTATTTGCATGGTCTGTGGGTCCCCCTGCATGTGCATCAGGCATACCAGCACTTCAGGGTCAGCGGCGACCGCAGCCAGGGCCCCTGGCAGGCGCAGGGCGCGGATATCGTTCACCATATGGATACCCGCCCGGCAGGCCGCACCGATCACCTCGGGTTTAGAGGTGTCCACAGACACCATGACATCCAACTCGGCCAACACAGCTTCAACAACAGGTAACACCCGATCCATCTCTTCCTGCACGGATACATCGGCCGCACCAGGCCGGGTGGACTCACCACCGATATCCAGCAGGGTGGCCCCATCGGTACACAGCCGCTCTGCATGCCGCAAGGCCGCCTCTTTTTGCCGGAAACGATTGCCGTCGGAAAAAGAGTCCGGGGTGACATTCAGGATCCCCATCACCTGGGGCCGACTCAGATCCAGCTTACGCCCCTTACAAGGTAACAACATGGCTATTCTCCAAAACAAAACCCCGGGAGCTCCCGGGGTTTATCTGATGTGAAATCAGGCGTTGCTATCACTGGCTTTAGGGGGGGCCGGCTCGGCATCTATCGCCGTCTGCTCGGGCTCACCCCGCGCAGAGCTATCTGACTCAGCAGCCACCTGAGGTTCACTGATGGACTCACCACTGTTCCCAGTGGTCGAGGAGTCATCGGATGAGCGCTGATCCATCGGCGGACGCACTTCACGACGCGCCATGAGATCATCGATCTGCTTGGCGTCAATCGTCTCATACTTCATCAGAGCATCCTTCATGGCGTGCAGTATGTCCAGATTCTCGTTGAGTATGTGCTTGGCTCTGTCGTAGTTGCGGTTGATCACATGCTTTATCTCCGCATCAATCAGCCGTGCGGTTTCATCAGACATGTGCTTGGCCTTGGCCACAGAGCGTCCCAAAAAGACCTCACCGTCCTCATCGGCATACAGCAAGGGCCCCAACTCTTCCGACATGCCCCACTGGGTGACCATCTTGCGTGCCAGCTCAGTGGCTCGCTCTATGTCATTGGAGGCACCTGTAGTCATTTTCTCACGACCATAGATGATCTCCTCAGCCAGCCGGCCGCCGTACAGGCTTGAGATCATGGACTCAAGATACTGCTTGGAATGGCTCCAGCGATCCTGCTCAGGCAGGTACATGGTCACGCCCAGGGCCCGGCCACGGGGAATGATGGAGACCTTATAGACAGGATCATGCTCGGGCACCAGACGGCCCACTATCGCATGGCCGGCTTCATGATAGGCCGTCATTTCCTTCTCACTGTCGGTCATCACCATGGACTTGCGCTCGGCGCCCATCATGATCTTGTCCTTGGCACGCTCAAATTCTGTCATGCCCACCAGGCGCTTGTTACCCCGGGCGGCAAACAAGGCGGCCTCGTTCACCAGATTGGCCAGATCGGCCCCGGAGAAACCCGGTGTACCACGGGCAATCACGGCAGCATCCACGTCATCGCCCAGGGGCACCTTACGCATGTGGACCTTGAGGATCTGTTCACGGCCACGCACGTCCGGCAGGCCTACCACCACTTGGCGATCGAAACGCCCTGGGCGCAGCAAGGCCGGATCCAACACATCGGGCCGGTTGGTGGCCGCTATCACGATCACCGCTTCATGGCCCTCGAAGCCATCCATCTCCACCAACATCTGGTTGAGAGTCTGCTCGCGCTCGTCGTGGCCCCCACCCAGACCGGCACCACGCTGGCGGCCGACCGCATCAATTTCATCGATGAAGATGATGCAAGGCGCCGACTTCTTGGCCTGCTCAAACATGTCCCGCACCCGGGAGGCACCGACCCCGACAAACATTTCCACAAAGTCAGAACCGGAAATCGAGAAGAAGGGCACCTTGGCCTCGCCGGCAATGGCCTTGGCCAGCAGCGTCTTACCGGTACCCGGCTGGCCTACCATGAGGACACCTTTGGGGATCTTGCCGCCGAGCTTTTGGAAACGGGAGGGATCCTTGAGGTAATCCACCAGCTCCTTGACCTCCTCCTTGGCCTCATCGCAACCGGCCACATCGGCAAAGGTGGTCTTGATCTGATCCTCGCCCATCAAGCGGGCACGGCTTTTGCCAAACGACATGGCGCCCTTGCCACCGCCACCTTGCATCTGGCGCATGAAGAAGACCCAGACCCCGATCAGCAGCAGCATGGGGAACCAGGAGATGAAGATGGACGCCAGCAAGCTAGGTTCTTCAGGCTTGACACCACGGACCCGCACATTGTGCTTGAGCAGGTCGTTGATCAGTTGGGGATCCTGGGTCGGAATGATGGTACTGAAGGACTCACCATCGCGCTTCACACCACTGATCACCTTGCCATCAATGCGAGCCTCACGGATCTGATCTTGTGAGACCTCCCGCACAAAGGTCGAGTAATCCATCTGACGGCCAGCAGAATCACTGGGGCTAAAGCTCTGAAACAGAGACATCAACACCACGGCAATGACCAGCCAAAGGATCAGGTTTTTCGCCATGTCACTCAAATCATTAACCTCACAACTGATGGCATAGGACGCTCAAAGGTTACTACAGTTTAAAACCTGTAGCTACAATGTAGACTTCCCGTGAACGAGCCCTGGATGAATCCGGCTTTCTGCTCTTAACCACGGTAAACAGGGATCTGACTTCCTTGAGATACTCTTCAAAGCCGGCACCTTGGAAGACCTTGACGACAAAGGCACCATTAGGCGCCAATACCTGACGACACATATCCAGCGCCAACTCTACCAGATACATGGATCTGGGCTGATCGACCCCGAGATTGCCAGACATATTCGGCGCCATATCAGACATGACCACATCCACCTTGTCATCGCCGACCCGTTCGAGCAAGGCCGCTAGCACGGCTTCATCGCGGAAGTCGCCTTGCAAAAAATCGACCCCGGCAATGGGATCCATGGGCAGTATGTCACAGGCGACCACGCGCCCCTTGCTACCCACCTGCTCCACGGCAAATTGGGACCAGCCACCGGGGGCCGCCCCCAGATCCACCACCGTCATGCCTGGCTTGATCAGCCGATCACGCTGCTGGATTTCATCGATTTTGAACACGGCACGGGAACGCAATCCCTGCTTTTGTGCCTGCTGCACATACTTGTCATCGAAGTGTTCTTTGAGCCAGCGGGTGGAGCTGGCGGAACGCTTTTTCTTACTCATCTAAACTCACGCCAAGCCATAAAGGCTATTAGTATTAAGGGGCAGATGGGGGTAGAATGTACCGCTTTCAACCCGGATAACGAAGAAAATTCCCATGACTCTCACGACCAAACAGAAGCAATATCTCAAGGGCCTGGCACACAGCCTCAAACCTGTGGTACTGCTGGGTCAACACGGCCTCACCGAAGGGGTGCTGGCCGAAATTGACGCTGCCCTGGCCCATCACGAACTGATCAAGGTGAAGGTCAGTGCCCCGGATCGCGAGACCAAGCAATTGATCAACGCAGCCATCGTTCGGGAGACCGGCGCCAGTCAGGTACAGGCCATGGGTAACATGCTGACCCTGTATCGCCCGGCTCAAGAGCCCAAGCTGGTGCTGCCGAAGAAATAATCTGTTTTGGTATCACGCATGACAAAGGGGGCCGAGGCCCCCTTTGTCATGGCCGCCATCATAGGGCTTAACGGTATTCCACCGCCAGGATTTCATATTCCACATCACCGGCCGGTGTCTTGATGTTCACCACATCATCCACCTCCTTGCCGATAAGACCACGGGCAATCGGTGAATTGACCGAGATGAGACGCTCCTTGATGTCCGCCTCATCATCCCCGACGATGCGATAGCTGATCTCTTCTTCGGTGTCACAATTGAGCAGGGTGACTGTCACCCCGAACACCACTCGGCCGGTCTGCGGCAACTTGCTGATATCGATGATCTGGGCATTGGAGAGCTTGGCCTCGATCTCCTGGATCCGGCCCTCGCAGAAGCCCTGCTGCTCGCGAGCCGCATGGTATTCGGCATTTTCCTTCAGATCGCCATGCTCACGGGCCTCCGCGATGGCGGCGATGATCTGCGGTCGCATGACCGTCTTAAGGTGTTCAAGTTCCTGGCGCAGCTTCTGAGCCCCAGTCACTGTCATCGGCGTCTGACTCATAATCAACACTCGTTTAGCTAGTCAACAACATAAAAAAAGACTACTCGGTACCTAGGCACCGAGTAGCGTTCGTGCGTGACGGACTTGCTAGCGTACAGCCCTGTCGTCACCTTGTTTGATAGGCGCCAGTGTAATACGAACACAGGCACAATTCACCCTCGGGTGGCGTATTGAGTGCAGCTATCAGCTGGTCAGGTCATCGAAGAAGCGTTTCACCCCTTCAAAGAAGCCTTCTGCCTTGGGCTTATGCACCTTGGCTTCGGCCCCGCTGATGGACTCCTCGAGCTGACGCAGCAACTCTTTTTGGGACTCGCTTAAGTTCACCGGCGTCTCGACCACCGTCTTGCAGATGAGATCGCCTTCCACGCCGGAACGTAGCGAACGAACGCCCTTGCCGCGCATGCGGAACATGCGGCCAGTCTGGGTCTCGGGCGGTATCTTCAGCTTGAGGCGACCCTCCAGGGTCGGCACCTCCACCTCGCCACCCAAAGCGGCATGGGTAAAGCTAATGGGCACCTCACAGTAAAGGTTATTGCCATCCCGCACGAAGATGGGGTGCTCCTTGACGTGAACCTGCACATACAGATCCCCGGCCGGAGCGCCGTTCTCCCCTGCCTCGCCTTCGCCCGCCAGGCGAATGCGATCGCCGGTATCGACGCCGGCCGGTATCTTCACCGACAGCGTCTTGGTCTTCTGATAGCGCCCCTCGCCGTGACACTTGCGGCAGGGGTCGGTCACTATCTTGCCCTTGCCCCGACAGTGCGGGCAGGCCTGGGTGACGGCAAAGAAGCCCTGCCGCATCTGCACCTGGCCGGAACCATGACAGGTCGGGCAGGTCTGCGGCTGGGAACCCGGCTTGGCACCGGAGCCATGGCACTCATCACAGCCCACCAGGGTCGGCACCTTGATCTCCTTGCTGATGCCGCGTACGGCCTCTTCCAAAGAGAGCTCCAGATTGTAGCGCAGATCGGCCCCCCGGGACGGCCGCTGGGCCCGCCGGCCACCACCGCCACCGAAGATGTCACCGAACACATCCCCGAAGATGTCACCAAAGTCGGCGCCACCAAAACCAGCGCCACCGCCGGCGCCCATGTTGGGATCCACCCCGGCGTGACCGAACTTGTCATAGACCGCCCGCTTTTGTGGATCACTCAGCACCTCATAGGCTTCCTTGACTTCCTTGAACTGCTCTTCGGTGTCATTGCTGCCCCGGTTGCGATCCGGGTGCAGCTTCATCGCCAAGCGCTTGTATGCCTTCTTGATATCCTTCTCGTCGGCGGTGCGCTCAACCCCGAGAACCTCGTAATAATCGCGTTTGGACATAGGTTAAAATCTCTGCCTTGTGGATACACAGACGGGCGTTGGTTGCCCAACGCCCGTATCCGCTACCGGACCCGGCAACGATTATTTCTTGTCGTCTTTGACTTCTTCAAACTCGGCATCCACCACATCATCGTGGGCGGCGCCCTTGGCTTGCCCCGCATCAGTGGCGTGTGCCTGTTGCTGAGCCTGCTGTTGGGCCAGTTCCATCAACTTCTGGGCAGCCAGCATGAGTGCCTGTTGCTTGGCCTCGATCTCGGCCTTGTCATCGCCACGAATGGCCCCTTCCAGCTCGGCGATGGCCGCATCGATCTTGCTCTTCTCATCCGCCGGCAGCGCCTCACCGGCCTCGGTGATCTGCTTGCGGGTGGCATGCACCAGGGCATCAGCCTGATTGCGCGCCTGCACCAGCTCCTCGAACTTCTTGTCCTCGGCGGCATGGGCAGCCGCTTCGCTGACCATGCGCTGGATTTCCTCGTCAGACAGACCAGAGGAGGCCTGGATGGTGATCTTCTGCTCCTTGCCGGTCTCCTTGTCCTTGGCGGACACGTGCAGGATACCGTCGGCGTCGATGTCGAAGGTCACCTCGATCTGCGGCAGGCCACGGGGCGCCGGGCGAATGCCTTCCAGGTTGAACTGGCCCAGTGACTTGTTGTCAGCGGCGCGCTTACGCTCACCCTGCAGCACGTGAATGGTCACGGCAGACTGGTTGTCTTCGGCGGTGGAGAACACCTGAGATTTCTTGGTCGGAATGGTGGTGTTCTTCTCGATCAGCGCCGTCATCACACTGCCCATGGTCTCGATGCCCAGGGACAGCGGGGTGACGTCCAGCAGCAGCACGTCGTGCTTCTCACCGGCCAGCACGCCACCTTGAATGGCGGCCCCCATGGCCACGGCTTCGTCCGGGTTGACGTCCTTGCGGGGTTCCTTACCAAAGAAGTCGGAAACCACCTTCTGTACCATGGGCATACGGGTCTGACCGCCCACCAGGATGACGTCGTCGATCTCGGACACGGACAGACCGGCATCCTGCAGCGCGATGCGCACCGGCTCCATGGACTTCTTCACCATGTCTTCCACCAAGGATTCCAGCTTGGAGCGGGTCACCTTGATGTTCATGTGCTTGGGACCTGAGGCATCGGCGGTGATGTACGGCAGATTCACGTCGGTCTGCTGGGCAGAGGACAGCTCGATCTTGGCCTTTTCGGCCGCCTCCTTCAGACGTTGCAGGGCCAGCTGATCCTTGCGCAGATCGATGCCTTGCTCGCGCTTGAACTCGTCCACCAGATAGTTGATCAGGCGGTTGTCAAAGTCTTCCCCACCCAGGTGAGTATCCCCGTTGGTGGCCAGCACCTCGAAGGTCTTCTCGCCATCCATCTCGTCGATTTCGATGATGGAGATATCGAAGGTACCACCGCCCAAGTCATACACGGCAATCTTGCGGTCGCCCTTGACCTTGTTCACGCCGTAGGCAAACGCCGCAGCAGTGGGTTCGTTGATGATGCGCTTGACGTCAAGGCCCGCGATGCGGCCAGCATCCTTGGTGGCCTGACGTTGGGCGTCGTTGAAGTAGGCCGGTACGGTAATGACGGCTTCGGTCACCGGCTCGCCCAGGAAGTCCTCGGCGGTCTTCTTCATCTTCTTGAGCACTTCGGCAGAGATCTGCGGCGGAGCCATCCGCTTACCCTTCACCTCAACCCAGGCGTCACCGTTATCAGCGCGGGTGATGGTGAACGGCATGATGCCGATATCGCGCTGCACTTCTTCGTCTTCATAACGACGACCGATCAGCCGCTTGATGGCATACAGGGTGTTCTTGGGGTTGGTGACCGCCTGCCGCTTGGCCGGCTGCCCCACCAGAATTTCACCGTCATCGGCATAGGCGATGATTGACGGTGTGGTGCGGTCCCCTTCGGCGTTCTCGATAACACGGGCATGGTCCCCGTCCAGAATGGCCACGCAGGAGTTGGTCGTACCCAGGTCAATACCGATGATTTTACCCATTTCTAGTCTCCGAAATTCTTTTGCTGGATTCGCAGTTGCACTGTGGCGGTGACATCCGGCGCTGTCTCATTGGCGCTGTCACCCGGCCTTGCTTGCTATATGGGGGTATCTTTTACCCCTTCAAGCCCCAGGGCTAAAAAAACTTATGCCTGGGTGTCGACACTGGGGGCCTTGGCCACCATCACCATGGCCGGCCGCACCACGCGACCATTGAGCTCGTAGCCCTTTTGCATCACAGCGATGACGGTGTTGGGAGCCACCTCGGCATTTTCGATCAGACTCATGGCCTGATGCTGGTTGGGATCAAATGGCTGCCCTTGAGGGTTGATCGCCTGCACGCCAAATTTGGCCACCGAGTTCTGCATGGACTGCAAGGTGAGCTCCACCCCTTCGAGCAAGGGCTTGAGCAGCTCATTGGCCTGATCACCCGCCTCCAGGGCCCGCTCCAGGTTGTCGATCACCGGCAGCAATTCACCGACAAACTTCTCCAGGGCAAACTTGTGCGCCTTCTCCACATCCTGGGCGGCACGGCGACGAATGTTCTCCATCTCGGCCACCGCCCGCACGGCACGGTCCCGCTCTTCGGCGGCAGCGGCTTCGGCGGCTTCGAGCTTCTCCAGCAACGCCTGCATATCAAACTCTACCTCCGGCAGCGCCTGTTCGGCCTGCTCCAGTTCGGCTTGCGCCGGCTGTTGCTCCATCGTTTGGTCCTGATTGTTCATGATGACTCCCACTTACCTATTTCAAGTTGCAGCTATTATGGGGATGAAGATCGCGCTTTCAAGGCCAGGGCGAAAATCCGCAGCGTTTGCAGCAGGCTTGCGGTGGTATCGGCCTTTGGCGCTATACTGGAGCCCCACTGGTTTTGCGAGCATTGCATTATGGCTCAAGCCTTTAACACCATCGCCCTCATCGGTAAGCCCCAACATGCCGGTACCAACGAGACACTGCAGGCCCTGTTCGATTACCTGCGCGCGCTGGATTATGCCGTACTGCTAGAGAGTCGCGTGGCCCGCCAGCTGGATGTCGATCCCGCTTGCGCACGGGATCTGGTGCAGCTGGGTGAAGAAGCGGATCTGGCGATCGTGGTAGGGGGGGATGGCAACATGCTGGGCGCCGCCCGGGTATTAGCGCGCTTTGATGTGGCTGTGCTGGGGGTAAACCGAGGCAATCTGGGCTTTTTGACCGATCTCACGCCCCAAGACTTTGCCGAGCCCTTGAGTCAGGTGCTGCAAGGGCACTTCCAGACCGAATACCGCTTCTTGCTGGAGGCCTCTGTTCATCGCCATGGTGAACGCAAGGCGGCCAACACAGCCCTCAACGAAGTGGTGCTGCATCCGGGCAAGGTGGCCCACATGATTGATTTTGCGGTCTACATAGATGACAACTTCATGTACAGCCAACGGGCAGACGGCATCATAGTCGCCACCCCCACCGGCTCCACCGCCTATGCCCTCTCCGCCGGCGGCCCCATCCTCACCCCCGGACTCAATGCCCTCTCATTGGTGCCCATGTTTCCCCACACCTTGAGCTGCCGCCCCATCGTCATCGATGCCGACAGCCAGGTAAAACTCGTGGTCTCACCCGATGATCAAGCCGAGCAGTTGCTGCTCAGCTGCGACGGTCATGTCAACCTGGCGGTCAACCCAGGCGATGAGATACAGATCGCCAAGGCCCCCCATAGGCTGCGGTTGCTTCACCCGGAGAATCACAGCTATTTCAACGTCCTGCGTAGCAAGCTTGGCTGGGGCAGCAAGCTTTTCTAGCCGGCCAGGCGTTGTGCACTTTTCGCACTTTACTGTATTGATAAACAGTATATACTGTTTATCAATACAGTATTGTTCGCAGGTGCCGCATGCTGACTCAACTCACCATCCATAACTTCGCCATCGTCAAATTCCTCGAGCTGGATCTGCAAGCCGGCATGACCAGCATCACGGGGGAAACCGGTGCCGGTAAATCCATCGCCATCGATGCCCTGGGGCTGGCCCTGGGGGGCAGGGCCGAGGCCAGCATGATACGGCCAGGATGCGACAAGACGGAAATCAGCGCCCGTTTCAACCTGCAGCGCAACCCGCCGGCTCGCCGCTGGTTGCAACAGCAGGAGCTGGAGACGGAGGACGAGTGTCTGCTGCGGCGGGTGATCACCGCCGAGGGCCGCTCCCGAGCCTACATCAATGGCACCCCGGTGCCGCTGGCACAACTCAAGGCCCTGGGTCAGCTGCTGATCAACATCCACGGCCAACACGCCCACCAGCTACTGATGCGGCCCGAGCAGCAGTTGGCCATTCTGGATGCTTATGCCGCCCACACCAGCCTGCTGGAGGAGGTGCGCCAGCATCACCAGAGCTGGCGCCAACAACAACAGACGCTGCTGCGCCTGCAGCAGGAGGCCGAACAGCGGCAGGCCCGCCGTCAGCTGTTGGAGTATCAGGTGCAGGAGCTGGACGAGTTTGCCCTGCAGGAGGGGGAATTCGCCACCATCGAGGCGGAGCACAGCCGCCTGGCCAACAGCGGTGCCCTGGTGGCGGACTGTCAGTACTGTCTGGATGGCCTGCACGACAATGATGAATACACGGTTTTAGGTCAGCTCAAGACCCTCATCCGTCGCCTGGAGCAGATGCAGAGCCTGGATCCGGCCCTGCAGCCGGCCCTGGGGCTGCTGCAGGAGGCCCAGATCCAACTGGATGAAGGCTACGACGAGCTGCGTCACTATCTGGATCGGCTGGAGCCAGATCCCGAGCGTTTTGCGCAGTTGGAAAGTCGCCTGGGCAAGTGTCTGGATCTGGCGCGCAAGCACCAGATCAAGCCCACCGAACTGGTGGCCCACCATGCCAGCTTGCAGGCCGAACTGACGGGGTTGCTGGCCTGTGATGAGCAGCTAGACAGTCTACAAGCCAGCCTACAGGCCAGTCTGAGTGCCTACCAGACGGCCGCCGATCGCCTCAGTGCCAGTCGTAGCCGCTATGCCCAACAGTTGGGTGAGCAGATAAGTAGCCACATGCAGCAGCTCAACATGCCCCAAGGCCGCCTCGTCATTGACATCGGCCCGGCGACCGACCGTCAGCCCAGCCCACTGGGCCAGGATCTGGTGCAGTTTTTGGTGACCACCAACCCGGGACAACCGCTGCAAGCCCTGGCCAAGGTGGCCTCTGGCGGCGAGCTATCCCGCATCAGTCTCGCCATCCAGGTGATCACCGCCGAGCGCATCGCCACCCCCAGTCTGATTTTTGATGAGGTAGATGTGGGGATCAGCGGCCCCACCGCCGCCGTGGTGGGAAGGCTGCTGCGCCAGTTGGGCCAATCGACCCAGGTGCTGGTGGTCACCCACCTGCCCCAGGTGGCCGGCCAGGGACATCACCACTTCCTGGTCGCCAAACAGCACGATGGCGAGCAGACCCAAACCAGCATGGCCGCCCTGGACCTCAGTGGCCGGCTGGGTGAGCTGGCCCGCCTGCTGGGCGGCGATCAGATCACCGACAACACCCTGGCCAATGCTCGCGAGCTGCTGGCCCAGGCCTAGCCTGGCGGATAATCCGGTATAAAGTCCGGCGGCAGATGTCAGCGTGATTGGCATGATCGATCGGACAACAGTCATAAAAAAACAGGGTGCGCACTGCACCCTGTTTTTTTGGATTGGCAGATGACGGCTGGCCTTAGGCCGCGCCGGTCACCAGTTGACGGGCCGCCGCGATGACGATGGCCACTGCATCGCCTTCGGTCTGGGCCAGGGTCGCCGCATCCGGGATCTCCTGACCGGTCCGATTGACGATCACCCCGGCCACACAGCCAGCTCTGAGTCCCTGACTGGCACACATGGTCAGTAGCGTCGCCGATTCCATCTCATAGTTGAGCACGCCCATGGCCTGCCACTGTGCCATGGAGCCGGCAAACCGCCGGGTCACCCGACCAGAGAAGGTGTCATAGCGCTCCTGGCCCGGATAGAAGGTGTCTGACGAGGCAGTCACACCCACATGAGGCTCCCGCCCTGCCGCTCGCGCGGCGGCAACCAGCGCCGTGGTGCAGGCAAAATCTGCCACGGCCGGAAACTCCAAGGGGGCAAAATGCAAACTGGCTCCATCCAGGCGCACCGATGCCGTGGTGACGATCACATCCCCCACCGCCACATGGGGCTGAATGGCCCCTGTGGTACCCACCCGCAGGAAGGTGCGAACACCCAGCTGGGCCAGCTCTTCCACCGCGATGGAGGTGGAGGGCCCGCCGATGCCGGTAGAGCAGATCACCACAGGCACCCCAGACAGTTCCGCCAGATAGCTGGTGAACTCACGATGGCTGGCCAGAAAGCGTGGCTTGTCCATCCGCTGCGCGATGCGCTTCACCCGCTCCGGATCCCCGGGCACTATGGCCAGGCTAGCCCCGGCCAGATCGGCTTGCTGCAAACCTAGATGAAATACGGTGTGACTCATGATGCGTTGCTCCTTAAGTTGCGCCCTCTCCCACTCCGCCCATGGCGAAGGCAGGCGAGACTTCATTCATCATTATGGGACATCCCATAAATGGCAAAAGTGCAGTAAAACGCTTTTATTTCAAGTTATTAGAACAGCGGTTCAAGACTCAAAACAAAAAAGCCCCCGGCAAGCGGGGGCTCTTATCTGGCCAAAAGGCTTAACGGTCGTTACGGCCGCCCTTATCAAACTTGCGCGGACCCCGCTTGAAGTCGCCCCGGTCGTTGCCAAAGGGACGATCGCGTCCTTCACCCCGGCCGCGCCCCTCACCGCCAAACGACTTGCCGCCGAAGGGCTTGCCGCCAAACGGTTTGCCACGGCGCTCACTGCGCTGGGGCAGCTCGCCGGTGAAGACGCTGATCTCCAGCGGACGGCCACAGACCCGGGCCTTCTTCAGCACATCCATCACATCTTCAGGCATGCCCTCGGGCAGATCCACGGTAGTGCAGGTGTCGAAGATCTCGATATGGCCGATGTAGGAGCTGTCGATGTCCGCTTCGTTGGCGATGGCACCGACGATCTGGCCGGGCTTGACACCGTGCTCGTAACCGACTTCGACACGGTAGCGCACCGTGCTGACCTCAGGGTGATCCTTGAGCGGACGCGGGCCCGTGCTGGGCTGCTTGCGCTCACGGCGCTCATGGCGCTCGTCGCGGTCAAAGCCGCGCTCGCTATTGCGCTCCCGGCGATCGTCCATGTTGCGCTGGGCCGGCTCGGGTTGGTTTTCGTCCATGAACAGGGGTTCGTCCCCCTTCACCATCTTGGCCAGGGCGGCACACAGATCCAGCGGATCCGTGGTGTCATCTTGCAAGAATTCAGCCACCACTTCCTGATACTGTTCCAGGTCGTCCGACAGCAGGGTCTCGCGGATCTGCTGCTTGAACTGCTCCATGCGGTGACGGTTGATGTCCTGGGCCGTGGGCATGTGCATCGGCTCGATGGGCTGACGGGTGGTGTGCTCAATGGCACGCAGCATGCGGCGCTCACGGGGCGCCACAAACAAGATGGCATCCCCGCTACGACCGGCACGCCCGGTACGACCGATCCGGTGTACATAAGATTCGGTGTCGTAGGGAATGTCGTAGTTCACCACGTGAGTGATCCGCTCCACGTCCAGCCCGCGAGCCACCACGTCAGTGGCCACCAGTATGTCCAGCTGGCCGTTTTTGAGCTTCTCTACGGTACGCTCACGCAGCTTCTGCGGGATATCACCGTGCAGCGCCTCGCAGGCGTGGCCTCGGGCGGCCAGCTTGGTGGCCAGCTCTTCGGCTGCTGTCTTGGTACGCACGAAGGCCAACAGGGCATCGTAAGGCTCCACTTCCAGCAGACGGGTCATGGCGTCCAGCTTGTGCAGACCTGAGACCATCCAGTAGCGCTGACGCACTGTGGCCGCCGTGGTGGTCTTGGCGGCGATCTTCACCTCCTTGGGCTCCTGCAGGTGGCGATGAGCCACACGGCGGATCACATCGGGCATGGTGGCGGAGAACAGGGCAATCTGCCGATCGAAGGGGCACTGCTCAATGATCCACTCCACATCATCGATAAAGCCCATGCGCAGCATCTCGTCGGCTTCATCCAGTACCAGGGCGCGCAGGGCGGACAAGTCCAGCTTGCCGCGGCGCATCATGTCCATCACCCGGCCAGGGGTCCCCACCACCACCTGGGCACCGCGCTTTAAGGCACGCAGCTGGGTGTCGTAGGAGGAACCGCCGTAGATGGGCAGCACATGGAAGTCCGGCAGGTACTTGGCATAGCTTTGGCACGCCTCGGCCACCTGAATGGCCAGCTCCCGGGTCGGCGCCAGCACCAGCACCTGGGTGGCGGTGTCACTGGCGTTCAGACGGGAGATGAGCGGCAGGGCAAAGGCCGCCGTCTTACCGGTGCCCGTCTGGGCTTGGCCCAGCAGGTCACGCCCTTCCAGCAAAGGCGGGATGGCGGCGGCCTGAATGGGGGACGGGGTCTCGTAGCCCACATCATTGAGGGCGCGCAGGATAGGTTCGGCCAGACCCAGTTGGTCAAAGCTGGGCAGGGTATCGTTCTCAGACATATTTTCTTCCGTTAGACAGTGTCATGGGGCGGGCGCTGTAGCGGCAGAAAATCATCTGGAGTCGCTGGCTGGCCCGAAAAAGGGGGGCGATTATAACCATAACCCCCCGCCTTGTCGTTAAAAATGTGACATCAATCTCAGCGTTTTGGTTTGTTCTTCAGTACGGCCAGGGTCAACCGGCTGATGCAGATGAGCCGACGCGCCTCATCTTCCAATCGGATCTGCCACACCTGGGTGGTGGCGCCCAGGTGCAAGGGGGAGGCGATGCCGGTCACTGTCCCCTCGCGGATGGCGCGGACATGATTGGCATTGATCTCCAGCCCCACACAGCAATGCGTGCGCGGCACCGCCAGATTGCCCGCCACCGAGCCCAGGGTCTCGGCCAGCACCACGGACGCACCACCATGCAGCAGTCCCATGGGCTGATGCACCTGTGGACCCACCGGCATGATCCCCACCAGGCAGTCATCGGTTATTTCGGTATAGCGTATTCCCAGATGGGCCACTAGGGTATTGGCGGAGCCGGCGTTGAGCCCCTCCAGGGTAACATCACGCTGCCAGATGGCCATGCACACTCCTTTTATCACTGCTTGATGACGATTCAACCCTTGGCGCTCAGCGCCTGTTGCCGATAAACATAGCCGCCCTGCCCGTCCGATTCGAAGCACAATCTGTGGGTGATGCCAGCCGGCGCATCCTCGATGTGATGGGAAACAAACAGCACCTGGCTGAGGCCCCTGGTCATCAGATCGGCTACCCAATGGCGTACCAGATGCCGATTGATGGCATCCAGGCCTTGCAGGGGCTCATCCAGGATCAGCAAGCGTGGCTGCTTAACCAGAGCCCGGGCAATCAGCAGCAGCCGCTGCTGACCAAACGACAGGCTGTGAAAGGGGCGCCGTGCCTGCTCAGCCAGGCCTAGGCGGGCCAACCACTGGCGGGTCAGAGCCAGCTCGCGATCGCCTGGGGGCTGATACAGACCAATCGAGTCATAAAAGCCCGACAAGATCACCGCCTCCGGGGTGGTCGGCACCCGATATTCCAGGTGCAACGCCGGACTCACCAGGCCGATGTGGCGCTTGATGTCCCAGATACTCTCGCCGCTGCCTCGCCGCCGACCAAACAGGGTGACCTGATTACAGTAGCCCTGGGGATGATCCCCCGTGATCACCGACAGCAGGGTGGACTTACCGGCACCATTGGGCCCGCTGATCTGCCAGTGCTGTCCGGGTGCCAGCTCCCAGTCGAGGCCGTCGATCACCTTGCGATCCTCATACGCTATGGTCAATTGGCACACCCGTACCAAGGGCAAACCAGGTTCAGTCGGCGGCTGGACCGGCGGAGGCAGGGGCGCCGGAGCCTGACGGGCGAGGGCCTGCCATTGCTGCACCGCGGCCGAGGCCATCACCTCCGCCCGCTCGCCCGTCAGCAACAGTTGGTTATCCCCCAGCAGCCCCAGATGACTGGCACAAGGCGGCACCTCGTCAAAGCGATTGAGGATCAGAACCAGCCCCTGCCCTTGTCGGTGCAGAGACTGCAGCCGCTCGGTCAACTCGCGACGGGCCTGGGCATCCAGGCCGTCAAAGGGCTCGTCCAGTACCAACCAACGAGGCGCCTGCAGCAGGGCGCGAGCCAACAGCAACTTGCGCCCCTCGCCGCTGGAGAGCACTCGAAACGGACGCGCCAGCAGCGGCAAGAGACCCAGTTCCGCCAACAGCCGCTGCCCCTGGGAAGTCTGAACGGCCGCCACTGGCAACAGCTCCCCGGCCAGCCAGCCCGCCTCCTCCCCGTCGGCCAGCATATCGGTGTTGCGGCGCTGCCAGTCCTGATCGACCAAGGCCTGCTGCTGCTCGAAGCTTAAGCGCAGCGCCTCGGGTGCCGCCGGCGCCTCACCCGCCAGCAATGGCAACTCGCCGCACAGCGCCTGGGCCAGGGCCGTCTTGCCGCTGCCATTGGCACCGACAAAGGCCCAGCATTGTCCAGGGACCAGGGTCAATTGGGGGATCAGCAGTTGGTGCAGTGAACGCAAGGCAAAGCGGGCGGCAGACCAATGCAACGTCATGTCTCCGAGAGCAACAAAGCCTTATGACTACTCCCGGGGCGTTCCGAGTGCAAGGCGATAGGGCAGAAAAAAGGCGCGGTCACCGCGCCTTGGGTCTTACAACAGCCCCAGCAGAGCCTGCAACGGGTGTTTGAGCTTCTCTCCCTCCATCCGCTTGACCTGGCTGCGACAGGAGTAGCCCGTCGCCAGGCAGCGCTGCTTGGGCCGCACCGCCAGTGCCTGCTGCCAGCTCATGGCATAGATGGCCTTGGAGTCCTCCAGGTGACCGGCATCGTGTCCGTAGGTGCCGGCCATGCCGCAACAGCCCACCGCCACCGGCTTGAGTTCGGCTCCCAGGTGCTCGAACAGCTTGGCCCAATCGCCATGGCTGGCGGGCACCGCTGTCTTCTCGGTACAGTGACCAAACAGGTGATAGGGTTCAAAGCGGCCCAGCGGTCGCTGCGGAATGGCGTGGATGGCCCCCTTGAGCCACTCCTGGGGCAGCAACACCTGGAAGTCACCCCGGGCATCGCCCAGGGCGCGGGCATATTCGTCACGGTAGCACAGCACCATGGCCGGATCCGGCCCCACCATGGGGATCCCCAGGTGATGCAGGCGATTGAGCAGTTGGGCCGCATTGGCGGCGGTCTTGGCGAAGGCGCGCAGAAAGCCCTTGATATGCTGGGGCTTGCCGTTGGGCTTGAAGGGCATCAGCAGGGGCTGATAGCCCAGCTTTTCGATCAGCAGCACCAGATCCCGCACCACGGGGGCATCGTAGTAGGAGGTGAAGGGATCCTGCACCACCAGCACCACCTTGCTGCGCTGGGCCGGGCTCATGGCCTCCAGCTTGGCCAGATCGAACAGGCGGGCATCGTGGCCGGCCAATGACTGCTTGAGGGTCGGCTGGCTCAGCAGGGGTACGTCCACCATGCCGACTGTCTTGGCGGTAACATCCTGCACCCACTGCTGCTGCAAGAAGAAGTTCACCACCCCCGGCGCCTTGGCCATCAGGGGGGCGTAAGACTCCACGGTGGCGACGAAGTAGTCCTTCACGGGACGCAGATAGCGCTGGTGATACAGCTGCATGAAGCGGGCGCGGAAGGCCGGCACGTCCACCTTGATGGGACACTGGCTGGAGCAGGCCTTACACGCCAGGCAGCCTTGCATGGCCTCCATCACCTCGTGGGAGAAGTCGTACTGGCCGCGACGGCGGGCCAGGGTGTTCTTCACCTTGTCCACCAGCTCCTTCCAGCGCAGGCCGCCGGCCAGCTGGGCATCCGCCTCTTCGCTGAGTACGTTGACGCCCTGATTCTCCAACTGGCGCAGCCATTCGCGCATCAGACCGGCCCGCCCCTTGGGCGAGTGGATGCGATCCCCGGTGAGCTTGAAGCTGGGACACATGGGCGAGTGCTGCTCGAAGGTGAAGCACAGGCCGTTGCCGTTGCACTCCATGGCTTCGCGGAAACTGTCGCGCACTACCAGGGGGATCTGGCGATCGAAGTGGCCGCGCTTCACCGCATCCACCGATACCAGCTCGGCGTCGCTGGCCAAGGGCGTGCAGATCTTGCCCGGGTTCAGACGGTTGTCCGGGTCGAAGGCGCCCTTGATCTTGCGCAGCTCGGCAAACAGGCTGTCGCCGAAATAGGCCGGACCGTACTCGGAACGAAACCCCCGGCCGTGCTCACCCCACATCAGACCACCGTACTTGGCGGTGAGGGCCACCACCTGATCGGAGATCTTGCGCAGGGTCACCTCCTGCTCGGGATCGCACAGATCCAGCGCCGGCCGCACGTGCAGCACGCCGCAGTCCACGTGACCGAACATGCCGTAGTGCAGGCCATGGGCATCCAGCAGGGCGCGGAACTCCATGATGTAATCCGCCAGGTGCTCAGGCGGTACCGCTGTGTCTTCGGTGAAGGCCACCGGCTTGGCGCGACCGGCGGTATTGCCCAGCAGGCCCACCGCCTTCTTGCGCATGCCGTAGATGGCCTCCACGCTGGCCAGATCGTCACAGCACTGATAACCGATGACCCCGGCCTCGCCGGCCGCCATCTGCGCATCCAGACGGGCGCACAGGGCCGCCACCTTACGCTGCTGCTCGGCCGCGTCGTCACCGGCAAACTCGACGATGTTGATGCCCTGCATCGCCTGCCCTGGCACGTCGGCGATCAGATCCTTCACCGAGTGCCAGATGATGTCGCCACGGGCCAGGTTCAGCACCTTGGAGTCCACCGTCTCCACCGACAGCGCCTCGGCGGCCACCATGACATTGGCATGGCGCAGGGCCGCCTCGAAGCTCTGGTACTTGACGTTCACCAGGGTGCGCAGGCTGGGGATGGGGGTCAGATCCAGGGTGGCCTCTGTGATGTAGGCCAAGGTGCCTTCGGAGCCGCACAGCAGGCGGGAGAGATCCAGGCCGCGGGGCAGCTCGCCCTCGGCGGGCAGATAGGCATGCTTGAGGTCATAGCCGGTGAGGAAGCGGGTCAAGGGCGGGAAGGTGGCGTCGATCTCGGCGCGCTTGCCCTCCACCGAGGCCAGCACCTGGCGGTAGATCTCCCCTTCCCTATCGTCCTGGGCCAGCTTGGCCGCCAGGGCGTCACCGCGCAGCGGACCGCATTCGAGCACGGTGCCATCCATCAGCACGGCGGTGACCGCCAGCACATGATCCGAGGTCTTGCCATAGACCAGGGAGCCCTGGCCGGAGGCATCGGTATTGATCATGCCGCCGATGGTGGCGCGGTTGCTGGTGGAGAGTTCCGGCGAGAAGAAGAGGCCATGGGGCTTCAACGCCTGATTGAGCTTGTCTTTGACCAAGCCGGCCTGCACCCGCACGGTACGGGCTTCAGCATCCAGGCTCAGCAGGGCCGTCATGTGGCGCGAGAGATCCACTATGATGCCATCGTTCAGGGACTGGCCGTTGGTGCCGGTACCACCACCACGGGGAGAAAACTGGATCTGGGCATGCTCGGGTTGACTGGCCAAGGTCATCAGCCGGGCCAGATCCTGGGTGTCCTTGGGAAACACCACGGCCTGGGGCAGCCACTGGTACACGCTGTTGTCTGTCGCAACCACCAGACGGCTGGCGTAGGCGGTCTCGATATCACCGACAAACCCGGCACGCTCCAGCGCCGTCACAAAGGCCTGATACTGAGGCTTGATTCCATCCTGAAGAGAAAGTCTTGGGATCATGACTGCATACTTCCCGCAATAAGGCGACCGTCCGCGGCCCCTGCACGCTATTAAAGGGCGAACATTGTATAGCAGGGCCCCAGCACGGGCCAAAGCAAAAGTGCGGACGGAGTCAAACGCAGCAAACGATTGCGCTAAGGGGCCGCCTGTGGCGCAAAGCGGGCCAGCTGCAGTTGCCAGTAGCCCAGGTTGATCCAGCGATCGCTTTGGCAGCCCACCTCGTTGAAATGGGCCACCTTACGAAACCCCAGCTTTTCATGCAGGCGTATGCTGGCCGCATTGGGCAGCGCTATGGCCGCCAATGCCTGATGAAATTGCTGCTCCCGCAGCTGGCTGATCAGGGCGCGATAAAGCTGAGTACCCAGATTCTGCCCCCGCACCGACGCATCCAGATAGACACAGGTCTCCACCGTGTAACGAAAAGCCGCCTGCGCCCGCCAGGGCATGGCACAGGCATAGCCCAGCGGCTGATTGGACTCACAGTACAGCAGCCAGGGCAGATGTGGCGTCCAGTCGGCAATCTGCGCGGCCATGTGCGCCGGTGCCAGGGGTTCCCGCTCCCATCCCCCGCCGCTTTGAGAGTGATAGGCATGGTAGATCTGGCTTAAGGCTTCGGCATCCTCGGGTTTGGCGGCACGTATCATGGCGGCTCCTTGGCGACAGGACTAAATTCGTTATGAGTATGAAGCCCACCCAAGACCCTGCCCAAACACTCCCGACAGCGGCCCCCAGGGCGTGAGGCAGATCACAGCAAGCGCAGCTTTCCGCAAGAAAAGATGATTCGCTAAACCGATTTAGCTATCTTTGGGAAAATTGCACAGTGAGGAGCCAACATGCAAGACACCATCTGGGTGCTGGGGGATGCGGTGATCGATCTCGTGCCCGACAGCGACGGACGCTATCTTAAATGCCCTGGCGGCGCCCCGGCCAACGTGGCGGTCGGGGTCAGCCGGTTGGGCGGCCACAGTCGCTTCATCGGCCGCGTCGGCCAGGATCCCTTCGGCCGCTTCCTGCGCCAGGTGCTGGAGAACGAGGGGGTCGACACGGCCCACCTGTTTGCCGATCCAGACCACCACACCTCCACCGTCCTCGTGGATCTGGACGATCAGGGCGAGCGCAGCTTCACCTTCTTGGTCAATCCCAGTGCCGATCTGTTTCTCACCGCCGACGAATTACCCGAGTTTGCCGCCGGTGACTGGTTGCACTGCTGCTCGTTGGCACTGGCACGGGAACCGGTGCGCAGCACCACCTTTGCTGCCATGGCCGCCGTGCACGCCGCCGGTGGTCGCGTGAGCTTCGATCCCAATATCCGTGAAGACGTCTGGGCCGATCCAGCCGAGCTCCGGCCTTGCCTGGAACGGGCGCTGGCTCTGGCCCAGGTGGTCAAGCTCTCCCAAGAGGAGCTGCACTATCTGTGCGGCCCGGTAGCGCTGGAGGCCGGCGCGCGCCAGCTGGTGGCGCGCTTCGGGCTGGAGCTGCTGGTGATCACCCTGGGTGGCGACGGCCTGCTGGCCTGTCATCAGGGACAGCTTCACCGGCTGGCGACCCAGCCCATCCAGCCGGTAGACACCACGGGGGCCGGCGACGCCTTCGTTGCCGGTCTGCTGGCGGGGCTGGCCCAGGCGGGCGAGCAGCCTGACTGGTCGCGGCTCGAACCCATATTGCAACAAGCCCAGCGCTGCGGTGCCCTGGCCTGTAGCGCCAAGG